>JAJRYS010000010.1 GCA_024275665.1 archaeon | reverse complement strand
TCCACCAAGGATTAAGAAGAACCAACAACTCCCCCGTATCCATGTTAGTTTCTTACAAAAAACGAATATATAAGCTTTTCGTTTCCAAAAGGAAACTTATCTATTATTTTCTTGTAAACAAACCATGCAAATCACTCATCCAAAAAATATAACCACGATTATATAATCCAGATTATAAAAAATATATAAAAATTTCCCTCCATAATGAACATAATCACAATAATATGTTCATTACACAAGGAAATAATAACAAAAAAATATCCATCGGTAACTTTAACCAATTTTTAACCAATAAACCATAAAACCTCTTAGTCTGAAATATTTATTCACTATACTAACTAAAAACAACAGAACTTGCCCATTATATTTAACATTTCCCTCTGCAACAAACATAATCATCATATTCTGCCCCATTGCACAAGGAAATAATATTAATAACATGTCTGCCAAACAAGGAAACAAACCAAAAAATACGTTAATTATAATTAACACAAAAACCAATTTTACGTTAACTACAATTAACGCATTAACAAGATAAGAACCGAGACTACTACTACAACAAAAAAACCAACAGTTTCCTTGTATTCATATTAGTTTCTTAAAGGAAACTAATACCAAAACAAACCATAGTAAAAGAAAGATCAAAAAATGATCACGATTATATAAATGCAAGGAGAAACATGAAAGTAAAAGAAACAAACGAGAAACTGTGAAAAAAGGCTATTTTTTCATGCAAAAACGACAGCAGGAAAGTGTTTAAACAAAGTTTAAATATTAGAAATGAACCAAATTTATCATAGAGCAGATGATGAAGTGTACAAACACTGAAAAACATGATGAGTGAACTCAGCACTGATGCTATTGGAAAAAGGAGGGGGAGTTAAAACAACTTTTATTAGTTTTGACACTCACATTGATATTCTAAGTCCTTACTCTTTCTTAAATCATGGTAATTACTTGAAACAATTTGATTTTAATGGCAATAAGATACAATTCATTCACCTTGGAACAGAGGCGGGGAAAGATGTTATATCAAAAGCAGAGAAAAAAGGAATTTATGTTATACCAAGAAATGAGCTAGTTGATAAAGATAGAAGCATATCGAAGGTTATTAAAAAAATTATAGAATTTAGTCCACAAGTAATTCATTTTGATATTGATTGTGATGTCTTTTCATCTAAACTTTTTGAATCAGTTTGCTTCCCACCAAAAAAAGGAGTCAACCCAAAGATTGTTGAGGATATTATAAGAAAAATTACCAAAAATATAGATGTAAAATACAATTTTAGTATTAGTGAATTTAATAATAAAAGAATAGAAGATTTGAGGTTACTTATTGAATTCATAAATGGAATTACAAAAGAATAAAGATTTTGTACTGATCACTTTTGTAAAATTATGAGATGTTTGCAGTGGGTTCTGAAATGCTGTTAAGGAAAGCAACTAAAAAAGACTTGCAGAGGATATTATCATTGTCTGATTTGCAGAGTCCTAAGAAGCCTGACTTGTCAACTGGTTTGAACGTGGTTGCGTTGGCTGATGGTGAGGTTGTTGGTTTTGCTCAGCTTGATAAAGGAGTTATTTATTCTTTAATAGTGTCAAAAAAGCGCAGGAGGAAAAAGATTGCAACCAAACTAGTATTCTGGTTATTGCTTCATTCTGGAGAAAGAGAGATCGAAGCGCACGTGCTGGAGGACAACACTGCTTCACAGAAGTTTTTTGAAAGCCTTGGATTCAAGAAAACAGGAAAGAAAGGAAAAAGTCTGGTATACAAACTAGTGCTTTGAATTCTTTTTTCTTTCATTTATTACAGCAGCCGTTTCCAAATGATTACCCTCAAATCATTAGTCACTAGTTCACTCTACTCTTTTTATCCAAGAACTGCTCAAGTAATCCTCGCTTGTTGAAAAGCCCAAGTGCCTCGTGAAATACTCCATTGGGTCTCTTACCCGTATCATTGCAATATACCTTTCATTTGGGAAGTTATAAACTGTTTGTCCTGTGAAATCCAATTCAACTAGTCCCTTCCCAGGAACTCTTATCACACTCCAACAGTGTTCAACCCTGCGGTCATTCTTGTAAACTCTTTTCCTCTTGTTTACTAACATTACTCCTCTTACTAAATGAGCTTCTATTCCTAATTCTCTTAGCAGACCAGCTGACATAGTGCATATAGCACCACATGAGTTTATTGGATTCCAGAACAAGTAATTTGATCCTAGGAAATCAGTGAAACCATTATCCGCACTGTTTGCTTTCCTAATTAAGTTCTTGACCAAGAGACCTGTTATCATCACAGCATCTTCATAAGTCCTTAATTTCTTCGTAAGAGGCTTCAAGTTTATTCCTTGTATCTTGTTCACGAATGGTGTGAATTCTTGTTTCTTGTACTTATACTTAGTCTTAAGCATTTCACCGTATTCTTTTCTAATATCTTTCGTCTCTACTACTGCTCTCAAAACGTTGTTCTTTATTTTCACTTTTGTCATTTTTTGCCTTTTGATGTCTTTTATCGTTTTCAAGTCAAAAAGATAAGGAATGCTTATCTCAAACTTCATCCCAACACCTCTTCACAATTATAACAACTGCTTTGCTTTTAATAATTAAGCTACGATATCCCCCACCTCTTCGTTTTTAATACTCTTTTTGCGTAATCTTAATCAGGTGGTTGGTGTTGCGTTTCGCGGTTATTTCTGACACTCACTTGGGTCATAATTTTGGCACAGAGTTAGAGGATGACAGTTTCGAGGCTTTTGAAGAAGCTCTGGACAAGGCTCTTGCAAGAGAACCTGACTTCATACTGTTACCTGGTGACATTTTCGACACGCGTACTCCCAAGCAGGAAGTGTGGGCGCGTGCTTTGAAACTCTTCCAAAAACCACTTTTGGCAAGGCAGAGCAGTGTGAGGCTCGTTGGTTTTACTGGAGAACAGAAAAAAGTAAGTGACATGGCTTTGAAAGGAGTTCCAGTGATCGCTATTCACGGCACTCATGAGAAGAGGGCAGAGCACTTAGTAAACCCAGTGGAATTACTCGAGCAAGCTGGTTACTTGATTCACTTGCACAAGAATGCAGTGATTCTTGAAAAAGATGGGGAGAGAGTAGCAGTGCACGGGTTCAGCGGCGTGTCAGAAAGAGACGTAAACAAAGAACTTTCAGAATGGAATCCGAAACCAGTTGAAGGGGCTTTCAACGTGTTCGTGTTCCACCAGTCTTTAAAGGAAGAAATATTCGATGCTGACAACGAGTTCATCTCAGTCAACGACTTGCCTCTTGGTTTTGACTTGTACATTGACGGCCACATTCACTGGAGGAAATGGTATGCTGACAAGAAATTGTTAATCCCTGGCAGTACTATCCTCACGCAGCAGAAAGAGAAAGAAGCAGTGGAAGGAGGCAAAGGCTTTTTCATGATCGACTCCAAGCAACAACCACTCGCCCCAGAGTTCGCGGCATTGGAAAAGCAAAGGCGCTTGTTCTTCAAGAAGATAATAATGGATAACGCAAAGCCTTACGAGATCATTGAAAAGGTTAGAGAGTTCTTGGCTTCTCTTCCTAAGAGCGAGAAAAAACCTTTGGTGAAAATAAAACTCATTGGCAAGCTGGCTCCTGGCAGCAGCACTAGCATTAACTTGTCAGAGTTCAAGAACAATCCTGACTTCGTGGTGAGCATTGACAACGAGTTGGAAGCAGAAGAGCTGAAGACAGTGGTTGAGAAACTGAGAAAACTTCAACAGGAGAAGAAATCAGTTGACGAGATTGGAATGAGCTTGCTTGAAAAACTACTCAGCCAGACTGATTACAAAGGACCAAAGCCAGAGTCGTTGATAGAAGCGCTTGCAGAAGGAGAAGTTGACAGAGTGCTTGACAGGATAATAGCAGAAGCTGAGAAAGAGTAAGCAAAAATCTTTTTATATGTGAACACACATAATTCACATGGTGATGTGTAATGAGTAATATCACTTTATCAATACCAGAGGAGATCCATAAAGTAATGAAAAAGCACAAAGAAGTGAAATGGAGTGAAGTGGCCAGAAAAGCAATAATAGAACACGTTGCAAAATTAAAGTTAATGGATAAAATAACTGAGAAAAGCAAACTAACAAAAAAAGACATAGAAGAAATAAACAAGGAAATTAAGAAGAGCTTGTTAGAGAGGTATTAAATGAAAATAGTGATAGATACTAACATAATAATTGCATCACTATTGAAAGACTCAGTAATCCGTGAAATACTAACCAGCAAACAAGCAGAATTCTTAGTTCCCGAATATGCTTTTGAAGAAATAGAAAAACACCTTAGCTTAATATCTAAAAAACAGGATTGGGAAAGGAGGACATAACAAGAATACTCTCAATGATAACGAATGATGTTAAAATTGTTAAACATGAAACGATAAAGAAGAAGATGAAGGAAGCACGAAGGATAATGAAAGGAATTGATGAAAAAGACTCTCCTTTCATTGCAACAACTCTTGCAGTAAACGCTGACAGGATATGGTCCCTTGACAAGGACTTCTTAAAACAAAGAAAAGTAAGAGTAATTACTACAAAAGAATTATACGACAATATAATTGTTAAATAATTACTTTTATAAACAAGGAAAAGAACTATTAATAAAAGCAGATGATGAAGTGTACAAACACTGAACAGTGATGAGAAACACGGCACTGATGCTTTTCTCAAAACAATGGGAGTATGATGCTTAGTGGTGAAAAAAGAAGAACAGGAGGAGGAAAAAATGCACTTGCTCATAGGAGACAGAGTGCTGATAACAGACCAGGAACTGGCTGAAGACTTGGAGAAGAGAGGGATTGGAGAGAAAGAAGGAAACCAACTTCTGCTCTCCCCTGAAGAAGCACTCTACTTGAAAGAAAAGAGGAAGAAGTTCGAAGTACAGGACAAGAAAGGCAAAGACTTATCGTACGAAGACTTGTTCAAGCACTTCCTCAAGAAAGACAAGGAATTCGGTTTGAAGTACTTAGTGTACAGGGACTTGAAAGACAGGGGCTTCTGCGTGAGGACCGGTTTCAAGTTCGGCACGCATTACCGCGTTTATTCCAGAGGAGACAGGCCTGGCAAGGGGCACGCAATATGGCTAGTGCACTGCGTTCCAGAAGAATACAAAGCAGAAATGCCCATCATTTCAAGGTCTATCAGGCTCGCGCAGAACGTTAGGAAGAAAATGATATACGCAGTAGTGGACAAGGAAGGAGACATTACTTACTATAAGTTCGACAGGATTACTCCGTGAGATGGGTTAGAATGGAGGACGAGATTGAGAAAATACTCAGGATCCCGAAAGAGAAGAGAACGTTCGGGCAGAAAGCAGCAGACGCTCTCACTGGCTTCATGGGAAGCTGGACTTTCATAATAGTATTGTCAATATACATTGTTATCTGGATTGCTTTGAACGTGCTAGCGTGGATCAACCAATGGGATCCTTACCCCTTCATAGTGCTCAACCTCACCTTATATTGTCTGGCAGCTGTACAAGCACCCATAATCCTCATGAGCCAGAACAGGGAAGAGCAAAGAGACCGCGCGCGTTCCATGAGAGACTACTACGTTGACAGGCGCACTATGAAAGAAATCCTCAACATGCAACAAGACCTTGACGAAATCAAGAGCATGCTGAGAAAACTCCAAGCCAGGAAGAAAGGACAATGAAAGAGTGATCGCTAATGCTGAAACTCATAGGATTGGGATTGTGGGATGAGAAGGGCTTCACTCTGCGTGGTTTGGAAGAAGCCAGGGAATGCGACTTGTTGTTCTTGGAGAACTACACGTCCAAGCTGATGGGAACTGACAAGCAACGCTTGGAAGAACTAACAGGGAAGAGAATACAGTTAGCTAACCGCGAGTTTTTGGAGAACTACGGAGTGCTTGACTACGCAGAGAACAACGATGTCGGCTTGTTAGTAGCAGGAGACCCAATGGTTGCTACTACTCACTCTGACCTGGTCATAGAAGCCCGCAAGCGAGGCATAAAAACAAAAGTCATTCACAATGCTTCCATTTTCTCAGCAATAGGAGAGACTGGATTGCAGTTGTACAAACTCGGCAGGAGTGCTACTATTACTTTCTGGACAGAAGACTACAAGCCTACTTCTTGGTTTGACGTGTTCAAACAAAACAAGGAAAGAGGACTTCACACTCTTTTCTTCTTAGACTTGGACCTGGCTAACAACAAGTACTTGAACGCGCAGCAAGCATTAAAACAGTTAATAGAAGCAGGACTGGACGAAGAGACTGAAGTAGTGGTTGGTTCGCAGATAGGAAGCCCTAACTCGAGAATCGTTTACGGAAAGGCAGGAGAGTTAATGGACGCTGACGTTGGACTGCCCTTGCAGGTGATCATAATCCCTGGAAAACTGCATCCCAAGGAAGAAGAGTTCCTGGAACAGCTGAGGCTGGGAGAATGAAAAACAAGGCTTAATAAAATTCTTCTCTTGATTTTTCAGTTTGCTTAATAATGTATTGTATTACAAAAAGAGTTATTTCCTTGTGATGAGGAACCCAGGTTATTAGAACTCTTCCATCATGCTTTTTCTTCTTAAAAGTGTCATGCTTGCTTGATCTTACTTTCTTAAAACCATTTTCTTCAAGTATTTTTACAACCTTACGCCTTGGAAGAGGTTGTGATCTTGCGATGGC
>JAJRYS010000009.1 GCA_024275665.1 archaeon | reverse complement strand
TTCCTGTAATTCCATCATACATTATCTCTTTTCCTGTTGGTTTGAATCCATATTCTTCTAACACTTTTTTCAGTTCCTCTATGTTATCACTATCAAAAGCGGTTGCGTTTATTCGTTTTCCTTTCAAGCTTCCTGCTTTTGATCCTATTGCTTCTAGTAAGTATCCTGCGGTCATTCTTCCTGGGATTGCGTGAGGATTCATACACATGTCTGGTACTATTCCGTTTTCGCTGAATGGCATGTTCTCGTTTTCAACAAGCAGTCCTATTACTCCTTTCTGACCATATCTTGCTGCGAATTTGTCTCCTATCTCTGGTATCATTATTTTTCTCATTTTTACTTTTGCGAGTCTTGTTCCTCCTTTTTCTTCTGTCATTATCACCCAGTCTACTATCCCATCGTCTCCTTCTTTCACAACAGTGGAGTTTTCTCTTCTCTTTTCTTCAAGCAATCCTATTTGGGATGTTTCTTCAAGGAATCTTGGAGGTGATGTTTTTCCTATTATCACTTCTCCTGCTTTTACTTCTAATTCTGGTTCTACTATCCCCTCTTCATCTAGTTTTTTGTAAGCTTCTTCCCCTCTGTATCCAGGGGTTTCTGGTTTCACGAATTCAAATCTATCTTTTTGTCCTCCTGGGTATCTTCTTTCTTCAGAAGTATAAGTCTTATAATAAACGCTCCTGCCAAGTCCTCTTTCCACGCTTGCTTTGTTTAGAATTATGGCATCATTAATGTTGTATCCTAAGTAAGGCATTATTGCGATTATGAAGTTTTGTCCAGCTGCTTTGTTGTCAACTCCGAATATTTCATTATAGTTAGTTCTTGCTATTGGAGTCTGAGGGTAGTACATTACATGTGAAAGAGTATCTGTTCTCACATTGAAGTTTGAAGCATACAACCCTATTGCTTGTTTAAGCATTTGCGTGCTCATGGTTATTCTTGGAGAAGAATTGTATTCAGGGAAAGGAGATAGTGCTGCTACTGCTCCAAGCATTAGTGATGGGTGAATTTCTAAGTGAGTGTGTTCTTTTGTCAACTCGCTTTCATCAAAAGCAATGTAAGCGTTTTCTTCTTCTTCAGCATCAAGGAATTCAATGACTCCGTTCTTCACTAAATCTGAGAATTTCATCTTCCCTTCTTTTATGAGTTTGATATGATCTTTTGTGAGCTTGCTTTTACCATTCTCTACTACTATGAGTGGTCTTACTGCTCTTCCAGCATCGGTGTTAATGTAAACCTCGTTGAGGTCTTCGTAATAAGCGATAGTCAGATTGTTTGGCAAGTCTCCTTTTCTTCTTCTTTCTTTCATTGATTGTATTAACTCTTTCGGCTTTTCATGAAAGCCTATTAAGCTTCCGTTAAGGTAAATGCTTGCTTTTTTCATTTATTTCATTCTCCTTTTAGTGTTTTATGAGTTCTACTCCTAGTTTTTCAAGTTCTTTTGAAATGTCTTCTTTTGTATCACCAGATATGAAGCATCCTATTGCAAGGTTTTTTATCAAACCACATCTCTGCCCTTCAGGAGTTTCATGAGTGCATATTTTTCCAAAATGAGTTGGGTGAAGGTCTCTTGCTTCGAAGTGCTGTTGTCCTTTTGAAAGAGGGGACCTTACTCTTCTCAAGTGGGAAAGCGTTGCAGTATAACTTATTCTGTCAAGCAGTTGTGATACTCCTGGTCTTTTACCAACCCACATTCCTGTTCCCATTGCGAAATTAATCCTATCGCTCATGGCGTCAGGCCTTACCACTGTTTTTATCTGCATTTTCCTGCCACGAGTGGCCGCTCTTTCAATCTGGTACTTAACGTCTTTTATGAAGTGCCCCATCGCATACCTGAATATTTCGTCAATAAGCATTCCAGAAATTTTGATCCTCTTATTAGCGTAGTGGTCTTTGTCATCTTCGTCTCTTTTCCCAGTAGCTACTTCAATGCATCTTTCAAGCATGCGTATTAAGAAATAAGCTTTTTTCTTCCTGTCATTTGAAGTAACCCCGACATGAGGCAGTAAGTAGTTGTCAAGAACGTAAGCTGCTCTCCCTTTCCTATACTCTTCTGACTGTCCTGCTGCTACTCTTTTTCCAATGTAATCAAGAGCTTCGTCAGCATTTTTTGCTTCAATGCTTTCAAGGTTTAGCAATACATCGTTTACTACTTCTGGCTTGTCTGAAAAAGCGTTTAATAATTTTTGTTTTGAATCAAAACCAAGTGCTTTCAGCACTATGAACAAGTTGAGGTTCGGAGGTGATGATGGGAAGGAAACGTAGGTCATTCCGTCTTGTTTTCTTTCCAGAACGAGTTTTGACCTGAATCCTTTTCTAACAGAGAAAATTCTGCCTGATACTAATTCTTTTCCTCCCTTCATTTCTTTTGAAACAAGCACTCTGTTAGGAGCGAAGTCTTCTACTGCTATTAACACTTTTTCAGAGCCATTTACTATGAAGTATCCTCCAGGGTCATCTGGGTCTTCTTTGTTAGCTATCAATTCTTCTCTCGTTAATTCTTTTAAGTGGCATAAATCTGATTTTATCATTACTGGCAGTTCTCCGATGTACACTTCTGCCCTGTCTATTTCTTGGTCTCCTTCCATGACACTTAAATCAGCATATACAGAGGCAGAATAAGTTCTGTTTCTTATCCTTGATTCCATTGGCATTATCTTTCTCCTGCTTCCATCAGCCTCTACTACTATTGGTTTTTCAAGTCTTATTTTGTGAAAGCGAAGAGTCCTTCTCTCAGAACTTCTGTCTTCAGCCTCATTTATTTCTTCTATTGCTTCGTAAATTCGTTTGTTTACGAATTCGTTATAAGAGTCCAAATGCTGTTTGACAATGGAGTACTCGTCGAATATTGATTTTGCTACGTCCCAGTAATACATTATCACACCTTTACACTACTACTCTGTAATAAACAGATTCTCCTAGTGTTGGGCTCGTTCTAGTGATTTTAAGCACGTCTCCTTTCTTTGCTTTTATTGCTTTTACAACTGGATCTGTTTCAAGAATTTTTGGAAGATTCTCTATTGTCACTCCAAGTCTTTTTAATAATTTGTTTATTTCTTTCTTTTCTAGAACCTCATGTTTAGGTACTAGCGCGTGCTCGAGTATCAACTTCTTGTTCAAGTTTTTTCACCCAAAAACAGATAAAAAATAGGCCTTTAAAGATTACGGTTTTTCTGGTATTTATATGTTTCGGCGATTGTCTTTAAAGAGGTTATGGCGCCCCAGCAGGGATTCCGAAACGCGGGGGCAACTATGTTTCCCCCTCATTTCTAGGGAGTTCCTGATCCCCCTTCCTTGATGCGATTTATGTTTTTGTTTTTTGATAGCGCCCCAGCCGGGATTTGAACCCGGGTCGCAGGATTTCTGCTTTTTGGTTGCTGGATGCGTCGAAACCCGTTGGAGGTTTCGATATCGACAGTCCTGCATCCTAGGCCATTGTCTGCTCGCCGTCAGGCGACGGACAAGCATTGTCTGCTTGCCGTCGTGCAACAGACAAGCACTAGACTACCGGGGCATTTGGTTTTTTTGCCGTTAGTTTGAGTCCCGCCGGGGAGATTTGAACTCCCGATCTCCCGGTTTCCAACACGAGTTCCTTCGTGTTATTCGCACTACAGCCGGGCGCTCTTCCACTAAGCTACAGCGGGATGTTCTGCTTCTTATTAGCATTACCCGAATATTGCTCCTATTCCTGCTGCTGCTCCTGATTGCTCTTCCTCGATTTTCTCTTTTACTTTCTCGTATTCTTCTCCTTTGATCTCTTCTACTCCTTCAATGCTTATTACTTGCTCTTCGTTTTCTTTGAAGAACTCTTCTGTTCCTTTCACGTACAAGTAAGAAGCGTTATCGTCAAACCCGAGAGTCTTAGCATCTCTCAAAGTATAACCGTTCCTAGCCCATTTGTTAGTAGCAACGTCAGGGTTCTCAATTACTTTCTTTACTTCTCCTAGTTTGTCTGAGGGTATTTTGTAGATTTTTATCATATGGCATTACTCCTTTTCTCTTTTTTTGAAAGCCTCAGGCCGGATTTTCACCAGCGGTGAAAAGCTCGATGAAAGGTTTTGCTTTCACCGCAGATTCGAACCGGCGACCTGCTGCTTTCTTAGCAGCGACCATGCTGCTCGCTTTCACTTTTTTTGTAAAAGTGTTACAAGGCAGCCGCACTACCACTGTGCTACTGAGGCTTATTGAAAAAATTGTAGTTTGCAGTCTTTATTTGAATGTTTTTCGTTTAAAAACCTTTCACGCTGTACAGCAAGCCAGGTTTATTCTAACCTCCTCCTTGCTCTTGACAGTCTTCTGCTCGTAAGCAGCATTGCCGTATACTATTGTTTCGTTGTATATTATTCCCTCGCTTGTGATGTTCACTACGAGTTCTTTGTATTCATTATCACAGTTAGGGAATCTTATTGAATGAGTCTTGTTTTCTTCTAATCTTAATGATATTACTCCATTGTGATCGGTTACGTATTTTTCTCCATCTACTATTATTATAATACTCTTTGCTGGAAATCCTTGGCAGCACGGAGAGCGCGTAACAGGAGGCATGCAGTCTCCTTCGTAGCGAGTTACTATTATCTTCACGTTTCCAACTACTGGTTTCACGCATCCTGATAATAACACAATGCCAAGCAGGGAGAGTGCAAGGAGCGTTTCAAAGTATTTCATTTTCAAAACCTTTGGGTTTAGTGCCGGGGGCCGGATTTTCACCAGCGGTGAAAAGCTCGGTGAAATGCGTTTCACCACAGATTTGAACCAGCGGCCTCGAGATTATGAGTCTCGCGCTCTAACCATTTCAGCTGCAGAGCTGAAGCGCAGGCTTTTGCTCTTCCAGAGGCTGAGCCACCCCGGCGTTGTTCTTAATTCTATTCAATTATGTTTATAAACATGGGTGTGGTAGTACTCCTTATGTATTCTGACGTTGACATTCTAAACGCTATCAAGGAAAAGAGGATAATGATCAAGCCTTTTGACAAGAAATTACTCCAGCCTGATACTTACAAGCTTCGACTGGATTCTCTTATAGCTATCCCAATTCCTGGAAAGAGAGTAGACCCTCATAAAGGAGGTTTTGAAGAGTATTACAAGAGGAAAAGGATAAAGGAGTGTGTTTTGAAACCAGGGGAATTCCTGCTGGCAAGGACTCTTGAAAGGATATCTATTAATCATGAAATAGCTGCTAGTGTTAGTGGGCGTTCTACTCTAGCGCGTCTCGGCTTGTCAGTCACGCAGACAGCTCCAGTAATCCACTCTGGTCACGGGGTTCCGAAGCCAAGGAAAATAATTCTTGAAATCTCGAACGCTGGTCCTTTCGAAGTCGTCATCAGGAAAGGAATGATCATAGGAGAAATTGCTTTCTATGAGTTAAAGACTCCTACAAAGAGAGTGTATGATTCTTTTGGAAAATACGGCACGAGGAAAGACTTGAACGAATTGATTCCTTTGAAGGAATGATTTTTGAAAGCCTCGGGCGGGATTTTCACCAGCGGTGAAAAGCTCGGTGAAATGCCTTTCACCGCGGATTTGAACCCGTGACCTCGTGCTTTTCGTAACCGCGTTGGCTAAGCTTTTTAGGTCATCTCTTCAGAGATGGCCTTACCCGCCAGCCGCGTCGGCTGTACCAAGCACGCGCTCTACCAAGCTGAGCTACCGAGGCTTTTGAAGAGGAGTGCAGGGGAAGGGATTTGAACCCTCGTAGGCACTAAGCCACAGGATTTCTTCCTTTTTTTTGAAGGGAGTCTTAAGTCCTGCCCGTTTTCTATTCACTCCCGCTTGCAGCGGAGAATGGATTCCAGGCTCCGGCACCCCTGCATGCTTTGTTTTTCAGGGGGGAATCAGGAAGACCCTGAAACTGAAGGGGGGATGTGCCCCCCTGCGGTTCGGTTCCAGGCTCCGGCACCCCTGCATGAATGTACTAATTTTGAGAAATGATGGGGCTACCCAGACTTTCATGGAGCTGCGCTTGCCCCAGCAATAGGCCGCTTCACGTGGCCTGCAGGGGTAGAGGGGGCGCAGCCCCTCTTTGAACTGGGGTCGCCGGCTGTTTTTGAACTTCGGAGAAAAAACCGAAGCTCGCCCAAAGCCGGAATGATAGACCAGACTACACTATAGCCCCATCTTTTGGATAGTGTACGCGGTCTTGTGCCGCGTGGCGCTGAAAGCGTCGACCGATTTCGCGGTCGCTACGCCATAACCCCATCTTTGAATAGTGTTTGTTTTAGAATTTTATGAATAGTGTTGTTTTAAATAATTTTGCTCTTGGCTTCGATGTATTTTTCAACGAGCTTTGGGTCTAGTTCTATTCTTACTCCCATTAAGTCCAAGCATTTCCTAGTCAAATATGATTTTGCTATTTCTTTTGCTTGTTTTACTTCCGGGAGTTTTATTCCTTTCAATGCTGTTGCTGAGTTGCATTTTGCAAGAACTTGTGCTATTTGCTGTTCTGTTTTTCTTCCTTTCACCGTCCATTGTTTTTTCTTCTCGTCATAAGTTGCTCCTGTTAGTTCGTATGCTTTTTTGTCTATTTTTTCTGTTGGTATTTCTTCTTTCAAGTATTCCCATATTTTCCTGTCAAGTGAGTCATGAATGCTTGCTAGTATTCTTGAGGCTTCTATGAGTGGAGTGTCTTCGTCTATTTTCATTTTCTTGATGGCAACCCATCCTCTTATGTTTGCTTCGAATCTTACTTCGTCCATGTTATCATCCTATCAGTTTTTTTATTTCCTTTACTTTCTCTGTTTTTGCTAGTATTAGTATTTTGTCTCCTGCTTTTATTTCAGTGTCAGGATTTGGTATTACTATCTTCCCTTCTTTTGACAGTGCTATTATTGCTGTTCCTTGCGGTTGTTCTATTTCTTTTATCTTCTTGCCAACTATCTTCGATTTTTCTTTTATTAGTATTTCTACTATTTCAGCATCTCCTCTTGCTATGAACGCTAGGTCAAGTACTTCTGGTTTTGTAATGAGTTCTGCTATGTACCCTGCTGCTGCTGCTTCTGGGTAGATTACTAAGTCAAGACCAAGGTTTTTCAAAATGCCTTCTTCATAATGAAGAGCACCTAACCTTGCTGCTACTTGTTTTGCTCCCATCTGCTTTGCCATAAGGCTTATTATGAGGTTTGTTTCGTCAGAGCCTGTTAATACTATCACAGCATCTGCTTCTTTTATTCCAGCTTCTTCCAATACTTTTGGTTTTGCAGCGTCTCCTCTTATTGTTATGCAACCTAGTTCTGAAGCTACTTCGTGGCACACGTCCCCGTTTTTATCAACTACTACAACATCATGCCCTTCATCTATAAGTGTTTTCGCCAAGTGCGTTCCTATTCTTCCTGCTCCTATGACTATAATGTACATTTTTTCACCTCTTCTTAAGTTTAATCATGAATCCTATTAAAGCAAACAGGGGGAATACTTCTATCCTCCCTGCTATCATATTAAATGATAATATTACTTTTGTAAGGGCGCTCATAGTTGGTTGTGTTAGTCCTGTTGTTAATCCAGCATTTCCTTGTGCTGAAGTCACTTCGAATACTACGTCTTCTAATGCGTAGTTCTGAGTGAATGTTAGTATGAACACGCTTATTAATAATATCATAGCGTATGCTATTACGAATACTGTTGCTCTGTTTATATCCTCTTCCTCTATTGGTTTTCCATTAATTGTTTTCTGGAAGTAAGCAATTGAAGGCAGTAAGGATTCTTTAATCCTCCAATAGAGTGATTTAAGAATTATCCAGAATCTTATTAATTTTATTCCTCCTGCAGTGCTTCCAGCAGCGCCACCGAGGAACATTAAGAAGCTAAGCACAACTTTTGAAAAAACGTCAAGATTAGTGAAAGGTATTGCATTAAACCCTCCTGCGGTGATTGCTGATACGACATGGAAGTAAGCAAAACGCAGAGCGTTAGCCCCGTATAGTGACATGAATTTTGGGAGAATAGTAATAGTTGCCATCACTGACAGGATTATTAATAGTTTTGTTTGGATATCTTTGAAATAAGAACCGTATTCTTTTTTCATGAATCTGTAGTGAACTGCGAAAGGAAGCGCGCCGAGAATCATTATGAAGGCAAGAATTGCTTCTACTACCCACGAATTCATTGCAGCTAGTTCTCCGACGTAGTTTTCTGTTCCTGTTGTTGAAACAGCGGACATGGATAGTGATAGGGACTCAAGCACTGGTACGTGAGCGAATATTAATAGCACTGTTCCTATTAGTGTTATGCTTGCGTAAATCCACCAGATTTGCTTCAAGCTGTTTATAATGTTAGGACGTAAGCGGAACTCGCTTGCTTCTGCTTCAAAGAGTTTTACATTGCTTGCTCCCGCGTAATACATTAAACCAACTAGTGCTAGGATTATTATTCCTGCCCCCCCTATCCATCCTTCTAAAGCTCTCCAGAATACTATGCTCTGTGGCATTATTCTTGATTGAAGGGTAAGGCCAGTGGTAGTGAGTGCTGAAGTGCTTTCAAAATAAGA
>JAJRYS010000008.1 GCA_024275665.1 archaeon | reverse complement strand
TTCGCATTCTGTTGAATACTTTGTTTCTTTTCGCCATTTCTTCTGGCATGAAGTCACGAGTTCCTCGTGGTGGTTGGAATTTCATTTTGCAACACTTTCCTGGGATTAGTAGAGGGCCGCAGCCGAGATTTTCTCGCTGCCTAGCTGGCTTTTTTCCCGCCTAAAAGAGGGAAACCAGGCCACTTCAGCTTCAGCTGAACGTGGCCTCAGCCCGCCAGCCGGGTACGGCTGTTCGAACTCGGGCTAAGGGATCCACAGTCCCTTGTGCTAACCACTACACTACTGCGGCCATTCGTAATGATTCTTTGAAACTCTCTTAAGCTCTTCTCTTTTTAAATCTTTGTAGTTGGTGAGTATTATTTTGTCTTTCTCCTTTTTTAAGACAATAGAATCAGCCACGCCAAGGCTCCTGCGTGCTTCGAGTGGTAAGACTATCCTGTTCTTCGAGTCAAGCTTTATTACCCATGTGAAGACAACCACTCATCTTAACCACGTTGTTTTTTGTATTTTTCCCACTTAATAAACATTGTTAACCAGTGTATGTGTCCTGCGCAAGTATTTTATTATAGTGTTGGTTTTCTTAATTCATGGAATTCAAGGAAGATGAAGAAGTAAAACTTAACTTCAAGCGTGGCAGCGTGTGGAGTCTTGGAGGACGTTTGTTCTTGTCTTTTCCGTTGTTTTCTTACAAGTTTTTGTCAGTTGCTGAGGAAGAGTTCGGCAAAAGGGTGTGGGAGCTTTTTTATGAAGAGTTGAAGAAAGCTGCTGAAGAGCATGCTTATTTCTTCCTTGACAGTGCTCCTGTTTCTAAGAAGATTCTTGAAGAAAAACCTTCACTTGAAGAAGTCTTTAAGTTCGTAGTTTCCCTGTTGCATGTTTATGGTTTGGGAATTCCGAGGATTGAGAA
Source organism: archaeon (assembly GCA_024275665.1). Taxonomy (GTDB): domain Archaea; phylum B1Sed10-29; class B1Sed10-29; order B1Sed10-29; family JAJRYS01; genus JAJRYS01. The sequence goes on along the minus strand of JAJRYS010000008.1, from coordinate 4,369 downwards.
GAACGAATTGCCTAAGGGAGAAGCAGCAGTGTTCTTAGAGAATTCTCCTTTCGCGTCAGAGTATTTTGAAAAAGTTGGTAAGAGCAGCAGGCCTGTGTGCACTTACATTTCAGCAGTGCTGGCTGGTTTTGCTACTGCTATTTACGGCAAGCCTATTGACTGTGTTGAGATGAAGTGCAGGGCAATGAGTGTTGATGAGTGCGAGTTCAGAGTGTTTCCAGAAAGCATGAGGCTTAATTATGAGTTCTTCAGAAGTAGTTAGCGTTTTTGTTTTCCTTTCATTACTTTTCTGCGGTCTATCCAGTTATGAGGGCCTATCTTTTTCTTAAAGGTAAATGCTCCGAAGAATTCTCTTCCACGAGTACGGTAACCTCTTTTAAAGTACATGACATTGCTTATTGGTTTTGAGGATAACAGTTTCACTTCTTTGTATCCTCTGATGAATGCTTCTTGTTCTGCAAAGCCAAGCACTGCGTCAGCGAATCCTCTTTTTTTGTATTTTTCATTGGTTTTAACGTCAACTATCTCAGCCCATTTCTTACCATTTCTTTCTTTTTCAATCACAGAAGCAGTGCTTACCAATTCTCCTTTTTCATTCCTTATTACAAAAGTGATTTTATTATCCATATTAATGTTTGGTCCTTCTCCAATCATCACATAATATTTTTCTTTTGTTTTTTCATCAGTAATTACTTTTACTAACTTCTCTTTGACTTCCTTTTTTTCATTTTTATTAGCTAAGACTTTTTCAATAAAATTCATCAATTTTATTCTGCACTCGATGATTAAAAAAGCTTTTTAACTATCTTTTCTTATTCTTATTTCATGCGGGAAGCAATGTTCTATGAGAAACTGCCTGACGGAAGCGTCAAGTGTTGTTTGTGTTACCGTGAGTGCCTTATTCCTGCGGGTAAGAGTGGTTTTTGCAGGGTTAGGAAGAACGTTGATGGAAGATTGTATGCAATGACTTACGCAAGGCCTTGCTCTGTGGAGGTTGACCCTATTGAGAAAAAGCCTTTCTATCACTTCATGCCAGGAGAACTAGCATTAAGCATTGCTACTGTTGGTTGTAATTTTTCTTGCTTGCATTGCCAGAATTGGGAAATCTCACAAGCAAGCCCTGGCGACGTTCCAGAGCATGAGCTTCTTCCTGAGAAAATAGTTGAACTAGCACAGGATTACAAGGCAAGAATTATTGCTTATACTTACACAGAGCCTACAGTGTTTTATGAGTATGCCTACGACACAGGAGTTTTGGCACGTGAGAATGGGTTGAAGAACGTGTTTGTGACTAATGGTTATGCCAAGCCAGAAGCAGTGGAGAAGAGCAGGGAATTCTTGGATGCTGTCCGCGTTGACTTGAAGGGAGACGAACAGCATTACCAGAAGGTATGCGGAGGAGCTCATTTGGAGAATGTTTTGAACACAATTAAAGAATATTATAAGACTGGAATGCACTTGGAGATAATCACTCTCACGATAGAAGGATATAATGACAAAGAGGACTGGGTAAGGCAAATGGCTGGGTTTTTGAAGGATCTTGATCCTGGGATTCCTTGGCATTTCACTCGCTTCTTCCCTGCTTGGAAAATGCTTGACGTTACAGTAACAAGTTTTGAGGTTTTGAAGAAGATGAGAGAGTGGGCTGTTGACGAGGGAATGCAGTACGTGTACATTGGCAATGTGGAGAACGAGTATGATAATACTTATTGTCATAATTGCGGAGAACTCTTGATCAAGAGGTATGGTTTTTCAGTAGTAGAGAACAATATCAAGGATGGAAGGTGTCCTGCTTGTGGTGCTAGGATTCCTGGAGTGTGGGAATGAATTCACAGCCATCCTAAGAACACTGCTATGAGCAGTGCTGCTACTCCTCCTAATCCTCCTAAGACTGTTACGAGAATGGTAAGGCCTGTGATTGGTATTGGGACGCCGAACAAGTACTTGATTATGAGGAATGCTATTATTCCAACGATTGCGTTTGCTATGACGTTCTTGAGAACATATAACACGATGAAAGCTGCTATGAGTAGTATTGCTGCCCCTATTAACAACTCCCATTTGAACGAGAAAGGAGCATTGGTTATTACTTCTGAATAGTTTCCAAGCAGGCCTAAGAAGTTCATGGCAATCATTCTTATTGTTTTCTTTTTATAAAATCTTTTTCATTGGCTTATAATAAAATGTTGAACAAGTATCCGAGGATTATTATCTGGGGGACTGTTATAATTGGAAGCAGTAATGCTGCTTTTTTCCCAATGTTTGCCCAGATGAGTCCTATTTCAGTGTAATCAGTAGCCACTCCTGCCATCAGGAAAGTGAAAGTGTTTCCAAAAGCTCTTGTTTGTCTGTATATTTCAAAAGCAAGAGGAGCACTTCCCTCTGAGCATATTTCTATGACTGTTGCCAGGAGAAGAGTTACTATCAAGCCTGCGATTGTTGGGCTCATGTAACTCGTGAAGAATTCTTTTGGTACATAAGCCCTTGCTACTGATGCGAGGAACATTCCTATGAGAATCCACCATAGTATTATCTTGGTAAGTTGCCATGCTCCTTCCATTACTCCTTTCAGGTCTTTGGTCAGGCTTTTCTTGGTTGGATTGTAGGATTTGATCCTCTTCCTAATATCTTCTGCTACTGAGAACTGTTCAACTTGTTCTTTTTTATTGCATTCTATTATGCCTTTTTTGTCAAGGAATTGGTAAATGAAACCTGTTGTTATTGCTATTATTATTGCTGATAAAATGAATAAGATTGCTTTTGCTCCGAACAGTCCGAATAATAATATCGTGACCGGGAGGTTGGCCCATGGTGACGCGAGAAGGAAAGCAATAACTGCTGGCGTGGAGGCTCCTTTCTTGTAAAGCTCCATTGAAATGGCTAGTATTCCATGAGAGCATGCTGACATTAAAAAACCAAGACCCACAGAGTATATGATTGTCCTTTTCTTATGCTGTGCAAGGAATTTTATAATGTACTTTCTTGGCACGTAGTATTCTATTACTCCTCCGAGAAGCAACCCTATGAGTATGGGGAACCAAACCATTCCAACGTATTCATAGAAAGAAGCTAAGAGGCTGTGAAGCACTGTGATTCCGTAATGGTCAAGCACTAAGTGAATGATTTGAACTAACACCAGAAAGAGAATTACTTGGAAGAGTTTTTCATGATACCATTTTCTTTCCTTATGAGAGCAAGCAGGACATTCTTCCATGGCTTTATGAGAAAGTGTCCTAGTATTTATTATTTCCCTGACCGTTCTTGTTTAAATACTTGTAGTTGCAGTAAACTATAAAGAGTTCTGGGTGTTTTGTTCATGGTGGAGTATTCTGAAGAACAGAAGAGAATAGCCAAGTTGTTGTTGGAAAAGCCAATGACTCTTGAAGAACTACGTGAGAAAAGCGGGCTGAGTGCTTCTGCTGTTAATGACGCGCTTGCTGGCTTGGTAAAGTTAAGAGTAGTTGAAAGGGTGGAGAACAAGTACAAGCTCATTGACTTGATTGAGAAGAAACTAAAACCACAAGTAGAAGATAATGTCAGGGCTGTTTTAATCATTGAAGGCATTAGTCCTGAGAAAGAAGCTTTGGAGAAGCAAATGGCTTTGTTAGAGGATAAGATAAAACTAGAGCCTATGAAGATTATAAGGTTTGAAAAAGGGGAAGTGGAGAAGCAGGACGAGGATTATTCTTCGTTTTTTGAGATAGAAGCATGGTTTTCAAGCTTGGAGGACTTGTTCAAGGTGATTATCAACTATGGGCCTTCTTCTGTCCACTTGTTAGAACCTAAGAGTTTTTCGTTGAAAGCAAACGAAGCGCAGTCATTGGTTAACACAGTGGTTTCAGCGGTTCATTACTACACTTCTTTGATAATAATGCAAAAGTTTAAAGAATACTTGCAAAAAAAGAAAAAATCAAGCGATTGACGAAAAAGTTTTAGACGATTTCATGAAATTTTACCGTAAGACTTATAAATCCAACAAATGATATGAACACCAAGGAACAACGGATGAGTTGTTCCCATCCATATTTTTCAACCATAAAAATAAGAGGTGAATGAACACATGAGAAGCATAAACATAAAAAAGGCAGTTGCAATAGCAGCTGGAGCTGCAATGGTTGCAAGTGTCTTAACACCAGCATTAGCGACAGTAGGACCAACACAAGACGACGTAGACGCATTAGTCGCTAACATAAAAACAAACCCTGCAGACGTAAGCATCGTAGTAGGAACAAACGGTGCTGAAATAACAGACGGAATAGCAGCAGCAAAAATAGCTGCAGTATTAGCAACACTCAACTACGAGCAAACAGAAATAACAAGCGACGACCTGACATGCACAACAGACGGAACACCATCAGTAGACGTTGAA
>JAJRYS010000007.1 GCA_024275665.1 archaeon | reverse complement strand
GTTTGAACGAAGAGAGTCTTGTCAGTAGTATCTGTTTGCATAATAATTCAACCTCTTATCAGCTGGGTGTGTTTTCAAAACGAATGATTAATTAATAAAAAAGCACGTTAACTAACCAAACCAAAAACAACCAAGAAGTTAGGATTGTTAACAAAAATAATTGTTATTTGCAAAGAGTTAGTTGTCTGAGAACAACTAATAAAAAGCGAGAGAGAATTAAAAAAATATCATGAAAGTGTTAATAATTTCAAAATATTTCCATCCTTTTAAAGGAGGAGTGGAAACAGTAGTATTCGAACACGCGAAGAGATTAGTAAAGAAAGGTTTTGCTGTCACTGTAATTGCTCATGACCATAAAAAAAGTAGAAAAACCAAAGAAGAAGTAATAGAAGGGATCAAAGTAATAAGAATACCAACATTATTCAACTTTGGAAACGCTCCGATCTCCCCAAGCGTCTTCTTCCAAGTGTTAAAAGAAGATTATGACATACTGCACTTGCACTCGCCTAACTCCTTCTCAAACCCCCTTGCTTTCTTAGCCAATTTGCTGAAAAGAAAACCAGTAGTAATCACATACCACAGCGACATAATCCCACACTCTCTAATAATGAAAGTATTCAAACCAATCTACGAAAAAACCTTTAAGAAAATGATATTCAAAAAAGCAAAAACAATCATGCCCACATCACCCCAATACGTGAAAATCTCTGACACTTTAAAAGAGTATGAAGAAAAAATAGTTGTAATTCCTAACGGCATTGACTTAAGAAAATTCAAACCTGGAAAGCAAAGAGAAAAAACAACAATACTATTCGTAGGCAGGCTAATCTACTACAAAGGACTATACGTCTTATTAGAAGCAATGAAAAGAGTGATCAGGGAAATACCTGAAGCACAGCTGATAATAGCAGGGGAAGGAGAACTAAAAGAAGAATTGAAAAAGAAGACAAGCAAGCTAGAGTTGAGAAAACACGTGCATTTCATTGGAAGAGTAAGAGAAGAAGAAAAAAAGAAGTTAATGTCAAAATGCACTGTGTTTGTCCTACCTTCAGTTCACAAAAGCGAAGCCTTTGGAGTAGTACTACTAGAAGCAATGGCAAGCGGTGCTCCAGTCATTACTACTGACGTTTCAGGAACAGTTTTCGCTGCTGGAAAAGCAGGTATAATAGTTCCTAAAAAAAACTCAGAAGCACTAGCAAAAGCAATAATAAAAGTATTGAAAAACAAGAAACTACGAGAAGAAATGAGCAAGAAAAGCATACAACACGTCAAAGAATTCGAATGGGATAAGATAGTTGATGAAGTTATAAACGTTTACAGGAAAGTTAAAAACTAGTCATTAGCCCATCTTATAAATTTTTTCCTCTCTTCAAGAACGTCATATATCTTAGCAGCAGAATCTCCCTTACCGTAAATATCAGGGAACTTCTTAACTGAAAGCGCTTTCTCAACTAGTTTTCTTATGTCAAGATTTTTATCAGGCTTTGCAAGGAAATTAACACCAGCTTCAACAGTTTCAGGCCTGTCAGTAACAAACCTTAAAGTAATACAAGGCTTTTTCAACGCAGCCATTTCCTCCTGCATGCTGCCAGAATCAGTTACGATGAACTCTGAGTTGTCCATCAACCAGACAATGTCAGTATACCTTGGAATTTCTGACACTGTGATAATGTTAGGATGATTGACCTTAATCCCGTACTTGTCAAAGTAAAACTTTGTTCCTGGACGAACAGACCAAATCAACTGGTAACCCATGTCAGCCAAGTCATAAGCTGCTTTAACAATAACCCTAAACCTGCCTTCATGAATCAAGTTCTCTCTTCTGTGTGCGGAAAAGTAAACCCATTTCTTATTAGGATCTGCTCCCAGTCTTAAGAAAAACTCCTTACTTCCTTTCTTCTTAGCCCAGTTAACAGCATCAACAACAGTATTCCCAACAACAAAGATGTCCTTTTCATTAAATCCTTCTCTCTTAAGAAACTCCGCATTCTTCTCAACAGCTGCGAAATGCAAGTCAGAACAAGCATCAGCAATCCTAGTATTAGTCTGTTCTGGGAAAGGTTCTCTCGTGCCAGTCCTAAGACCTGCTTCAACATGGCCTACTGGAACCATGTTCAAATGAGCTGCCAAGGAGCCAGCCATGCAAGTAAGAGTATCACCATGAGTTAAGACAATGTAAACATCATTAAGCTTCTCTCTTAACACTTTGTCAAAAGAAGAAATTATACGAGTAATGGTATTATTCATCCCAGGCCTTCCTCTCAAAAACTTACCCCCAACATTCTTTACAATCTTACTCCAATTAGAACCCTTCTTCAAGTCATGCAAGTAAGCTTTCTTAGACACCCACCTAGCTACTTTCTTAACAATCGAGTCGTTCAGTATGAAATGAGGGGGAAAAGGCAATTCCAAGTCTTTGTAAACTGCTTCGAACAAGTCATAAGGATAATGCTGATTACTATGCACTAATATTACTTCATGCCCTCTCTTCTTACCCTCCCAATACAAAGGAGCCATTTTAATTATGTCAGGACGAGTGCCTGTCAATAAAACTATTTTCATCAAAAACCACCAAAAACCAATTGATTATAATAAAACAATATCTTTATTATTAATTATGATAGTAGGAGCTGGCACTGCTGGGTTGTACCTAGCTGGCAAGACAGGAATGACTGTGTGGGAAAAGCAAGACAAAATAAGAGAGAAGGCCTGCGGGGGCTTGTTCTCAAAGAACGTGGAAAAACATGTAGAGCTTGATGAATGCGTTTTGAACAAAGTCAACACCGCGATCCTGCGTGCTGGAAGAGAAGAACTCGTCATAAGCAGAAAAGAAGCGCAGGCTTTCGTAGTCGACCGTTTCTTGTTCCAGGAAAAATTGCTTGAAACATCAAGAAACAAAGGAGCAAAAGTAGTATTCGGGAAACAATGGAAAGGAGAAGAAGAGGATTTCGTGATAGGAGCTGATGGAGCGTTGTCAAGCGTTGCTAATAACATTGGAGTGAAGCATAACTTCATCTTCACTTACCAGGAAGAAGTATTACTCAGGGAAAAAACAGACACCAGCACTGTTCACTTGTACTTCGGGGAATTCGCTCCTGGCTTCTTCGCATGGCTTATCCCATTAAATGATGAAACTGTGAGAATAGGATTAGGAGTGAGGAAAGGAAACCCAAAGCAGTATTATGATTCCTTCATTCAAAACACCAGCATTGGCATTAGAGAGGTTTTGAAAAAACAGTCAGCACTCATTCCATTGTTCAACCCAAAACACAGGATAATGAAAGGCAATAAAGCGCTTGTAGGGGATGCTGCAGGGCAGGTGAAAGCATTCAGTGGGGGAGGAGTAGTATTCGGCTTGAGAAGCGCTGACCTCCTTGCGAAAGCAATGGAAAAACAAGACCTTGAATACTATGAAGAGAAATATGAAGAAAAAGTAAAACCAGAACTGGCAAACCACTTGCTCTTGTACAAATTGTTCCAGGTTTTCAAACCAGAGAAGCTGCTGCGTGCTGCAAACGAAGGAGGACTGAAGGAATTGATAGAGCAAGCAGGAGACATGGAAGACCTCTCAGCATTGAAAAAACAAGCACTAAGGACAATGCTAAAACCAAAAATAATGATTAAAACATTGAAAGCATTTTTATGACGCTCGTTCATATAACGGGAACTGGGAGCTAATCTCGCTTACTTCGCTTCTTATTTTATCAATCAACTGATTATTGTCAACATTTTTTAGAACAGTCGAAATCATTTTCCCTATTTCAATCATCTCTCTTTCTTTCATTCCACGCGTTGTAAGAGCAGGTGTTCCGATCCTTATTCCCGAAGGATCAAAAGGACTTCTCTTGTCAAAAGGAATCGTGTTTCTGTTCACTATTATTCCTGCTTTTTCTAATGCATCTTGTGCTATTCTTCCAGTAATTCCTAACGGAGTTACGTCTGCTAGTATTAGATGATTGTCAGTTCCACCAGTAATCAACTTAATTCCTTCTTCCATGAGGGAATCAGCGAGAGTTTTAGCATTCTTTATTATTTGTTTCGCGTATTCTACGAATTCTTCAGTCATTGCTTCTTTGAAACACACTGCCTTGGCTGCTATTACATGTTCTAAGGGTCCTCCTTGAAGACCTGGGAAAACGCTTTTATCAACTTTTTTAGCATGTTTTTCTTTTGAAAGGATCAACCCACTTCTTGGTCCTCTTAGCGTCTTGTGAGTGGTTGTGGTCACTACATCACAGTAAGGAACTGGAGAAGGGTGTTGTCCTGCTGCTACTAACCCTGCAATATGAGCTATGTCAGCCATTGAGTATGCTCCTACTTCATCAGCTATTTCTTTGAACTCCTTGAAGTTGATTATTCTTGGATAAACAGTAAAACCACTTAGTATTAGTTTGGGCTTGTGTTCTAATGCAAGCTTGCGTATTGCATCATAGTCTATCAAGTGTGTTTCTTCATCAACACCATAAGAAACTACTTTGTATAACTTTCCTGAAAAGTTCACTGGATGCCCATGAGTCAAGTGTCCTCCGTGATCTAATTTCATTCCCATGAAAACATCTCCTGGGTTCAACAAAGCAGCGTAAGCAGCCATATTAGCTGAAGAACCAGAATGGGGTTGTACGTTAGCGTGTTCTGCTTTGAAAAGTTTTTTAGCTCTTTCTATTGCTATTGATTCAACCTCGTCAATGAATTTATTACCAGCGTAGTACCTTTTACCAGGATAC
>JAJRYS010000006.1 GCA_024275665.1 archaeon | reverse complement strand
TGGAACTTCACGTCTTTTATTACTTCTTCTCCTTTATCATTCTTTCCAACTTTGATGTACACTTTCATTACGTCTCCACACACGGGATTGCCTACTTCTCCTACGCCGTCAGCGTCTTCTATTTTTCCCATGTTATGCGGGTTTAGGAATAGTTCCATTACTTTCTTCGAATAAGGTTGTTGAGTCATTTTCAAATCACTTCCCATAAGGTGATATTGCGCGTAGTTTTTCAACTGCTTCTCTTACTGCTTCTGCAGTGTATTCTATTTCTTGCATTGTGTTTTCTCTTCCAATGGTTAGTCTGAGCGAGCCGTGACATTTTTCATGAGGCAAGCCAAGCGCTAGCAAGACGTGAGACGGCCTGAGGTCTCCTGTAGAGCAAGCAGAACCAGTTGAAGCAGCTATTCCCTTCTGATCAAGCAATAATAATAGTGATTCTCCTTCTATGAAATCAAAGCCGAAGTGAGCGTTGCCTGGCAGTCTTTTCTCAGGGTGCCCATTCAGCCACGAGTTTGGTATTCCAAGCACTTCTTCCACTAATTTTTTCCTGAGTTTTTCTTCGTGTTCTGCGTTTTCTTTCATGTGGTCGAAGGCGAGTTCTGTTGCCTTCGCCAAACCAACTATTCCTGGCACATTCTCAGTTCCTGACCTCCTGCCTCTCTCGTGTCCTCCTCCGTGCATGAATACTTCTATTTTGGTTCCTTGCTTGACGTACATGAGTCCTACTCCTTTCGGCCCATATATCTTGTGAGACGAGACGCTTGCAGCATCAAGGCTTGTGTAATCAACTGGTATTTTCCCGTAAGCTTGTACTGCGTCTGAGTGGAAGTACACTCCCTTGTCTCTTGCTATTTCACTTATTTCCTTTAATGGCTGGATTGTTCCTATTTCGTTATTAGCAGCCATTACACTGATTAGTATTGTGTCTTTTTTTATAGCGTCTTGCAACGCGTCCAAGTCTACTACTCCGTACTCGTCTACCGGCAGGTAAGTGACTTCAAAGCCTTGTTTTTCAAGCCATTCGCATGGATTGAGCACTGCGTGGTGTTCTATTTTAGAAGTGATTATGTGTTTCCCTTTGTCTTTGTTAGCCCATGCTATTCCTTTTATGATAGCATTGTCTGACTCTGTTCCTCCTGAAGTAAAGTAAATTTCTTCTGGAAACACTTTCATTCTCTTGGCTATTTCTTTTCTTGCTCTTTCAATTGCTTCTCTTGCTTCTCTCCCCCATTCATGAAGGGAAGACGCGTTGCCGTATTTTTGCGAGAAGTAAGGAGTCATGGCTTCTACTACTCGGGGGTCTACTGGCGTCGTGGCAGCATGGTCTAAGTATATTCTCTTCATCTCTCAGCACCTCACTCGCAGCACTTAGTTGCTTTTCTCACTTTTCTGCATAATGAGCAGAAGTCAAACTCTTTTCCTTTTTTCAGATTAGCGGCGGTTTTCTTAATCATCCTCATTATTCTTTTATTTTTTAAGAATTCTTTTGCTTTTTTTCCTCTTGCTTGTTTTAAATAGCGTGAGACAGCTGGCTGGGTGAGCTCGAGTTTTTCAGCTATTTCCTCCTGTCTTAATCCAAGCGCTTTCAGTTCAACCGCGAGTAATGACCTTACTGCTGGGAGGATTTCTCTTACTGCTGTCTCACACTGCATTCAATACCACTGTCATATTTTATACCAGTGGAATATTTAAAGGTTTGGGAATCAAGGCAAAACTTGATGAAACAACATATCAACGCGGTCACGCTAGTTTCTTAACTTTGTTCACGGTTATCAAAATCGCACCTTTGCATGGCTCCTCCTTGTTCTCAGGCAACTCCTTGACTCTTTCAAACCATTCTCCTTCAGCAAAGTACTGCGCTGTTCCACTGAACTCGTACCCAACGCACTTCTCTTCCCAGTCCTTGTTCCACACAACAAGAGCAACATTCGGGTTTTTCTGAATGTTCCTTATTGTCTTGACCATGTAATTATCAGTTATTAAAATTTGGTTAGGTGAAACGACTTTTGTAAAAGCAACAGCAATGCAGTGAGGGTTTCCTTGCTCGTCTACTGACGCGAATGCCAAAACATTTCCTTCTATTAGTTTTTTAATTTCTTCTGTTATCACTGCCATATTTTAATTTAGCAAGGACAAGACTTAAAAACCTTATTCTTCTTTAGTTAGTAGCATGGGATTAAAAGACTTTCTTAAGAACAGGAAGAAAATGCAGATTTACAGGCAAAAACTAGGAAAACTAAATCCTGCTCGTAATCCTTTAAAAACGAAATTCGAAGAGCAGGTAAGACAAGCTGAGAAATTCAAAGAAAAAGTAAAGCCGGAAGTGAAAGCAGTAACAATTAAGAAACAGCAGAAACCAGAAGAAGTACGTTACTCCAAGGCTAAGACCATAAGAGGGCTAATACAGGATTTGAAGAAAGGATTGTATCCTCCGAGAGAAATAGTAGTAGGATTGATCAGAAAGATCAAAACAAGAGGAGTAAAGTCTCTCACGAGAGAAGAAGGAACTCTCTGGAACATGCTCTTAGAAGATGAAAACGCCAAGAAGCACATTGAAAAACTATGGCAAGAAGTGTGAGCAAATGAAGGTGTTTGTAGGCACTTCTGGCTGGTCTTACTCATGGAATCCTGACGGTTTTGATTGGTATGCTGAAAACTCAAACCTCAACGCTGTAGAGCTTAACTCTTCCTTCTACCGTTTTCCATTCCATTCATGGGTGAGCTACTGGGCAAAAATGAGTAAGAACATTGCATGGGCTGTGAAAGCTACTCGGTGGATTACTCACAGGAAGAAGTTCAACGAATGCGGGGACTTGTGGAACCGTTTCCACTCTTTGTTCAAGCCCTTGGAAGAAAGCATAGAGTTTTACTTGTTCCAACTCCCTCCAAGCACTACCCCGAAGACAGTTGAAAAAATCCAATCTTTTTATGAGAAAACAAGGATTGGGAATAGGTTTGCCTTGGAACCACGTAACGAGGAATGGTTTGAAAAAGAATGGATTGAATGGGCTAAAAGCCTTGGCATTACCTGGGTTTCAATAGACGCTCCAATACTATCCCGTAACGTGTTCAAGACAACAGACTCCATTTACGTGAGAATGCATGGCAGGACAGAATGGTATTCTCACAACTATTCTGAAAAAGAGTTAATACAAGTAGCTAAAAGGATAAAAAAAGCAAAACCAGGAAAAGCTTTCGTATTCTTCAACAACAACCACGCCATGCTTGAAAACGCTCGCTTGATGAAGAAAATACTTACAAAGTCTCGAGTTTGAAAGCAACATTACAACCCTTGAGAGTAGCGTGAACCTGGTTTGCTAATGCAAGGGCATCATCAGTGGTAGGCCTTCTGTCCCAGTCGTAGACGTAGTCGTAACCTCCTTTAGTAGGCCTGAAACCCATGCTCATTAGCCTCTCAGTTACTTCGAAAGGAGTTTTCCCCTCACTGTTAAACCACAGGGTCAAGTAAGACTTCATAAATAGTAATGAATACTTTTCTCTTTTTTATAACTTATAGTACGGATTTTAAACCAGTAGTTTTATAAATAAAATCATGAAAAGACACAAAATGTTTGAAAAACAACTCACTCCCAAAGTAACAAGTTCTGGACTCAGTAAAAAAGACTTGTCAATGCTACGCACAGAACTAGAACAAAGGTTAAAGAAAGGCCTTTCATTCCCAGAAACTTACAATAAGATAAAAAACAAGTACAAGAGAGTAATAACAGAAGAAGGAAACCGTGAAAAGAAGATAAGAAAACAACTTGAGAGCATTTATTCTTTGTTAGTGTTAAAACAAGAGATAATGAAGAAGAATGGAGTAAAACAAATGATAAGAAGCCAGAAAAACGACTTTGCTGTCATGATGGAAAAAATGCTTTTGAGGAAAGGGGTTTCTGGAGAAACAGCTCGTGAAATAGCAAACCTTCCTTATGAAAAACAGTTCATAAGAGGTTTCGCTTCGGAAGTCATAGCAGATGCTTTCATGAAAGCTTATTACAAAAAGGAGAACATCATGGGAGAACCAGGGGATTTATACCACCAGCCAATAGTTTATTCAAAAGGAGAAAAAGGAGAGTACTTACGTGTTGACAAGTCCTTGAATTATTCCACGGACAAAGGAGAGTTCCCTTTCTTCGTAGAAGTAAAAGCAAATACTTATGGTAGAATTAGGAGAAAAAAAGATAAGTAAACCTTCCTTGACAAGTTAAAAGAAAAATACCTTGGAAAAAGAATTTAAACAACCAAAGGAGTGAAAGAATCAAAGAGAGGAATGGTATTCATAACAGGGGACGTTGTTCCAGTGGAGGAAAAAATAAGAATGCACAAGCAAGGCTTGTTTGTAATAGACAAAGAAGACCTGAAAAAATTATGGAAAAAAGACAAGCAGAAAATAATGAAAGCTTTAGAAGAAAGTAAGGAGATCAAGAGGTATATGAAAGAGATAGGAGTTGAAGACTTTTCAGAATTATTGAAATTCATGGATAGAAATCAGAGCATGGAGTCATTCATAAACTACAATATTACCAGGGTAATAAGAGGACAAAGTCTTTTGAAACCACCTGTTAAAATGAAAGGAATGAATGATATGAATGAGAAAAAGATAAGGGAATGGGAAGAATTCATGGATAGGAATAAGAAGAAGTGAGTGTAATTGAAGAAAACATTCGTAAAAGAAAAAGGAAAAGTACTCAAGTTCTTGGTGTTTGAAGATGTTTACGAACCAGCAGAAGACTCCTTACTTTTCCTAAGCTCATTACCAGAATCGCTTGAAGGAAAAATATTATTGGAAATTGGAAGCGGTTCAGGAGTGATAAGCGTGATAACAGCATTGCGAGGAGCAAGAGTAACAGCTGTTGACGTGAACCCAAAGGCAGTTGAAAACACTTTGCTTAATGCTGAAAAACACGGAGTAAGAGTGGACGCGTTTGAAAGCAACTTGTTTGAAAAAGTAAAAAGAAAATTCGACGTGATAATATTCAATCCTCCTTACGTGCCCACAGAACCAGGAGAAGAAAAAGACTTGTTGAGTTTGGCTTGGGACGGAGGGCCTAAAGGCACGAAAGTGATTGAGAGGTTTTTGAAGCAATTCAAAGAACACTTGAAAGACAAAGGAGAATGTTACTTGTTAATCTCTTCCAAAAACGGGTTAAGGAAAGAACTTGAAAAACAAGGCTGGAAGACAGTAAACAGCAAGCACTTGTTCTTCGAAGAACTCTACGTAATGGAGTATGAGAAAAAATATTAAATTCCAAGTAGTTTCTTAGCTTCCCTGAACCTCTTAGCACGAAGAGCTTTTGCTTTCTCCTCAGCAATTCTCCTCTTCTCCATTTCCTTGCGTCTTTTCTCTTCAAGCATTCTCAGCAAAGCCTTGGCAGTAGGCCTTGATTCTACGTATACTCTTGCTTCTTTCTCCAATCCAAGCTTTCTCAGCATTGCAATGGTGAAAGCATCAGCAGCCATTTCCTCCTCAAGCCTTGGCAAAGGTTTGTGAGCTCTTGACAAGTGACCCAACTCATGCAAGAGAGTAGCAAGCCCTTTCTTCCTAACAGCCAACGCTTTTCTGCTCTTAACAAAGAACTGGTCCTCTCCAATAGTAATCACATACATTAAAGGCTTTTTACTAGCGTCAAAAACAGTAGTAGTCATGCCTTTAGTCTTCACTAAGAACCTTCCCTTAGGAGTATTAACCCAGCCTTGCTTTATTGCAGTTGTCTTGGGAATAACCCTGAAAAACACTGGAACCCCTGCTCTGTGAGAAATCTTAGCCTTCAATTCCTTAGCAGCTCTTGGATCTACTTCGCTTATCCTCTTTAACAAAAATCTTATCGTAACATCCACTAGTTTTCTCTTCTTCTCAGGCATTATCCTAGGAGTACTTTTTATCATCAAATTAAATTATTGAACGAGTTGTTTTTAAAACTTTCAAAAACGTAAAATAAGACATGCCCATAAATGCTGACGCTGATTTTGTACTAGCTCAGAAAAAGTACGAAGAAGCACGGACTCTTGAAGAGAAGATAAAATACTTGCGTGAAATGTTATCCACTGCTCCTACTCACAAAGGAGCAGAGAAACTACGCAAAGAACTCACGCAGAGAATGGTGAGGCTTAGGAAAGAGCTTGAAAAACAAAAAACCAAGAAGAAAGGACGCAAAAGCCTTGCAGTGAAAAAACAAGGATTCCAAGTAGTGATAATAGGATTCCCTAACACTGGAAAAAGCTCTTTGCTGAAAAAACTCACGAACGCAGAGCCAGTCATAGCTGATTATCCCTTCACTACTAAAAAACCAGAAGTGGGAATGATGGACTACGAAGGAGCAAAACTACAATTAGTGGAAATACCAGCGCTCTTGCCAGGAGCAAGCGAAAAGCAAGCAGAACTACTAAGCATAGTGCTAAACGCTGACGGAGTAATACTAGTATACGAGAATGAAGAGCAAAAACAAGCACTCATGAACGAGTTGTACTTGTTTGGAATAGACAAGCCAGTCATGTTCCTGGAGAAAGGAAGCGTTCCAAAACCAAGAGATTTGTTCAACTTCTTCAACTTGATAAGAGTTTACACGAAAGAACCAGGAGAAGAGCCAGAAAGAGACAACCCCCTTGTTCTCAAAAGAGGCAGCACAGTGCTTGACGCTGGTAAGGAGATTCACAAAGACTTCGTGCGAAAATTCAAATACGCCCGCGTATGGGGTTCTACGAAGTTCCCAGGGCAACGAGTTGACAAAGACCACGTCCTCAAAGACGGCGACGTCATAGAATTCCACGTGAAGTAAAGAGCACCTATTTCTTAAGTAAGTGCCTCCCTTCTTGGAAAAAACCACAAACACCCAACTAGTTACAGCCGATGCAGGGCGCAGGATTTCCGAAACGCAGGGGGCACCTACGGTTCCCCCTTCATTTCTAGGGAATTTCTGATTCCCCCTCCCTTCTTGGAAAAACCATAAACACCCAACTAGTTACAGCCGATGCAGGGCGCAGGATTTCCGTGAGGAGTTGCTCTTGCCCCAGCGATAGGCCGCTTCACGTGGCCTGCAGGGGTAGAGGGGGTGCAACCCCTCTTTCGAACCTGCGAAGGCACTGAGCCAACGGATCTTGAGTCCGTCCCGTTTGGCCAGTTCGGTCGCAATCACTGTTCAACCAGCGACTGGACGAACTCCGGCAGCCCTGCATTTGTTATTTTTCAAAAAGCCGCATTATTTTTTTCTTCTTCATTGTTTTTAAAAACAATTGCTTTTATTGCTTTGCCCTGACCTTGACAGCATGTTGCTTGTTGTTCTTAGTTCCTTCCTTGGTGTTTTGTTCTTGTTTTTCTCTCTTCATAATGTAAAGAATTCCAATAGTTGAAGCTAAAGCTGTTGCCATTATTACTGTGAACGCCACGTCTGGAAATGCTTCTGTTCCCCTGATATTCATCGCTATTGGCAAGTAAGCTAAAACTGCTGCTGCTAGTCCTCTTGGAAGCATTACTGACATTACTTTCCTGTCAAAGTCTTTTATTTCCTTGCTTCCTTTCATCGCTATTCTCACTGCGAAAGGCCTTGTGACAAGCAGCCCTGCTACTATTATGAGCCCTATGAAAATGTTTGTAATACTTTGAATGCTTACAAGCAGCCCGAGGTATACGAAGAAGAAAGTTCTGATAAAGAAAGCTATTAAAGAGTGGAAGTTCTTCATGCTTGTTGTTATCTCAAAAGCATAGTCTTCGTATTTTATCATTTGGAATACTTTCTTCCCATTGCCTAGTACTATTCCAAACACGAGGCATGCGACTGCTCCGCTTCCTTCCAAGTACTGCACAAAAGCATAGAGTAAGAATAATACTGCTAGTGTTACGACGTATGAGAATTCTTCTTTTATTATCTTCCTCATGAGAGGAAGCCAAATGACTCCTGCTATGAACCCCAGGACTATTCCTATTGAGAATGCGTTTGCTATTGCTTTCAAAGCAAAACCAATGCTTACTCCAGAGCCTACTGAGAGGGCTTGCATTACTGCTATTGCTACTACAATGCATAACACGTCTGTGAGCGCTGATTCAAGTGAGAGGATTATTCTAGTTTTTCCTGATACCCCTCTTAGTTTTGAAATGATTGGGATTACTATTGGAGAAGAAGTGCCCCCTACTATTGCCCCCATTAGAATGCCGTTAAGCAAAGAATATCTGAACAACATCATTACTATTGTGGTTATTATTACTGAAACAGTGAAAGCTATTATGGTCAGCATTACTCCTCTTGGTGCTTCTCTTAACAGTTTGTACAAGTCAATATGGATGCCTCCGTCGAATAGTATTATGATTATTGCTACTGCTGCGAAAAAACCAGAAACTTGGATGAACAAGGAAGCGTTAATTGCGTGAGTAATGGGTCCGAGGACTAAACCAAATGCTAAAAGCCATATCATGCTCGGGATGTCTGTTTTTTTGAAAATCCAGTTTCCTAAAAAACCAATGAGCATTATTACTCCAATGATGGCTAGCGCTAGTTCCATGGTTTAGTAAGAAGAAAGAGTTCTTTTTAAAAGTTTACTAACATGAAAAATAAGAAGAAAAAAGAAGCAGTTTTTAGAAGGCTGCTTCTTCTGTTTTCTTTGCAAGAGCTGCTTTTGCTTTCAAAGCTTTCTTCGCCTTCTTCCCTGCTTTTGCTGGTTCTTCTTCTTTCTTTTCTTTTACTTCGTATTTTTTCTTCATCTCTGCTATTTCCTGCGGTGTTGGAAGCTCTAACTGCGTCTTGCCAAAAATCTTGTCATCGTATTTTCCTTCATCAACTTCTTTAATCACTTCTCTCGGGTCTTTTTCGTCTACTAGGACTCCCATGCTCACGCATGTTCCCAGCACTTCTTTAACCATTCCTTTTTTGTCTTTGGCAAGGAAAGCTGATTCCTTAGCATTAGCAATTTTAATAACCTGGTCTATTTTCAAGCTTCCTACTTTTACTTCCCCTGCTTTCCCAGAACCTTTTTTTATGTCCAATTCTTTTTTGATCATGGAAGAAGTTGGAGGAGTTCCAACTTCTATTCTGAATTCTTTGGTTTTAGTATTAACTATTATCTTCACAGGAACAGTAGTGCCTGCGAATGCTTTTGTTTTCTCATTTATTTCTGCTACTACTTTCCCTGCGTTTATTCCAAGAGGACCTAATGCTGGCCCTATAGGGGGGCCTGCTGTTGCTTTTCCTCCTTCAACTAATGCTGATATGGTCTTCTCGCTCATGATCAAAACCTCTCCCTTAGTCTTCTTTTTCAATGCTAGTAATCACTCTGACATTAGAAGCATTAACTGTTATTGGTATTGGAACTGCTGCTTCTATTATCTCAACAGTGATTTTGTCTTTTGACTCGTCAACACGCACTACTCTTGCTTTTTCTCCTTTGAAAGCACCGCTTGTGATTTCTACTATGTCACCATGTCTTATTCCAGCAGTCATTGGCTTTACTTCTAAGAAGTGTTGTATTTCTTCTAAAGTCATGGAACCTTTGACAAGTCCTTTCACGTGAGGCACTTTGTAAGCAAATCTTTTAGCTTCTCCTTCTGAATCAGCTTCTATGAACAAGTAACCCCTCATGGAGTCAATGAAGATGATTGAATACACTGGAAATCCTTCTTTCTTCGCCTTGTTTTCAAGAAGTTCTGACACTACTTTTTCCTGTCCTATGGTAGTTCTTACTCCAAACAACATTTTTCATTCACCCTGCTAAAAGCCACCTAATGCTTTCGATTACAAATCCTATTAAACCTATTATGACTATGCCTAAGCCTGTTACTTTAGCCACTGCGAGGAATTCTTGTTTTTTAGGCTTTGTCATCAAGCGCATCACACGCACGGCATTTCTGACAAAACCAGTTGTTTTTTCTTTTATTTGTTTAATGCTTATTTTCATGCAATCCTACCTCTAAACCTTATTAACTATTAGATTAAGAACAATGGTTTGAGAACCAAAGGAAGTTAGTATAATTTTCCAAATACGTGTATTTAAATGTTTTGCAAAGCTATTATTTTTTCTTTTTTCTGAAATAATGTTTATTCTTTGTTGTCTTTATTCTCGTAGTCCCCCAAGGATATTCTTTTACTTTACCAACTAATCCTATTTTTTAGGTTTAACTTTTTTCTTATGGGAAAAATATTTTTTAATCCTTTCAACTAACTTTTTCTTCTTAGTCCTTACAACTGTTTTTGACTTTAGTTGTTGAAGCATTTCTTCAGTAGCTTTTCTAACAGCTGCATGAAATTCTTTCTCCCATTTTCTCTCAGCTTCCTCTTCTGAATAACCCTGTTTTCTCCAAATGTTCATGTGTTCTTTCTTAACTTTTTCATACACTTCTTCGCTTGCTCCAAAAGGCAAAAGTAATACTTTTTCAAGAAGTTCTTTTCTCCTTTTTTCTTCTTCTAAAGTCAATTATGTTTCACCTTTTAATTTTACTCTTAAGTGCTAATTTGTTTAAGTCAGGCCATGGAATGTATCTTGTTTTCAAAACTTTGTCAAAAGAATCTTTTTTAACTATTGAAACTTCTGCAAACTTGTTGCCTTTATACTCTATCTCAACAATCCCAAGGGAGTCAAGTATTTTAACAAATGTCTTAGCTTCTTGATTCATTTTTGAGATGTAATCAGGGTCTTTTTTAAGTTTTTCAAGTTCTTTAAGAAACCTGTTTTCAATTTCTCTAACTCCTGCCATTTCTTCATAAACCTTCATGACATAAGGCTTTCCTTTCATAGAAGTAATGCCGATGAAACGAGCTAATCCTCTGGAGTCAAAGTCAGTTTTCACTCTTCCTTTTACCTCTCTGAAGTTAACCAGTATATTTTCTTCTCTTAACTTGTTGTAATTTTTTCTTTTTTCTTCAAAAGTCTTTCCAGGAAGAGATTCAAACAGCCTCCTGATAATCAAAACTTTTGTTTCAGCAGAATTAAGTTTGTATTTTTTTCTAATTTCCTTAGCTGTGAAAGAATCCTTTCCTTTTTCGTAAAGCTCTTTCCATGCTTCTGACAAATAATAGAACTTGTTCTCTCCTCTTTCTCTTTTCCTACGCCAGACCAACTCACTCACTCAACGAACTCAATGCCGAGGTCTTCGTTGATCTTCCCAGCTTCAATATCCAAGTATGGAATACGACCTCCTGCTATTAACACCATTGCTTGTATGGTGTTCTTAGGTACTGACTCGTCTATCATTGCTCCCCAAATTATGTGAGCGTTCTGGCTTATCTTGCTTGCTACTGCTTCACAAATGACTTCTGCTTCTCTGAGAGTCATGTCAGCTCCGCCAATCACATTCACCAAAGCCCTATCTGCTTCGCTCACGTCAACGTCAAGCAAAGGAGAGTTCAAAGCTTCTTCAACTGCTTCCAGTGCTCTTGACTCTCCAGAGCCTCCTGAGGAAGACTCCCCGAGTCCTATCATTGCTGCTCCTCCATTAGTGAGGACAGTCCTAACGTCAGCAAAATCCAAGTTCACTAATCCTGGCTTTGTAATGAGTTCTGTTATTCCTTTAACAGCGTTTGAAAGCACTTCGTCTGATACTTTGAAAGCAGCGCTTAAAGGTAGTTCAGGTACTATCTCTAATAACTTGTCGTTAGGGATTACTATTACTGTGTCGCATTCTTTCTTAAGTTTTCTCAAACCACTTAAAGCATTTTCCATTCTCTTTTTTCCCTCTACTGAGAACGGAAGGGTGACTACTCCTACTGACAATGCTCCTACTTCTCTCGCGACCTGCGCTACTACTGGAGCAGAACCAGTTCCTGTTCCTCCCCCAAGACCACAAGTAACAAACACTAAATCAGCATCACTTAATACATTAGCAAGATCTTGGATGCTTTCCTTAGCAGCTGCTTCACCTATTTCTGGGTTAGAACCAGCTCCAAGCCCTCTTGTAATTTCTTTCCCAATCAGTACTTTCTTGTCAGCTGGAGTGATTAACAAGTGCTGAGCATCAGTATTAATAGCTATAAGTTCTGCTCCATGAATTCCTATTTCCTTCATTCTCGCCATTGTGTTGTTTCCAGAACCCCCTGCTCCTATTACTTTAACACGAGCCATTGCATTTTCAAGAGTCTTTTTCAACTCTTCGTCACTAATCGCTCCAGGACCAGAACTCACATTCCTTGGTTTTTTTCTTCTCCTATCATCCTCTGCTATGATTATGTTCGCGTCAGAATAAACTTTCTTCTCTCTTTTGCTTTCTTTTAAAGCATTTTCAACCAGTCGTTTCAAAGCGCGTCACCCTTCCCATTTTTTAATAAACTAGTATTATTTCTGCAGTTTTAACTATAAATAAGTTTTCTCACCTCTTTTTACTCACACTATTGTCTTAATCAAAGAAGCCCATACTAAATGAGATAAGATTGAGACGAAAAGAAGCCATTTGTCATACTTGTTAAGGAAGAAATACTCATCAGCATGCTGATAATAATAAGTGGCTATAGTGAGCCCTGAGAGGATTATTGCTAATACTAAAGAGATTATAAAAGTAACTCCTTTCATT
Organism: archaeon; assembly: GCA_024275665.1. Lineage (GTDB taxonomy): Archaea > B1Sed10-29 > B1Sed10-29 > B1Sed10-29 > JAJRYS01 > JAJRYS01. The sequence goes on along the minus strand of JAJRYS010000006.1, from coordinate 2,300 downwards.
GTGATGAATACTTTTGGAAGAAACACCAGCATTACTAAAAAAGCTGCTACGAACTCCAAACCCAAAATAACCAGCCCAAGCTCTTCTATTCCCCCTATTACATACTTCCTTTTCATTCTTTTCTTCTTTCTAAGCATTCCCACAAACACACATAAGGCGCCGAACACGAGAAGAGGAAGCGTTGGGTGTATTCTTGTTTCAAGTTTTAACAGTGCAAGAAAGAAATATACAAATACCCAGAGGATTATGATGCCACTGCCAAACCAAATTAGCAATCTCCCTTCCTCAGAATATTTCCCAAATATTTTGTCAAACAGTTCTTTGCACATGCTTTAAAAAAAGAAGATAGGTTAATAAAAGAGTTATGGTCAGTTAGAAAAAGGAGTTGTTTGAACAATTGGTTTAAAAAATGATTAAACACGTAAAACAATAAGGGGATTCTTATGCATGATGTTATAATACTAGGAGGAGGGCCAGCAGGAGTAGCTGCAGGAATTTACGCCAAAAGGTACAACATGAATATGGTTCTGATAACCGAAAGCATAGGAGGCCTCATCAACGAGACTCATGAAATAGATAATTATCCCGGCTTTCCAATGATAAGCGGAGCAGAACTAGCAATGAAGTTCGAAGAACACCTCAGAAAGTTAGAAGTTCCAATAGAATACTCTGAAGTTGAAAGCGTTGAAAAACAAGGAGAAAAATTCATCGTGAAAACTGCTAATGGAAAAACTTTTGAATCCATAAGCATAATAATTGCTCTTGGAAGCAGGAAGAAAAGGTTGGGAGTAGAAGGAGAGAAAAAACTCAAAGGCAGAGGAGTTTCTTACTGCGCAACTTGCGATGCTGCTTTCTTCAAAGACAAAGTAGTAGGAGTAGTAGGAGGAAATGACTCTGCTGCAGAAGCAGCAATGCTATTATCAAAACATGCTTCAAAAGTATACGTCATTTACAGGAGAGAGAAAATAAGAGCAAAACCTTCATTAACAGAACAAATATACTCTAATCCTAAGATTGAAGTAATTCACAACACTAACGTGGCAAGACTCATAGGAGAGAGCAAACTTGAGAAAGCAGTGCTTAACAACGGCACAGAACTAAGCCTTGATGGTTTGTTCGTTGAAATAGGGCAAGAGCCTTCAACACAAGCAGTGGAAAAATTAGGCTTAGAACTAGACCCTGCTGGGTATATTAAGACTGATGAAAGAATGCGTACTAACATAGAAGGAGCATTTGCAGCAGGAGACATAAGAACAACGCCCTTAAGACAAGTAGTAACCGCTGCTGCTGACGGAGCAATAGCAGCTACTAGTGCTTTCATCCACGTGCAAGTAATGAAAAGGAAGCAACAAGCAAAAGAGTGAAAGCCAACTTTTTTAAACCACGTATGAATATTTTAAAACCATGAAAAGAATCGCTTTATTCTTGTTAATTGTTTCAATAGGACTGTCAACTCTCACGAGCATTACTCTTAACAATCCTCTTGACAACGCTTTCATAAGAGGAACAATCACTCTTAATGCTACCCTTGCTTCTGGAGACACTGCTGACAATGCAAGCTTTTATTATATCATAGGAAGCACTAAGACAAGCATAGGAACGAATACTACCGCAGGCAACAACTTCACACTTTCATGGGATACTACTTCAATAAGCGACTCTTGTGGGGTAACAGTAGAAGTAAATGCTACTAATGGATCTGCAAGTGTTACAAACCAGAGCAGTGGGATAACTATTGACAACAGTATTCCGTTGATATTAAATGTAACTAATACTACCATGTACGAGCATAACACTACTTTAAAAATAACTACAAGCAACACCCCGATATGCAGTTATGGAGGAAACCAGACAAATACAAGCATAAATTACGGGACTACTCTTTCCCTTGGAAGCACTGCAGTTAATTCTTCCTTTAATTCAATAAGTTACATAACCCTTACTGGCTTGTCAGAAAACACTCTTTACTATTACAATGTCACTGCATGCGATCAGGCAGGAAACTGCAACACTACAGGACCTTACAACTTCACCACCCTCTCAATTCCGCCAGTAATAAGCAATGTGCAAACCAGTACTATATGGTCTGATTATGCAATCATTCAATGGACTACTAATGAGAACACTAACGCAAGCATTAATTACGGAACAACCACTGCTCTTGGCAACACTAGTTATTTTAATTCAACAATGAGCACTAGTCACTCTTTCAACATCACCAGTCTTACGAACGGAACCACTTATTACTATAACGTAACTTCATGTGATGCTGCTGGAAACTGCAACACTACAGGGCCGTA
>JAJRYS010000005.1 GCA_024275665.1 archaeon | reverse complement strand
GGAGTAATATTCGGGCACGTGAAAGCAGGAGAATCAATGGCAGTGATAGACGGAGTCGCGGTCGTTTCTGAGTATTGGGGGAAAGGAATTGGAAGAAGCTTGGTAAGAGCGTTTGAGGAAAACCCTCAACAACAACGAACACTACTACGTTAAGAAAGCAGCAGAATGGGTGAAGAAGAGGGGTTGATTTGTTAACGCCGATCATGAGTGACTCATTTCTTTTTTGTAGTATTAGTAATTAAAATAAATTTCAAATACTTTGTATCCTATAATAATTATGAGAGATGAAATAAAGATAAAAAGTATCCAATCAAATAAAGAGGAGTTATGATTCATTATAAGGATATTGGATAAAGTTACTAAACTTCCAGCTATAACACCAGTCCACACCATTTTCATATATTCAAAACGTAACTTTATCTCATTTTTCATTTACAAACCTCTTTAATCCTCTTGTAAAAATGATTCTAAGTACTAAAGAAGTAATTATGAAAATTGAGAGAAGAAGGAAATTAGATACTTTATTCTTATTTATAATATAAATATATAATATAAAGAGTCCTATAAAAGAGGATGAAATGCTATCAAATAGATTAATAAAATACTTTTCAATTTTTTTAATCTTTTTTTGTAAGATGATAAGTGATACAAGAAATATCAAAATTATAATAAAAGAAATAAAAGAACTTTTTATAATATCTGTGAATATGAAAACTAAACTTACTGTTATAGAAGTTATAATCCCTATTACCCATGAAACTATCGCGTCGAAGTCAACGTCCATCGCGTATTATTGAGTGGCTCGTGGTTTTTAAGGATTGTTTAAATGTTCTTGTATTTGCGCCAAAATTGCTTCAAGTAATGTTACTTTTCTCCTATTATAAACTAATGATTTCTATTATTCAAATAGGTTTTTGTCTTCTAATAATAGGAGTTGTGAGGGGTTGTTTAACTTATTTGTTTTTCACAAATATACTGACTACTAAAAGGACTATCCCGAAAAGGATTAAGAATTCTGCGTTGCCTGTTGATGCTGCTCTTTGCGTTAACTGTTGTTCAGTGGTTGCTGTTGCAAAGCTGATGCTTTTCAGTATTACTCCTCCTATTATTCCAAAGACTCCTACTATTCTAAGCAGTTTTTTTCTCTCCATGATGGTTTTAAACAATCATTACATATTTTTATATCTTTCCCAGGATTAGTAAAGTTTAAACTAGTTGCCAACCTTTAAGAGTACTAAATTATTATTCAAACACTCGCCGGCCTTGCTATGAGCCAGTACTGTTTGTCTTCCGTAAGCTTTTTATTCTCTTTGTTTCAAAAATAGAGCTTGGTAAGAGAGTTCTCATAGCAACGTTGAAAGGATTTTTAGAATTGTTTTTTGGACGCGTTTTTCAAAGGGTGGTGCTCATGGATTTCAAAGGAAGGCACTTGATTTTAAGCTTGCGTGGCATTGACAAGGATAAGGTTTTCAATAACATGTTCTTAAGGGATATCACAATCCAAGCAGTGAAGGACAGTGGTGCTACCATTCTGGGAGTGCAGGAGCATGAGTTCGAGCCTTACGGTTACTCTGCTGTTGTTTTGATTTCCGAGAGCCACGCGTCTATTCATACTTTCCCAGAGCACGGAGCTTTGTTCGCTGATTACTTCACTTGCGGCAGTATCAACCCAGAGGGGTTCGGCGAGTACTTGGTTGAAAAGCTTCAGCCGAAGGAAGTTGACAAGAAGCTTATTGAAAGAGAGTAAGTTTTTTCAGTACTCTTCTTCAGTTATTTGGTTTATTATTATTGCTATTGCTATTCCCAGTACGAATCCTATGAAAGTCCCTGCTAGTAATACTGTCCATTCAAAAAACCCCAATGGGACTACTCTAAAGTAATACGAGAGAGGAGAGTAAAGGATTAGTAATTGCAGTCCAAGAGACCCTGCTAGTGATAGTAATAAGAACTTATTAGCGAATAAGTATTTTGGAGAGAATAGTTTTTCATTGAATCTTATCACTGCTATCCTGACAAACTCATACATTATGAAGCCGGTGAATAAGACTGTTCTTGCTTTGTCTATTCCAAGAGGAAGCACTGCTAGGAAGGTTCCGAGGATTACTAAAGATTTTTTAATGCCAATACTTGTTATTAGCATTGCTAGTTTCTTGTTGATGATGCTTTCTGTTTTCTTCCTTGGTTTTCTTTTCATCACGTCAGGCCTTGCAGGATCTACTGACAGTGCCAAGGCTGGCAGTCCATCTGTTATGAGGTTAATCCATAGGATTTGCACTGGTAGCAGGGATATGAAAGGAAGGAAAAGGGTTGCTGTAAGCACTACCATTACTTCAGCAGTGTTGCACGTGAGTAAATAATCCACGAACTTTCTGATATTGTCAAAAATTCTTCTCCCTTGTTTCACAGCGTTCCTGATGCTTGAAAAGTTGTCATCAAGGAGTATGATATCACTTGCTTCTTTAGCTACTTCTGTTCCCCTAACTCCCATCGCTATTCCAACATCTGCTTTTTTCAAAGCAAGAGAGTCGTTAACCCCATCACCAGTCATCGCTACTATGTGTCCTTGTTTTTTCAGCAACTTCAGCAATCTCAACTTGTGGAAGGGATTAGTTCTTGCGAATACATTCACTCCTTTTGACAATGCTTTTAACAATTCTTCGTCTTTCATTTTTTCAAACTCTTCGCCTGTTATCACTTCTTCTGAAGGAATTCCTGCTTGCCTGGCTATTTCCAAGGCAGTTTTCGGATTGTCTCCTGTTATCATGATAACTCTTATTCCTGCTTCATGGCATTCTCTTACTGCTTGAGGAACCTCCTTCCTAAGAGGATCTGAGAGCACTACCAAGCCAATGAATACGAGGTTTTTGTCAAAAATTTTCCCAGGTTTCTTGTTAGTACTCTTAAAAGCTAATGCAAGCACTCTGTAACCCTTGCTTGCCAGTTCGTCATTCTTCCTGAGCACTTCTTGTTTTTTCTTCTTGTCTAAAGAAGTAATCCTGCCGTTGTAAATGATTTCAGAGCTCTTGTTAACAATCACTTCAGGAGCTCCTTTTGAAAAAACCAGGAATCCTTCATCACTCTTTACTAACACGCTCATCATTTTCTTTTTAGAATCAAAAGGAATAGAATCAATTCTTAGGAATCCTTTCAAGCTTTCTTCTTTTCTTTTTCTAAGAGAGAATTTTTTCAAAGCAATATCAGTCTCGTCGCCAACCCATTCCTCTTCAGAGTTTTTTATTGCTTTTTCAGCATCATTGCAGTAGTAACAAGCTTCAAGGAACAACTCAAAAGCATTTTCGTTGTTTCTTCCTGGGAACCACTCGTCAACAACTTCCATTTTTCCAAGAGTAAGAGTGCCTGTTTTGTCAGTACATATTATGTTAATGCTTCCAATAGACTCTGTTACTGCAAGTCTTCTAACTAAAGCCTTTGCTCTTGCCATTTCCCTTGCTCCAAGAGAAAGAGCAATAGTGATCACTGCCGGAAGCCCTTCTGGAACAGCTGCTACTGCAAGAGATACTGCTATGAGTAATGCTTCTAAGAAGCCGAACTTTTTGAAACCAGCAATGAAAGTAATCAGTATGATAAGCAGAGTGAATATTACTATTTTTTTTGTGAACCTTTTCATGTGTTCTTGGAAAGGAGTGCTTTCCCTTTTCATCTCCTGCATTCTAGCAGCTAACTCGCCCATCTTCGTGCTCATTCCAGTAAGGGTTACTTTCAATATTGCTTCTCCAGTGTACACGTTGGTTCCTGAAAACACTTCTTCTTTGCTCTTTTTCTTAACAGCTTTTGACTCTCCTGTCATCATGGATTCATCCAATTCCAAGAACCCTTGGATTATCACTCCGTCAGCAGGAATAACGTCACCTGCTTCTACTAATACCAAGTCACCTGGAACGACTTCAGTAGAACTTATCACTTCAATCTTGCCGTTTCTGATCACTTTTGCTTTAGGGCTTGCGAGTTTTTTCAACTCTTCAATAGTTTTCTCAGCCTTGTAATCCTGCACGAATCCAGCTATACCAGCGGCAAATACTATCATCATTATTAGAATGCTGTCAAAGTATTCTCCTCCTTGGAAGTAATTAGTAAAACCAGATAAGACTGCGGCGAATATGAGTAAGAGGATAATGGGAGAAGAAAATTGTTCTAATAATAACTTCCAAGCGCTTTCTTTTTTCTCTTCTATTATCTCATTCCTGCCGTACTGCTTCAGCCTCTTTTCAGCTTCTTCACTGCTCAAACCAGGGGGCATTTCTTTTAGTCCTATTGACTTCAAGACATTCATAAATAGAAAATAATCGTAAGAAGTATAAAAAAGATCAGCCAAAGAACGCGGGTTGTTTTAAATACTCATTTTTCCTTATCTTTTTTCTGAGGAGGTGGCTCACTATGAATGCAAAAGAAATGGTTTATGGTGTTATTGCAGAAGCAGCTTTCTACGGATTCATTTACTACGCGTCTTACTTGTTGAAAGTAGAAGGAAACTTGTTGTGGAGTTCTTTCGTGCTATGGGCTTTGATGAACATTGCTATTGTAATGTGCCCTGTTGTCAGGAAGAGTTGTACTTGCTTCTGAACTGAATAAGGAGGGATGACTTTGCCAGGCGTTGAAGAACTGCTCGAGCAAGTGTTGAACGAGTTGAAAGCCCTGAGAGAAGAAGTAGCGGAAATGCACGAGGACTTTGTTGACTTGCTCTCAGAAGACGAAGAAGAACCAAGCGAAGAAGCCGACGATCTTGACTCTCAGGTTGACTGGAATAAAGCAGAATAAAATTCTTTGTTAAACCACTGTTTTTTAAATACTGAGAACCCTAAACTACGAAGAAAGTTTTTAAAATTGAGGTGAATTTGAAGTGAAGATTAGTGAGTTAAGACCAGGGTTAAGCGACGTGAACGTCGAAGGAAAAATAGTAGGAGAACCAGAATCACGTGAAGTGATGACAAAGTTCGGGAACCAAATAATGCTTACGAATGCTTTCATGGAAGATGACTCAGGCAAGGTGAAACTAGTTCTCTGGGGAGACCAAGCCAACGGAGTCAAGGAAGGAGTGACTGTAAGCATTAAGAACGGTTACACAAAAGAATTCAAAGGAGAACTACAAGTAGGAATCAGCAAGAAGGGAACCATTGAAGTGGTTTCCTAAGTCTTTTTTTCTTTTTTCAAGATTTTTTCTATCATTTCTCTTTTTATCCCAAGAGTTTCTTTTATCTCTTTAATTGTTTTTCCTTCAGCAGCTAAATTCCTCACAGCATTCTCTACTGTTGGTTCTTCACCTTTTTTAATAAGTAGTGGTTCTCCAGATTCTAGTCTCCTTTTCTGTTCTCGTACTATTATGTCATTGATGTTTACCATCGTCGTACTGTATTTTAACTTTTTTGGCAAGAATAATCCCTTTAAAGAAGTCTTCATAACCAATTTGATTGTTTCGTTACTTATCTTTACTCCTTTCTTTGAAAGAATATTTTTAATTCTTACAACAGATGGCATCTTCCCCTCTGATAATAAGTCAAAATAAGCAGTTATTATCATTGCTTCTTTTCTCTTTAACAATCCAATCTTTTCAGTTCCTTCTTTAGTAAATTTGTAAACTGCAGGAGTCCTTGCTTCACTTTCAATTCTTTTAATAACCTCATCTATTGCAGTGTTTGTTACTTTATCCACTCCAGTTCTGTTTCTTATCAACCTTCTTATTTCTTCTCTTGAGAATACTTTTTTCTCAATCGCCTCTTCTGCTATTTCGTTTAACATTTTCTCATAATCAGAGTGCTCTCTGTTTTTAAAACTCTCAGTAGTTCTTTTTTCTGAAATTTTTTTCTTAGAAACAGGAGTGGGAATACCCAGTATCATACCATAATTAAGAACAGTCAAATCTACTGGTTTTCTCTTATAAATTGATTCCAATGCTCTTATTAATTCTTCCTCGTTCTTAGGCTTAAGCTTGATTATTCTTCTTAAGTCTTGTTCTATTTTTTCCTCATATAACATTTTTTTTAAAGCTATTTTCTCCCAACTTGGTAAACTCTGCCATTCTTTTTTATTAAGCCCTAAGAACTTCCAAGGGTACCCTTTTATTTTTGAAAAAGTTAATTTTTCCAATTTTTCAGAAAAAATCAGTCTCCCAGTTTCTTTTTCTATAGGCAGTCCAGGATACTTCAGCATTAATTCCCTTTTAAAGTAATCAAGTTCTTTTTCAATAGCAGAAGGAGGTTTTCTTAGTATTTCTTCAAGAGATGCTAGCTCTCCTTCTATTCTTCTTTTCTCTTTTTTTAATTTTTCCATACGTCGCTTTGACTTAGTATTATTCTTACCCTTTAACCACATGATTTCTTCTTCAATCTCTCTTAATCTTTTCTCGGCAAATATTTTTTCTTCTTCACTAAGTTCTCTTATCCTCTTAATCTCTTCCTGTCTTTGCTCTTCTTCTCTCTTTTCTTCTTCTATCAATTCTTTTCTTCTTTTAAGCATCTCCTTGGCTTTTTCCCTTAATTGTTTTTTGTCGTAAATTGGCTTCATCCCTTTTATTTTTAATGAATGAAAAATTCTTTCCTCATCTATTCCGAGAAGTTCTTGGATTTCTAAAACTGTCCTACCTTCACGAATGAGGTTAGCAACTGCATTACCAATGCTTACTTTCTGACCCTTCTTGATCAAGGGGAGTTCTCCTTTTTCCAAACGCTCTTTGTTAAGCTGAATAATCCTATCATAGACGTGTTCTAATCCTTTTCCTTTATGATAGATTCCTACCAGAGGAAGGTGAGCTTTTCTCTTGTAGAGTTTGAAAGCAATGCTCTTAATCTCTCCTTCGAACAAGCTTGAGTTTTTTTCAATGTTTTCAACAGTAGGTGCTTTACCTTCTTTCAATAATTTCAAATAAGTCTCTATGTATTCTTTCTCCTGTGGGTTAATCTGAATGTATCCTATTTCCTTTTTTACCTCCTTTGCAGTAATTCCTTGGGTAAAATATTCTAAGAATTTTTTCTCCTCATCACTTAACTTCCTACCAATCTCAATATCCAGTTTTACTTTTCCAAGAAATTTATACTCATCAATGAGCTTCTGCTTTTCGTTCTTATCCTTAGTTTTTTTAAAAGCTTTGTTAATCTCCCTAAGCCTGACAGAAATTGCTAATAAAGGATCTAATTTCTTCCTACTCTTCTTTCTTGAAGCAGTTGCTCTTCTTGAATTCATTCAAAAAGACTTCCTTTTTTGCTAACTACGTTTTCTTATGTTTTTGCTAATTAATAAAAATTGTGGAAAATAGTTTTCTCACTCTAACACTACTTTTAGCCATATCATGAAAGCAAGATCTACCAGGAAGGCGAGCATGTTCATCAAGTAATATTATAATATACTTCAAGAGTTACGTTCAAGTTAGGATGTTCTTACTCGTATTCATCCAAGCATGACAGTAATGCGGCGCAGTGAGGGCCTCCTTGCCCGTAGAATACTACGATGTCTACTTGTGATGCTGAAATGACTGATAAGAGTAATAATAACATGAGAGTTGGTTTTTTCACAGAGCCACATGTTTTCCTTGATGACGAAGGGAATAACTTGTTTATTTTTTCTTCTTTTTCCTAAGTCTTTCTTCTCTGTACTTCTTCTCCATTTCCTGCATTCTCATTTTTTTCTGTCTCTCTCTTTCTTTTTCTTCTTCTTCAAGTTTTTTTATCAAGTTCCTTGCTCTTTCAGCTTCAGCCATTAACTCCCTTCTTCTCTCTTCTCTGGTTTTGCCTGATTTTCTCCTCTTCATGATACTCACTTAATCTAACTAATTATATAATAATAACTCTTTTTATATTGTTCTGCAATATCTATTGCATATGAGTTTGAAAACTTTAAAAGAAAGAATAAGAAAATCAGAGTATCTTGCTCATGAGACAAAAAAGCATACTTTGAAAAGGTTTTTGATAGTTGCTGGTTTTTTCTTCTCTTACTTATTGTTTGTATGTTGGAAGTACGGAATAAGTAATGGGGTGTCTGTTGCTTTTCTCTCCTGGTCTTTTTTCGTCTTCTGCACTCCTATTGCTGATGCTGGTTTTTTGCTTGACTTCCCTGTTAGAATTCTTACAGGCATTAGAATGATTCACTCAGAAATGATGGTCTGGACCATAGCCTTCTTCCTTAACGCTTACTCCTTGTTGTTTAACCCCCTGGTTTATGAAAAAACAGGATTACTAAAAATGTTTAAAGCAATACTAACACACCCTATTCCATTTTGGCTGATTATACTAGTTTCTGCTATTGGAACCTTCCTCTCAGTATATTTCGGAGACGAACTCATTGACGTTGCAAGGCATTCTGAAAGGGAAAAATACAGAAAGCACAAACGAAAGCATCTTTTTGTCATACTGGTG
>JAJRYS010000004.1 GCA_024275665.1 archaeon | reverse complement strand
TGTTGCCCTGAAGGAACAACATACAACCCTAACAGCGGCTATTGTGAATGAATCTCCCGCAACCCTTAAAAAGTATTCTTGTGTAATTTTTTTCATGATTACGGTGAAGTGTCCTGAATGCGGGGCTGGCTTGGCAGTCGTGTTCAAGGACCAGGTTTTTGACGGTTGGAAGCAATGCAAGCACTGCGGCGAGTTTTCTTTCGTGCATGTTGACGAGAGCGGTGCGAACGAAGCAGTGTCTTTACGTAGCTTGATAATAGGCGCTTCTGAACGCGTTGCTCTTGCAAGAGCTTTGCAGTTAATGCTTGAGAAAAAGCAAGTGTTTTCTGACGAGTTGTTCTTCGATGTTGGCAAGAGAGTAGAGCCTGACTTGAAAAAGCTCGAGTCTTACAAGGCTGTGAAAAAAGTCGGGAATCATTACGAGTTAAACCAAGAGCTTGCAGGAGCAGTAGAAGAATTAATTCAGCCGTTGCTTCCTAAGAGCACTGGTTTTGACTTGTCAGAACTCGACTTATGAACGTTTATAACAATCCCTTTTCTTTGAAGAACTTCACTGCTTTTTCCAGTGCTTTCTTGTCAGTGTTGAAAGTAGCTCTTTCCACTGCTTTTCCTGGTTCCAGCCATTCGAATCCTTGGTGTTCGAAGGATAGTTTCACTTCGCAGTTTTCAGCTGTTCCTGCAAAGTAGTGTACTGTCTTGCATACTGTTTCTCCTTGTTTCTTGTAATAGTATTCTATCTTTTCATGGAATCCTGGTATTATCCTAACGTCTAGTCCTGTTTCTTCTTTGGTCTCTCTGAGAGCTGCTTGTTCAAGGTCTTCTCCTTTCTCCACTAATCCTTTTGGTGGTTTACAGAACTCTCTCTTGGTAACGTGTTTCAACAATAATATTTTTCCCTTGCACAGTACTATTATTCCTGCTGATTCTTCTATCATAACGAGATTATTAAAAGGAGCGAGTGTTTTAATAATTAATCATGGTTGTCGTGGTAAGGCATGGTGAGATTTTCACTAAGAGCGAGGCAGTGCGTAAGAGGTTCGTGGACTTGTTAGCAGGTAATATTAGGAAAGCACTTCCAAAACATTCTTTGAAGGTTAAGAGGTGGCGTATTCTGGTTTACGGTGACGAAGAACTCGCAGCAGAGCGTTTGAGGAAAGTGTTCGGCGTGAAGAATTTTTCAAGGGCTGTTGAATGCAAGGCTGACTTGAACGAGGCTAAGAAAGCAATAGACTTGAGTAGGGTTGAGAGTCCTTTCCGCGTGTCAGCGCAACGCATTACTAAGGATTTTCCAATGACTTCTCAGGAGATTGAAAAAAACATTGGTTCTTTCATAGTAAAGGAGACTGGAGCAAGCGTGGATTTGAAGAACCCTAAGACTGTCGTATTCGTAGAGGTTTATGATGACAAAGCTTTCGTGTTTTTTGAAAAGGAAGAAGGACCTGGTGGGCTTCCACTCGGGTCTGCTGGAGGAGTGCTGAAAGCAGAGTACGTGAATGACTTTGACGTTCTGGCTGCTTGGATGATGATGAAGAGAGGTGCTTTGGTAAAGCCTGTTCATGAAAAACTAAGAGAATGGAGTAATGCCAGCGTGGATTTCAACAACATCATGGGAGAGGTTACTGGAACCCTGAACGCAGAGGAGTTTGTAGTAATGCAGGGGAAAAGGGAACTTCCTTTGTTCGCTCCTTTGATAGGATTCTCGGAAGAAGAGGCAAGGAACTTTTATAAACGCGTTTTTTCTTAAGAATCTTTGATGGATTTCGTGATTCTTGACAAAGTGAATGAAGTTCTTGGAGAAATGAAACTACAGTCTGAGAAAGTAGCAGAATCACTACTTTTGAAAAAACAAGACAAGGAGTTAATCTTTTTTTACGCTCTCGGCTTCTTAGCAGAGAATTATGTGAAAATGGCTGAAGAATACTTGAAACAAGGAGGCGACTACGAGCCTACTTATTTTTCTGCAAAAGCAGAAGAAATAAGACAAATATGCAGTGATGTGTTCGGTAGGATTCCTGAAAGAGAGTATTACAAGAGCTTGTATTACAAAGCAGTGCCTGGAGCAAGGACTGCTATGCCTTTGCAGCAAATTCAGCAACTCGCTCAGTTTGCTGCTGCTAACGTGCTTCCTGACCAGGAAGTGTCACAAGAACCAGAACTGCTTGCAAGGACTGTGAGGGAGCTTTTGAAAAAACACGGCAACTTGCTTCACAGCACTGGCATCGAGGCTCGTTTGATTAACGTGTTGAACGCTAGGTTCAAAAAGCTGAGGGAGAAGCCTTCTAAGATGAGCGGGTTGTATGAAGTATTATTGTTATGGGAGAATGTTGAAAAGATAATTGAAATGCTTAAGGAAAAAGAAAAGGAAGAGAGGAAGGCAAGGAGAGAGGAAAGAAGAGGCAGGAAGCCTGAGGCTATTCCTGGTTTCAAAGTCTGATTTTTCTTGTCTTATTCTTTGCGGGCGTAGTCTTTTACTAGTTCGTATGTTTTCTTAACTGCTTTTCTGAGTTCTTTTTCAGAGGTTGCTCCTGTGCAGATTATCTTACCGTTTTTGAAGAGCAGTAAACTAGTCTTCGGTTCTTTCAGCTTGAGAATTGCTCCTGGGAACTGCTCAGGCTCATACTCAACATTATCAACCTCACGAGCAATAGCATACAAGTCAAGGTCAACACCAAAGTTTGCTGAGGACACAATATTCACTACTTTGTATTCTAGTTTTGGTTTTTTCTTAATCCTTATAGTGGGTTTCACAAGTGAGTATGCTTTTTTAATTGCTTTTTCTATTTCTTCCTCGCTCTTAGCTCCTGCGCATATTATTTTACCGTTTTTGAACAATAACAAGCTGGTTTTAGGTTCTTTCAACTTGAGAATTGCTCCTGGGAACTGCTCAGGCTCATACTCAACATTATCAACCTCACGAGCAATAGCATACAAGTCAAGGTCAACACCAAAGTTTGCTGCTGCTACCATGTTTTGGATTTTAATATTCAATCCTCTCATCTTCATCACTCCCCAAAAAATAAGTATATTTATATGGTTTATAAACCTTTATAAAGGTAGCAGAATCTTCTCAGAACAAAATTATTAGCATGAAGTACAAAGCTGTTCCCATGAGCAAGTGATCTGTTCCTTTTCCCACTGCAAATTCAAGCAGTCCTCTTAGTACTAAGAACCCACTTACTATCAGCCCAAATGTCATAACAGTTGAGAATAAAGAAACATGGATATTACTAAAGAATAATAGTAGTACGAACAGTGCTATGGCTAATTCTAAGAAAACATCATCCTTCATGATTGTTATTACTGTGCAGGGACGTATAAAAAGGTTTTTGTTTGTTTAATTAAATATGAAAAATCGACAGCTGTCGCTTTATTTTTCAAAATTCAACAACAGAAAGCTTTAAATATTAGTTTGGCTTCTTTTCAATCATTAAAAAATCAACACGCGGAGGTAATAAAGCATGGCTGAAAAAAGATATTTCGCTTTAAGAACAAGCCCTAATGGAAGAGAACTAGCAGTATTCACTGGAAGACAACCAAGGCAAGCAGCTTTGAAAGCAGCAAGCAGAGGAGTAAAAGACATCTACCTACGTGAGAGAGGAACAAAGAAACTTCACCACTTCGTAGGAACAAGAATAAAAGTAAGAGCACCAGCAGACAGGCCAGAATGGATGGCTCCAATAGTATGGAAACCAAATGTTAAGAAAGTAGGAGTAATCCACTTAGAAAAACCAAAGAAAAAAGCAGTTAAGAAGAAAAAAGCAAAGAAAAAGAAAACAAAGAAAAAAGCAGTTAAGAAGAAAAAAGCAAAGAAAAAGACAGTAAAGAGAAAAGCTGCTAAGAAAAAGAAAACCACTAAGAAGAGGGCAAAGAAAAGAAGGAGGTAAATTCCTTCCTTTTCTTTTTCTTTTTATTTTAAGAGCATAAAATTCTAGGACCTTGTTTTTTATAACTCAAAAGAGTTAAACAAAACCATGTGCGGAGTCATTGGATTAATAGGACCAGAACAAGCAGCACTAGAAATTTACAACGGATTGCTTTTATTGCAACACAGAGGCCAAGATTCTGCTGGAATTCTTTCAACAGATGGAGAAAATTTTTTCATTCACAAACAACCAGGACTAGTAAACCAGGTTTTCAGCAAGGAAAAACTTGAAAAACTAAAAGGAAGACAAGCAATAGGGCAAGTACGCTATCCCACGATAGGCTCTGATCCCGCGCTTGACGCTCAACCATTCTACGTGAACTACCCTCTTGGAATAGGAATGGTACACAATGGCAACATTGCCAATTATTCAAGCTTAAAAGAACACTTGAAAAGAAAAAAAAGAGTACTCACTTCTACTTGTGACGTGGAAGTAATACTAAACGTATTCGCAGACGAGCTCTCAGAAACAAATTCAAAAGAAGAAGTATTCAAAGCAGTGAAAAAAACAATGGAAAAACTAAATGGGTCTTACTCAGTAATAAGCATGATACTTGGTAAAGGAATGCTTGCTTTCAGAGACCCGAAAGGAATAAGGCCTCTTGTAATGGGAGAAAAACAAGTGAATGGTAAGAAGTGTTTTGCTTTCTCTTCAGAAACAAGCGCACTTGACTTCCTAGGATACCATGACATAAGAGACGTGAAACCAGGAGAAGCGATCCTAATAACAAATGATATGAGAGTTTACTCTGAAAGACTGTTTGAAGAACGCGAAAAACACTGCATGTTTGAATGGGTTTATTTCGCACGCCCAGACTCTGTGATTGAAAACAAGAGCGTTTATGAAGTAAGACTAGAGCTTGGGAAAATGCTTGGCAAGAGGTGGAAAGAAAAAGGAGTGGAAGCAGACGTAATAATGCCTGTTCCTGATTCCTCACGTCCTGCTGCTATTGGTTTTTCAGAAGAAACAGGAATCCCTTACAGGGAAGGGCTTGTCAAGAACAGGTATGCTCAAAGGACCTTCATAATGTCATCGCAAGAAATGAGGGAAAATGCTGTAAAGCTAAAACTCGCTCCAGTAGTAAGAGAAATAAAAGGCAAGAGGATAGTGCTAATAGATGACAGCATTGTGAGAGGAACTACTTCTAAGAAGATAATAACAATGATGAGAAAAGCAGGAGCAAAAGAGATACACTTGATGATATCATGCCTAGCAATAAAACACCCTTGTTACTACGGAATTGACATGAGTACTGAGGAAGAACTAATAGCAGCAAAGAAAACAATAGAAGAAATCAAGGAAAAGATAGGAGCTGATTCTCTTACTTACCAAAGTATTCCTGACTTGGAAAAAGCAATAGGAAAAAGAGTATGCACTGCTTGCCTTGACGGCAATTATCCTACTGACGTGACTTAATGCGGTGAAGAATACTCAAAGCAAAGAAGACAAGAGAGAATAAAAGACTTCGTCAAATAAATTAAAAAGATTTACATCTCGTCTAATGCTTCAATGCCAAGCAAGTACAAACCATTCTTCAACACGTTAGCAACTGCTCTTACTATCTGCACTCTTAAAGCGTTTCCCATTACCTTGTGCTTTTCGTAGAAAACAGAGAACAAGTGAGCTAGTTCCAGCAAGTACTGAGCAAGTTGATGAGGTTCGTAACTAGTTGCTGCTTTGAAAACAACTTCAGGAAACTCTGCTATTTTCATAACTAATTGTTTTTCTTCCTTCTCTCTTATCAAAGAGTAATCAACCTCAGTTTTTTGTTCTCCTGCCTTCCTGAGAATGCTCTTACAACGCACGTGAGCGTACTGCAAGTAAGGACCAGTGTCTCCTTCAAACGAAACCATGCGATCCAAGTCAAACACTACGTCTTTTATTCTGTTCTGTGATAAGTCAGCAAACTTCACAGCTCCTATGCCTACTTTTTCTGCTACTTCTTCCTTTTTCTCCAACCCAGGGTTTTTCTCTTCTATTACTCTCTGTGCTTTTTCAACAGCAGCGTCAAGCACTTCCTCAAGCTTTACGAAACGCCCCTTTCTAGTGCTTATCCTCCCCTCTGGAAGAGAGAACAAGCCGAACTTCACATGCTCGCAGTCCTTAAACCATTCATAGCCAAGTAGTTCTAGTATTTTGAACAATTGCTGGAAGTGAAGAGACTGAGCATTAGAAACCACATAAATGTTCTTGTAAAAATCATATTCCTTCTTCCTGTCAATAGCAGCTGCCAAGTCTCTTGTAATGTAAAGGCTTCTGCCGTTTTCAAGCAAACGAGCATTAGGCAAACCATACTCTTCTAAAGGAACAACTACTGTTTCTTCATCTTCTTTCACTGCTACTTTCTTTTCTAATGCTTGTTTTATTACTTCTTTCGTCAAACCATTGAAGACATAGTAAGCTTCTCCTTTGTAAGAATCAAAGACTACCCCCATTCTCTTGTAAACTTTTTCAAACTTCTGAATGCTTAGTTCCCTGAACTTCTCCCACAACGCTTTTGCCTCAGGATCCCTATTTTCTAATCTCTTCTGCCACTCCTCTGCTTTCTCTTTCAACTCAGGATTTTGTTCCTCCACTTCATGGAAACGAACATACAAACCAACCAAGTAATCAATAGGATTTTTTTCAAGCTCTTCTTCGCTTCCCCATTCCTTGAAAGCATATAACAGTTTTCCAAACTGTAATCCGAAGTCTCCTAAATGATTTACTCCTATTACCCCAAATCCTAAGAATTTGAACATCCTATACAAAGAGTTTCCTATCACAGTAGAACGCATGTGCCCCACGTGCATTGGTTTTGCAATATTAGGGTGGGAGTAGTCAATAACAATTGTCTTTCCTCCACCGTAATTAGAAGAACCATAATCTTCTCTAACAGCTTCTGAAAGCACTTTCTCAGAGAACTTTTCATAATCAATGAAAAAATTAACGTAAGGACCTGATGCTTCTACTTTTTCAATCATTACTGGTTTTTCAATTCTTTCAATTATCCCTCTTGCGACCTCGGCAGGATTCTTGCCTTCTTTTTTAGCAATTGTGAAAGCAATGTTAGTGCTAATGTCACCCATTCCTTCAGGTGGTTCTGAGAATTCAGGCTTTCCAAAACTGTTTAGTTTTTCTTCAATGTTTTTCAAAAGTTCTTTGTAAGCATACATTATGAGAATAGTAAAAGCAATAAGAGTTAAAAATACTTATTCGAAAGAGACAAACACAACAAACTTTAAACAATTGACGAATAATCATACGACTATTTTTTAAACTTGTTTGCAGTGTAAAGAAAGCATGCGCGAACTCGCATTCTGGAAGAAAAGGTCAGAGAACTTCAACAATCTTGAATGGGTCAACGACAAAGGGTATTTGAATGCATTCGTTGATAAGTGCAATCTTTCAAAACAAGACACAGTTCTTGATGTAGGGACAGGAACTGGGAAAATAGCAAGCGCTGTTTATCCTTTTGTAAAACAAGTAATAGGAATGGACATCTCTCCTGACATGCTTGCAAAAGGAAATTGGAATCACGAAAAAGCATTCGTACTATGGGACATCCGCAAGCAATTATTCCAAGAAAATTATTTTGACAAAATAACAGCAAGGTCAGTACTACACCACATTACAAGAGGAACAAAAAAAGCATTAAGAGAATGCTACGAAATCTTAAAACCAGGAGGAAGAATTATAGTATCAGAAGGGATTCCTCCTTCAAAAAACACTGTCAAATATTACAAGAAGATTTTCAAACTAAAGGAAAAAAGAATACTGTTCACTGACGGAATGCTTGAAAAAATGATAAGCAGAGTAGGTTTTGAAAATGTGGAGACAAGCACTTACTTTATAAGACAAAGCAGTGTTAAGAACTGGCTTGAGAACAGCGGCATCCCAAAGAAAAACCAAGAGAAGATAATGAACATCTATAAGAACAACGAAGAATTGAGAAAAGCACATAACATGACATTAAAAGAAGACTGTTTAATTGACGTGAAAACAGTTATAATTACTGCTCAAAAGAGCGTTTGAAAAAAGAACTCACCTTCCTCTTGAACAAGAAGAAAAACAAAGCAATTGCAAGCACTGCAAACAAAGCATTCAGCACTTTCAACAATACTAACCCGAGGACGATGTTAAGAACCAAGAAGAGAGTTTTAGAAACCAAAGTAGAAGGAGTGAAAATACTCCACAAAAAGTCAACCATTAAAGCCATTAAAAACATTGAAAGCAACAGAGAAACAAGCCTGTAATACCTTATTCTTGAAGCACTGAACAAGTCCATGAATAAGATTAACAACAAGTTGTTTAAAACACTTACGGCAAGAATTTTTAAACCACTCCTGATTAAATTCAAAGCATGGAATTCGTTGGGAACTCTAAAGAAAAACTAAACGTGCTAAGAACAGATAAAGGAATATTCATTGGGCGGAAGAAAAGCGTGATGGAAAAATACAGTGAAGAAGGAGCTTTGTTCATTGGAAGAAGCGTTGAAAAAGATTCTTACGGCAAGAAAGTATTCATGGATGCTGTTTCTCCTCACGTAGTATTCATCACCGGAGCACGTGGAAGCGGAAAATCATATACTGCAGCAGTCATAGCAGAAGAATTAGTAGAGAAAAACCCAAACGTCGCAGCAGTAATAATAGATCCTATTGGCATTTTCTGGTCAATGAAATACCCTAACAAAGAAGAAAAAGAAATAGAAACCCTTTCAGAATGGGGGTTAGAGCCAAGAGGAATAGAAAACGTCAAAGTATTCATACCATACGGCTTGCGTAACAGTGTTCCTAAGAATACTTATGATGCCTTGTTTTCGTTAAGACCAGCAGAGCTTAACGTGGAAGACTGGTGCCTGACTTTTGGGATTGAAAGGTTTTCACCAACAGGCTTGTTGCTTGAAAAAGCCATTGAAAAAGCAGGAGAAAAATACAAAAACTATTCATTGGATGAGTTGATAAAAACAATAGAAACAGACAAAGAACTCACAAGCAAAGAAAAAGGATTCAAATCAGACTCAAGAAGAGCCCTTACTTCAAGGCTTGAAGCAGCAAAATCATGGGGAGTGTTTTCAAAAGAAGGAACAAGCCTTGCAGAAGTATGCAGGGAAGGACACGTAAGCATAGTAGACATTTCCTTCCTGGAAGAAAACGTAGCATCCTTAATAATTGGAATGCTTGCTAGGAAAATACTAAACGCGAGGAAACTCGTAACACGCCAAGCTGCTATGAAGAAATACGTTGACGAAGTAGAAGACATAGAAGAAATTCTCAACGTGGAAATACCTCCAACATGGCTGTTCATTGACGAAGCACACACTCTAATACCATCAGGGTCTGCTAAGACAGCAGCAACAGACGCTCTCATAGAATACGTGAAACAAGGAAGAAGACCAGGATGCTCGTTAGTATTCGCCACGCAGCAGCCTTCAGCAATAGACACGAGGGTATTATCCCAGCTAGACTTACTCTTCTGCCACAAGCTCGTGTTCGACGAGGACGTGAAAGCAGTAATGAGGAGAATGCCCACCAGCATTCCGAAGGAATACTCTAAAGGAGGGTTTGTGAAAACGCTTCCAATAGGAATAGCACTAGTAGGAGACAGAAGCGACGAGACAAGCAGGGCTTTCTGCGTGCAAACAAGACCAAGGTACTCTCAGCACGAGGGAAGAGAAGAAAGGTCGATAGAACTAGAAGAGAACATAAGCGAGGAGAAGATAAGAGAACTCATAACAAGCCTCGTGCTTAAGAAAGTCAAACAGTCAGGGAGAATGAGTCTTGCGAAGATAAACAGCCTTGTTGAAACAATCTCATCACGTTACAAGAAAGACATAAAAGCAGAAGAAATAATAGAAGAAATCCTGAAAAACGAGGAAATCGAGTTGAAAGACGGGGCCCTGGAAATTCCAGGATACGAAGAGATGAAAAAAACAGAAGCAGAAATAGGGGAAACAAAAGCGTTGAAACAAGAAGTTAGCAAAGCAGAAGCAGAGAGGATAGCAGAGAAGAACAGGAAAAAGCCGTTATTGTTCGGAAAGGCTGAAGAGCTGAAAAGCCTTGAAACAATCTACAAACCAGTATTACTAGTCAAAGTCAGGGTAAGAGTAAGAGGAGGTTACTCCCCCAGGACGATGCTGTTTGATGGTGAAAAAGTTTACTTGAAAAACAAGAAAAAAGAAGACTTGTCAAAACTATTAGAACTCAGAGAAAAACACTTGAAAATCCTCAGTTTGCTTGAAAAACCAAGAATACTGGAAGAAGTAATGAAAGAAACAGGATCATCAAAACAAACTACTAAAAAGTACTTGAATGAATTAGTGAGGAAAAAACTCGCTGACGAAAGAGGAGGTAAGTATTATTCAACAGCTCCTAAACTTGCTGATAACAAATACCACTTGCAAGCAAGTATTGAAAAGCCTCGTGCTTTGAAAGTAGAAAAAGCAGAAACAAATGAAGACAGTATTATTAGGATGCTTGAGGCGCTTGGGATAGAAGTAGAAGAAACTCAAAAAGTCTTAAAACCGTTCTGGCGGGCAGCATACGAGCTTAATGGCGTTGAAAGAGTATTCGAGTTTGATGCCTTCTAACAAGAGGTAGCTGAAATGCGTGAAATATCAATAGAATTCATCAAGCCAAGAGAAGAAAAAGTAGAAATAGTTGAGAGAAAGGGAATCGGACACCCTGACAGTATTTGCGATGGGATAATGGAAAGCATCTCAATAGCATTAGCTCAGGAATATTTGAAAAAAACAGGGCACTTGTTCCATTACAACATTGACAAAGGGCTGCTTGTTGCTGGAAGTGCTGACGTAAAGTTCGGAGGAGGAGAAATAATAGAGCCAATGAAATTAATAATAGGGGACAGGGCTACTTTCCAAGCAGGAGGAGTGGACTTTGCAGTAAACGAGATAGCAGTGCAGGCTGCTAAGAAGTGGTTCAGGAAAAACCTTAGGTTTGTGGATGCTGATTCCGTGATCTATCAAAGCGAGTTAAGGCCTGGTTCTCCTGAGCTTGTGAGCATTTTCAAAAAACAAGGAATACTAGGGTCTAATGACACGTCGGCTTCTGTTGGTTATGCTCCTTTGACAAGACTTGAGAAGACAGTGCTGGAGGTTGAAAATTTTCTCAACTCCAAGGAATTCAAGAAAACGCATCCTGAGACAGGAGAGGACATTAAGGTAATGGGATTACGCAGAGGTGATTCAATCTCACTTACTATTGCAATGGCTTTCGTTGACAAGTTCATCAGTACTGAAGAGGGATACTTCAAAGCAAAAGAAGAAGCCCTTGAAGAAGTAAGGCAAAGGACAGGAGTTGACGAAGTAGTAATCAATTCTCTTGATGAGAAAGGGGAAGGAATAGAGGGAGTTTATTTGACTGTTACTGGCACTTCTGCAGAAGAAGGAGACTGTGGGCAGGTCGGAAGAGGCAACAGGACTAATGGTTTTATTGCTTTGAACAGGCCTTCAGGTTCAGAAGCCACTGCTGGAAAAAACCCAGTGTCTCATATTGGTAAAATTTACAATGTGTTAACTCATAAAATAGCTGAAGAAATCTTCAAAGAAACAGGAAGCCCTAACTACGTTTGGATGACTACGAGAATAGGTACTCCTATAAATCAACCAATGGTTTCAGTGCAACTAGAAAAACAAATAGACAAGGAACAAGTCAGGGAAGTGATTAACAAGGAACTTGACAACATACAATCCTTCTGCATGGACTTAGCAAAAGGAAAATACAAGGTGCTTTAAGTGAAAACATCAAGTATTATAATATGGTTTATTGCTTTATGTTTGCTTGTTTTTTTATATTACCAAGGCTCTTTTGAATTCATCATGAACACTTTTGGGAAAAGTTCCTCACAATACAATGCTCCTTCTGACGAGACAAGATATGCTATTACTTTCTTGCTTCAAAAAGCCTCAAACAATCCCGGAATGACCATTCCAGGAAGTAAAGTATTTTTCAAAAAGAACGAGTTTTATGACAAGACTTTAATGGCGGGAGTAGGGCCTGGAACACTTACAATTTACTGTGTGAAATGCTCTGGAACAGGAACAGATACTGTCATGATAAGAGAAGATTTTACTTCAGAAATCCACGCATGCTGTGACGTGAACAATAATTGCAAATTAGGCATGGGGGTAAATGTTTCCTGTTGAAAAACATTAAACCAAACGTTTATATTAGCTTGTTTCGTTATCATTAACGCTTATTTTAACGATTAAGAGGTGTTATTTATGAGTGAAAAACAACAGCATGAAGAAGAAGTCAATGACGAGACTCTTGCATTCCCAACAGCCGCGGTAGTAAGGGAAATGAAAAAACATATTGACAAAGACAAGATGATAAAAAAAGAAGTAAAAATAGCAATGAATAAACTGCTGGAGGAAGTAGTAGCGAACGTTGCTAAGCGCATGAATGATTTTCCTTATGCAATGCTTGACTACCGCATGTTTGAAGAAGCAGCAAGACCTTATAAGAAAGTAAACGAACTTGACAAGGAAGTAGAACGTTTGAAAGCTCACTTAGATGTAGTAATAAAAGATGCTGAGTCCATTAAAAGAGATTTGGAAAACAAGTTTGGTGAAAAAGAAAAGGTATAAAACCCTTTCTTGCTTTTTTATTTAGTAAGAGCCACTAATTTTGATGATATTACTTCCCCTGTCAAAGCACTTATTTCAATTATCACTATTTCAAGAGTTTTGGTAATAAAATTAAACTTCCAAGTAGCTCCCTTGTCCGTTTCCTGAACTGTTATTATCACCTGACTTAGTGGCTTTCTAAATTTCAAAAATTCGGTTTTTGCTTTATCAAGCATTTTAACAACATTAGTCTTTATTTTTTTCAAGTCAAGTTCTTTTTTAGTAGGATTCATAGGATGCTCTGCTTCCTTCACAACAATATCATCGCTTACAACAATCTGAATCACTTTATCATCATCGGGATTGTAGTACGTAAGAATCCATCCCTTAACTTCATAGCTTTCGACAGGGAGTATGGTAATCCCAGAATTCAAATAATAACCATCTTCTTTTATTTCTTTTTCCTTTCCGCTTTCACGTGCTTTTTCCAAAGCCTCCTTCAGTTTCAAAAACAACACCTCTTCATGTAGTAACTCCACATGTTCTTATCCAATCAATTCTTATTTGTTTATAATTCCCATAAATAACTATTTTTCTGGGATACGGGTATGAAGTATTTGACTCCATTACTTTTTCACAATCAATGTAAAAAGAGTTTACATTCACTCCATTAACAACTCTCCAAGTAAGAGTATAAGTGTGGTACTCTTCAGGATTTACTTTCGATAAAGGAACAGCAGAGACAAATGAGTAGTATTCTGACAATCCATTATTAGCGCTTACTTGCACCTTGTCAGGATTCTTACTAACCATACTATCAAACACTTTAACCCCTCCAATAACGGGCCAGCTGAAATCATAAAACATGAAACCAGAGTAAGAATTGAAGTCTTGCGAGTAATTTTCAAAACGAACGTATGCACTGTTATGATAATCACCTTCTGAATAACCTTCAGGAGTGTTATTAATTATTCTAGCTTTGAATTCTATCATTCCTTCTTCAAACATTGGAACAGAGTATACTATTCCTTCGTTGTTATCAGGATCACTAGTATCCCCTAATACTAGTTCTCCATCTTCAATGAATACTTTGTCTCTTGAGGAATCAACAAGCCATATGCTTGAGTTGATCTCAGAAGAATTAAAATCATCAAAAAATGATAACTGCGAGCACAGTCCTGCTTCTTCTATAACCCTCACTTTTGAAGTATTACCTTCCTTGCACGCTACCAGCTTACATGCTGACAAACCACTGCACGCTTGTTCGCAGTAAGAGCACTCTGCAGTGCTTGACACTGCTTTTTCATTATAGCAACGGGAAGCTGCCTGCATGCATTCTGACACGTCACCTGTTTTCTTAGAGGTTGAGAAGAAACCGGAAGAAAATAAAACCACAATAGCTGCGATTGCTATCACTGTTGCTATTATTACTAAATACTCAATGCTCCCCTGACTCCTTTCAAGCACAAATCTTCACCCAGTCAACGTACATCGTTTGGTAAGAATATGACCCTATTATAAATACTTCGTCAATACTATTACCGTTAGAATCATAAACTGCTTTTGAAAGGTTCATGATTGCTTTCAAACTAGTGTCTTTTAACAAGTTTTCAAGAGACTCATTAGCATAAAAGCTTTTCAAATAATTCCCATCAATCAGGGTTCTGTTAATCTCATAATAATGAAAATCACCGAGCTTTGGATTCGAAGGACTGGATAACTGGAAGTATTTCCTTTGATAATGATAGAAAGAGCTTAAACCTCCGAATTCATCTTCATAATAAGGAGTGGTTATCCTGTCATCAATACGAACGCTGTAACCGTTAGGAGAAAAACTTAGAAAACCAGGATTCACTTGAACTTCACCAAGGTCTTGTAAGAAGTAAGCATATGCTTGAGAAAATCCCTTGTAATCACTAGTTTTCAAAACCTTTGCTTTGAACACAATTGTAACATTTACAGGAATTTTATAATTTTCAATATTTGTTCTAATATTGGCCCCACGCAGCACTAATACTCCATTGTCAATAAAAGCTTCTCCTTCTGAACTCCTCATAAGAATCCACTTAGAAGAATCTATGATTCCTGAATTAAAATCATCTTCCATTATAATTCGTTTCCCATAACACGGGTCTTGCAAAGGATACACTGGAATGTTCCTAAGCAAAATGTTTGGATAAGAAAAACCGCTAACAAAAGCAACAATTACAACAGCAATTATCAATGCTATTGGAAGTAATCTTTTAACTCTTGCCATCATTAAAAAATAAGAAAAGAAGAGTTAAAAAGACTTATGTAGGCACATCTAATCCTAGCTTATCCTTGAGTTCTCTGTATCTGTTCCTTATCGTGACTTCTGTCACTCCTGCCACGTCTGCTACTTCTTTCTGCGTCCTGCGTTCTCCCATCATTACCCCTGCTATGTATACTGCAGCTGCTGCTACTCCAGTAGGCCCTCTCCCTGATATGAGTCCTTTCTGTATTGCTTTTTCAAGGATTTCCCTCGCCTTTTCCTGTACTTCTCCTGATAATTTCAGCTCTGAGGCGAAACGAGGGATGTAATGAACTGGGTTTGTTAGAGGCATGTTAATGCCCAGGTCTACTTTTAAGAATCTGTAAGTCCTGCCTATTTCTTTCTTACTAATTCCTGACACTTCTGCTATTTCGTCAAGCGTTCTTGGAATGCCGTATTGCCTGCAAATAGTGTAAATAACTGCTGCCACTACTGATTCTATTAGTCTCCCTCTTATAAGTCCTTTTTCAACTGCCTTCCTGTACATTAATGCTGCTGCTTCTCTCACGTTAGAAGGCAGGTTAAGCGCTGAAGCCACTCTGCTTAATTCTGTTAATGCTATTGCAAGATTTCTTTCAATGGAAGTTGAAATGCTTGCACGCTTATGCCACTTCCTAAGCCTTTGCATTTGTGCTCTTGTCTTAGCAGAAATCTTCACTCCACGAATGTCCTTGTTATACTGATCTATTTCTGTTGAAAGCCCTTTGTTCGGTTTCATGAACTTAATAGGAGCTCCTGTTCTTGCTCTTTTTTCTCTTTGGTCAGAGTCAAAAGCCCTCCATTCTGGTCCTTCGTCTATTATGTTTTCGTCTATTACCAAACCGCATTTCATGCACACTAGTTCTCCTCTTGCATAGTCGTATTTCAGGTTATTGCTACCACATTCAGGACATTTTTTCTCAGCCACTATAACACCTTCTCATCCGTATAATTCTTTTCCAACAAATTTGACCGGATCTCTTTTAGGACTTACTAACACATAAGGCCCCATTGTTGGTCCAAAATAATCAATGACATTTCCAACAAACTTCCCTTCTTCGTCAAAAACTTTTGTTCCTATTTTCAAAAGCTCTTCTGTCTTCAGAACGAGCTTGTCATTAGAAACTGACACTACTCTTCCAAGTTTTTTCACAAGACCACCTCATTAAATGAATTCAAACCATTAGAAAAAGCAAAAAACCAAAACCTTTAAATAGTTGCAGCAAAACTAGTATTTAAAGATTTCTATTCAGCCTGCATCATACCAATGATAAATAGAAGTCCTACTTCCTTCCTTACCCCTTGTTTCTTCTTCAAACAAGTCATGCAAGACCGAGAGATACTTGGGATTAATACCAAAAACAGTTAAGTACTCCACGAACTCCGTTCCAAGATTAACCTCCTTAATAGGATTCTCAGAAAGCCATTTCTCAAACTCTAAATACTTCAAAGATTCCCTTACTCCCTTAGCAGTCTTCTTAGGAGTAACATAAGATAAGACTTTTAAAACTACAAGGGACATTAAAGAAACCCAAAAAATTATAGAGGTGTAAAAACGAAGAAATGTGTTCAAACCAGCAAGGAAAAAAATCATGAGAAAGAACCATGACAAAGAAACAAGGGATAAGTAAGAAAATAATCTTTTGTAATTCTTTAAGAAATTTATTCTGGTTTCGTTTGGTTTTGAAGCAAACAAACCTTCGATTACCCCTTCTTCATAAATACTTTCTTCTATCCTCTTCAAATTTTTAAAAAACTTGTTATACAACTCACTGGCCCTTACTCTTTTTCTATCCCCAAACAATGCTGCTAGTACAAGCCATTCATATTCACGTAGTCCCTCTTGCTTTTTATTTGTCTTGAAAAATTCAACATCTCCTTTGGGAAGCTCTCTCATGTCTAAATAACCCCTAACTGTAAGGTCTAGTATTGTTGCTGCTACTTCTTCACTGCCAGCGTATTCATCAACAAGCAAACCAACAAGAGCAGGAGGAAGCTTTCTGCTTTTCAAAAATTCCCTCATATTAGTGATAATTTTCTCATCCTTGCCAATCTTAACAGCATTCCTTTTATATTTGTAAAATAGGAACAATGGAACCATCATCACTGAAAAAACAACAAGCCCAGGAAACAACTCACCTGCTTTCAAAGAAGTATAAACAGAAAACAAAAGCCATAACAAGATTAAACCATAAAAAGACTTCTTCAAACCATTAGTAGTAGCAAATAAAGACATCCAAGGCCTTTTCCCAATAATCACAACCCTAGTCCTAGCCATGGTTTCATTACTCTCAATAAGTTTAAAACCTTTTAGTGAGAATAAAAAAACCATGATCTTAGTCAAAAATGCCTTACTACCGGGATTGAAAAAAGCAAACGTGCTAATAGAAGGCGACAAGATAACCAGCATAGGCGGTGCTAGTGACAAGTCAGACGAAGTCATTGACGCTGATGGAATGCTTTTAATGCCTGGTTTTTTCAACGCTCATACTCACGTGCCAATGAGCTTGTTTAGAGGACTGGCAGACGACCTTCCATTACAGGAATGGCTTGAAAAACACATATGGCCTGCTGAAGACAAATTCCTGGACAAAGAATTCGTTGAAACAGCTACAAAACTTTCTTTGATTGAAATGATAAAATCAGGCACTACTGCTTTTCTTGACATGTACACTTTCGAAAAAAACATAGCAGAAGTTGCCGAAGAAATAAGAATAAGGGCTTTTCTTGCAGAAGCAATCCTTGACTTTGACACTAAAGACTACAAAGCAGGAAAAGGAGTAGAATACGCTGAGTCTTTGCTGAAAAACAACACTGAGCTTGTTACTTTCCTACTCGGACCACATGCCCCTTACACTTGTTCAAAAGAAACTCTTGAAAAAGTAAAAGAAGCTGCTGAGAAACAGAATGCATTCGTGCACATGCACGTGGCAGAGACTAGGAAAGAATTCGAGGACTTGAAAAAAGACAAGGGAATGACCCCAGTAGAATACATTGATTCTTTGGGGCTTCTTAATGACAAGATGATAATGGCTCATGCCGTGTGGCTTTCTGACAAAGACGTGCAGTTAGTAACTGAGAAGAAAAGCATGGTTGCTCATTGCCCTTCTTCAAACGCGAAACTAGGATCTGGAATAGCAAGAGTAAGAGATCTTGTAAAAGCAAGGGCGAGAGTGAGCATTGGTACTGATGGATGCGCTTCTAATAACGTTCTTGACATGTTCAAAGAAACTCACTTAGCAGCATTGATGCAGAAAGCAGTGAACACTGACCCTACTGTGCTACCTGCTGAAACTGTTTTTAAAAGTGCTACGAGTGCTGGTTACGAATTCTTTGGTCTGAACAATAGTTTGGAAGAAGGGAGCATTGCTGACGTTGTTTTGATTGACTTGAAAAACCCTCACTCAACACCATTATATGACTACTATTCTCACTTGGCTTATTCTGCAAAAGCAGGTGACGTGGATACTGTCATAATAAACGGCAGAGTAATAATGAAAAACCACGAAATTATTACTATAAACGAAGAAGAAGCAATAGTAAAGGCTAATGAGTACAAGGAAAAAATAAAAACCTAGCCAGCCAAGTGCTTGGAAGATATCATATCATAAGCAGCCATTGCCTCAAGAAGCCTTTCTGAGAACTCTTTCTTCAAAACCTTGACTGTTTCCTTGCCAGGAGAAGAAAAGTAAACAAATTTTTTAGTAACTTTGTCTGGGATGTAAAATTCTTTCATTAGTTCTTGCTTGTTGTAAAAGAAAGAATCATTACTGCCATGGATTCTTAAAACTCCTCCATCAGGAGTTTCTTCAATAGTAACAACTGCTATCTGAGTAGGGGAGTGCAATACTTTCCCATCAGAAGTAACCTCATATCCAAGTATTCTAAGTATTTCGTCAGCTTTTAAAACCATGCCGTTGTTAAGATTTTTTAAGAATAAAAAACTGACTGATAAGCATGAACTACTACGAAGCAGCTCGATTCATAGTTATATTATCAATAGCAGGAATGCTATTAGGCATTCTTAATTACTACAATCCTGACATGAGTTTTGAGAAAAAAATAGTAGCAGAACACACTGTCCTCTTACTTAACACTGCTGGAGTAAAGGCAAGCACCATTACTGCTGGAGGAAAGGTGATGATAATAACAAAATGGCTTGAAGTTGAAATAATACCAGCCTGCGTGGGGTGGATAGGATTATTCGCAGTAAGTGCTTTAATAATAGCATATCCTGCCAGGCTTAAGAAAAAACTGTTTGGCTTGGCTCTTGCGTTGCCTGCAATGTATACTGTGAACATTCTAAGATTATTTACAACGGTTATAATAGGTTATTACAAAGGGATAAATGCTTTGGCATTTGCTCATAACTTCTTATGGAAAACCACTCTTATTTTATCCGCTTTCATAATATGGGTGGCATGGATATGGTTTGTAGTTGAGGAGAAGAAGCTAAAAGACTTAGCAAAGTTATTTAAAAGCAAAGTGAGAATTGATAAGCATGACTGACGCAGAAGAACTTCTGAAAACACAAGAAGAACTTAAGAAAAGAATAAAGGAGTTAGAAGAAACTTTGAAGGAGAAGAAGCAGCTAACTGGTTATGATAGGGAAAGAGAATTAGAAGACATGGTGAAAGTAGCACTCCGGGAGAACAAGAAAGTAATTGACAAAGTAAACTACTTGATGGACATGCTCATACAAGCTTCTGAATCAGAGTCAGATGAAGCTGTTGAAAAAACTCTTGCTTCTCTTTCAAAATCACAACTGAAATTATTAGAGCAAATAAGTTTGCTACGTGACAAGGTTGAAAAAGCACAATCTTCTAATGAAATCCTAAAAACACAGCAAGAAATGATCAAAAATATTAGCAAGAGACTTAATTCATTAGAAGAGGTAATAAGGAGCCTTCCTCATTCACAGCAGATTGAAAGCATTCAGAAAGAAGTAAGCGAGATAGAGAAAGACGTAGAAACTCTTGAAGAAAAAATAACAAGCTCTCCTAATGCAGTGATGCAAGGAATTGAAATGCTTAAGAACCAGGTAAATGAGTTGAAAAATCGTCTTGATTTAATCTCCAATGAAGTTAGCAGGAAAGGAGATAAAAACATTGCAGCATTGCTCGATGTTCTGAAAACTAAGATAAGTGCTGTTGAAACTAAAGTAGATAACATAAGTGAAGTAGTCGCAAGTGGAAGACCTTTGAAAGAAGCAGAAGTTAAGAAAAGAGTGGCAGAAGTGAAAGAAGACCTTAGGATGATAGAAGAACTGAAGAAAAGAGTTGATGAAACTCTTAGAATTTCAAAAGAAGAACACGAAAAACTAATCGAGCTCTTAAGACAAATGAAGAACCTTGAAGAAAAAATAAGCAGCATAACTTCTTGGACTGAGAGTTTCGCAGTCGGCGACGCGCAACAGTTGTCAGTCATAAAACAAGAGTTCAGAAATATTCAAAAACAAATACAATCACTAAAACAAGAAGAATTCAAAAAACAGCTTGAGAAGAAAGCAGAAGAAATCAACAAAAAAATTGAAGAAATAGACGTTGGCATGAAGACAACAGGAGCAAAACCAGAAGAAACAGAAGCTGTTGTTCAATTACTGAAAAGCATAGAGAATAAGATAGACCAAGCATTAAAAAACAAAAATAATAAAGTGAATAAGGAAATAAAAGAGACTGTTGAAGAAGTTAAAAAACTTCAGAAAACAACGGAAACAGGAAAATTATTGAAATCAATAAACAAGAGACTTGATACTGTTGAAAAAACTCTTGAAAAAGAAAAAGCAATGCCTAAAAAACATGCTGAGGAGCTGAGGAAAACAATCAAGGAAGTTAGAAAAACAGTTGAAGACAAAAAGATAAAACCATCAGGATTAAACCTGCTAATAAAAGAAATGCACTTGCCTACAACAGTAATACATGAGGATGTTTCAAAAGTAAAAAAAGAACTTGAAAAAGCAAAAGAAAAGAAACCAGAGCACGCTGAAAAAATAAAAAAAGTGATAAGTAAAGCAGAAAAAATTGAAGAAAAAATAAAAGAACATGAAGCTAAAGCAGTCATAACAAAAGCAAAAGTTGAAGAAGTTTCTAAGGTAAATGAAAAAGAAGTAGTATTGAATTACATTAAAGGGTTTCCAGTAGGAACAGAGATAACGGTTGAAGAGATAGCAGAACAATTAAACATTCCTGAAGAAAGAGTTAATAAAGCAGTTAAAATGCTTGCAAAGGAAAAAGAAATAAAATTGAAAAACTTTGGATATTTTGCAAAAGCAACACGCAAAAAACCTTCAGTTGTTAGGATAAAATAGAACGCAAACAGCAACGTTTATAAATGAAACAGGATTACTTAATACTCAACTAAGACATGCTTTTGGAGGTGTAATAAGAAATGAAAAAAGGAGTATCACCTGTTGTGGCAGTAGTGCTCTTGATAGCCATAGCAGTAATAGCAGCAGTAGGAGTATGGTACTGGATAGGAGCATACACAAGCAAGCCAAACGTGCAAACATCACAAAAAAGCTTCACAGTATCAGGATGTTCAACTGACTACAGCAAAGTACTCGTGTACAACAACGGAGGAGAAACACTAAGCGGAAACGTGACACTGTACTATGCTAATGGAACAAGCACAGGACTTCATTTAACACTAAGCAGCTTAGGCGTTGGTGACTCAGCATACGTAGGAGTATACAATGCTTCAGGAGCTTCAAAAACACTGACAAGTGGAACAACATACCAAGTAGTAAGTGACGAATATCCTTTCATTGAATTTACTTGCTGAAGAAGGAATTAATCCTTCTTCCCTGTTTTTGTTTTTTAACAAAGGGTTAGTTTTAAAACTCTTAAAAGAATCACTAATTACTATGAGATTGAGCTGGCAGGATTTGCTAACTTTTTTCATCTTTCTCGGAATTACAATAGCAACTCCTGAAAACAAAAAACTAATACTGCTTGGAGCTGCTTTAATCTTTTTATCTCCCTTCATAGTACTAGAAAGGTACTATATTCCTTTCCTAAGAAAGAATCCTAAAATCAGTGTGCTTGCTGGCTTACTAACAGCAATGCTTGGAGCATACTTGCTAACGCTATCTTATTCTTGTTAATGATTAAAAAAGGAGACCGGGCAAGGGACGTGATCGTCCCTTTATTGCTCGGCCCAGTACAAGACCTTTTTCCCAATGCGTTTTTTTCTGAGCAATCCTTTCT
>JAJRYS010000037.1 GCA_024275665.1 archaeon | reverse complement strand
GGCGCTCATTCCAAGTTCTCTTAGTTTTGCAGTGAGTTCTTTAGGGTTTTTGATCTTTCCTTCTGGTATTACTCCTTCTTTTATAGCGTTGTGTATTTCATCTTCTAATGGTTCTACCACTATGTAGAATTCGTTGTGTTTGTTAGGTGATTTTCCTTCTACTTGTTTTGACTGCTGGAACACGCTTTCGCGGTATACTACTATTGGCTGTGATGTTTCAATGTCTACTCCTTTGTCTTTCTTTATAACGTGCTCAAGTATTTCTAAGTGAAGTTCTCCCATTACAGAGATCAAGTGCTCTCCTGTTTCTTCGTTTATCTCCACTTTGACTGTTGGGTCTTCTTTTGCCACTTGCCTTAGTGCTTCTATTAGTTTCGGAAGGTCTTTAGGGTTCTTTGCTTCTATTGATTTTGTGACTACTGGTTCTGAGTAGTGTTTTATTGACTCGAATGGTTCTATTTTTTCCTCGCATGCTGTTTCTCCTGCGAAGGCATCTTTCAAACCGCTTAAAGCAGCAATGTTTCCTGCTGGGATGTCTGGTAGTTGTATTCTTCCATCGTTCATGTAAATTGCGACTTGTTGCACTGTTGCTTCTCTACTGCTGTTTATCAAGTAGAGTTTTGTCCCTTTCTTAACAGTCCCAGAATACACTCTTCCAGTGGCTATTTCCCCTGCGTGAGGGTCCACGGAAATGTTAGTAATCATGATTGTTACTTTCCCGTCTTTGTCAACGTTCATCATTTGTTTTCCTATTTCTGAGTTGATGTCCCCGTGCCATATGTGAGGTATCCTCATTTTCTGTGCTTCTATAGGACTTGGCAAGTGTTTTACTACCATGTCGAGTATTATTTTGTATCCTGGTATTTTCTTGGCAAGTTCTTTTTGTTTGTCTTGCCTGCAGTGTTCTATTATGTCTTTAAAGTTTATTCCTGTTTTTTGCATGTAAGGAAGTGAAATAGCCCAGTTGTGATAAGCAGATCCAAAAGCAACGGACCCATCCTGCACGCTTACTTGCCATTTTTCTTTCAGGTCTCCTGAAGCGTATTTTTTTATCAACTCATTTACTTTTGCTATTATTTTAACAAGTCGTTGTTGCAGTTCTTCTGGAGTAACTTGTAATTCGTTTATGAGTCTGTCTACTTTATTAATGTAAAGAACTGGTTTTACTTTTTCTTTGAGTGCTTGTCTTAGCACTGTTTCTGTTTGTGGCATTACTCCTTCAACAGCACATGCTACTACTATTGCTCCATCCACTGCTCTCATTGCTCTGGTTACTCCTCCTCCAAAATCAACGTGGCCAGGCGTGTCTATTAAGTTTACTAAGTAGTCTTCTCCGTTGTAGTTGTACACCATTGATATGTTAGCAGAGAATATTGTAATGCCTCTCTCTGCTTCTAACTCGTAAGAGTCTAATTCGCAGGCTTTTCCAGCCAGTTCTTCGCTCATCAACCCTGCTCCTGCTATGAGGTTGTCTGACAGAGTTGTTTTTCCATGGTCAATGTGAGCAATTATAGCAATGTTTCTAATTTTCACTTGTTTGTACATGATTTCGTGCACTTTTTGAGCCATTTGTTCTATTCTTCCCATTGTCTTCACCTGCTGCTCTTAGCGATTCTCTCTACTTCGTTTTTCCTGCTTATTGCATGGCTTTGAGTGTCATTGTTTGATGCAAGAATTAGTTCTTATGCTAAGGCTTCTTCAGCGCTTTTCTTGTTATCAAAAGAACGAATAGCAACTGCTCTTGCAATGTTTCTTAGAGCAAAGTCAACTCTTCTTTGAGGAGAAGTATCAACAGCTATTGGAGTGATTATTCCCCCGTATTTTACTCTTGTTGTTTCTTCTCTTGGTGCAGCGTTTTCTATTGCTTTTACAAGAATTTGAATAGGGTTTTGTTTTGTTTTTTTATGTATTATTTCGAATGCGTTTTCCACAACTTTTCTCATTTTTTCTTTCTTACCGCATCCTCCTCTCCCTCTTATCACTTTTCCTCCTATTTTCCTTCCTGTTCCTCCTCTCATGAGTGAATTTATCAAACGTTCTACTATGTGGAGTTTTGTCTTCCCAAAACTCCTCTTAGCATGTCTTCCTTGGTCATGAAGAACTATCCTAGTCTCTAGGTTAATGTATTTCCTAAGTCCTGGGTCTTCTATTTCTACTTCTGAATCCCACTTGTTGAATATTTTATACATGCTGTCTTACCTCTTTGGTTTTTCTTTCTTACCTCTTCTTATTTCTTCAAGGCTTACTCCGTTTACTTTTATTACTTTGTATTTCACTCCCCACATTGATCCTATTGCTCCTCTCTGTGATCCTCCAAGCCCTTCTATTAGTACTTCGTCGTGTTCGTCAATGTGGTTTATTGCTTTGTCCCTTGGAACATGAGCAGTAACCATTTTACCATTTTTTATTAATTGCACTCTCACGCATTTAATCAGTCCTGAGTGAGGTTGTTTTTGTTCTCTTACAACTTTTTCTGTTACTATTCCTGTTGCTTGTGGCGCGCCTTCTAACGGATCGACAAATCTTCCTGCTTTTCTCCTCATTCTAGTCAGATAGTCAACATCCCTCCATCGGAAGTGCTGTCTGTCTGACTCAAGTTTTCTTGCTGCGAATTCTCCCGGCATTTTTCATCACACGATTTTTATGTTTTGAATATCATAATGTCTTATTATTATTTTTTTAACATTGTTTATTTTCTTTCCTTGTTTTCCAATAGCTCTTTTTTTCTGTTTTGGATCAATAAAAACCTTTGCTTCTTTTCCGTTTATTTCCACTTTATCGATTTTGATTGGGAAGAAAAGGTTTTTTATGAAATCAGCTTCATTGTCTGCATATTCGTATACGTGTATTTCTTTTCCTATTTCATCTTTTATCTTTTTTATTTTTTGCCCTCCTTTCCCTATCGCTAATCCTATGTCTCCTTTCTCAACGATGAATGTTATTCCTTCTTCTTCGTTTATGCAGTCTTTTACTCTTGCTTTTGTCTTTTTTTCAAAAAAGTTAATGAGTTGTATTTCTTGTGATGTGAGTTTTATCATTTCTCTTCCTCTGTTAGTTCTTTTAGTTTTATGCCCCCTGTGTCAATTATGCTGATTGCTGCTATTACGAAAGGTTTTCCGCATACTTCCCCTAGTTTTATGGGCGTTCCTTTAAATGTTACTATTGGAGTTTTTGCCATTTTTGCGTAATAGTTTATGTCTTCTTTTATCTTCTTCGGAGTGTTTTCTGTTATTATAACTGCCTTTGCTTTTCCTTTCTTTAAATTATCTATTGCTTTGTTGCTTCCTATTTCTATTTTTCCTGTTTTTATAATTCTTTTTATTTTTGTTTCTAAGCTCATTTTTTCACCATCTTCATTATTAGTTCAACTTTTCCTGTTCCAGAAGGAATTGGTTTTCCCACTATGATGTTTTCTGCTATTCCTGTTAGCTTGTCCTCGGTCCCGTCAATTGCTGCATCCAGTAAGTGCCTTACTGTTTCTTCAAACGCAGCTCTTGCAAGCACTGATCTTTTTTGCCCTGATATCCCTTGCCTACCAACAGGCTTTACTATTCCAGTAACTGTCATAAGGTCTGCAACTAGCATTAAGTGCCTTATGTTGACATTAAGGTTTTGGTCTTTTAGCACTCCTGCTGCTTCATTCAATAATACGTTTCTTGCAGCTTCTATCCCAAGAACTTTTTCAACTTCTTTAACGTTGTTACTTATAGTTCTTGTATGGTCTATTTCTTCTACTTGCAGTATTTCTTTCAAATTTGTTCCGTCTGTTTGTACTACATATTCTCCATTTCTTTGCACTACTGCTGCTCTTCTTATTCCTTCTATTCCTGCTATATGAACTTGTTTTATCTTGTTTGTTATTCTCCTCAGGTTTTTCAAAGGCATCTTTTTTTCTTTTATTATTATTTCATTTCTTCCAACTGTAACCTTCTTTTTTATTTTTGCTTCTATTTTTTGAGCAACGTCTGCTGTTTTCAAACCATGCTCCTTAAGTTTTTTTGAATCAAGTTTTATTACTGCTTCTTTCTCAGCAAAATTTTCTTTTATTGATGCAACTTTTTCAACAGTTACCATTTCTATTTTACGCGCTATTTCCACTGCTTTTTCTCTTGATTTGTTTTCTTTTAGATAAACCCACATTACAGGATACTTTGGTGTTTTTCTTACATCTACTAATTCAATAAACCTTGGGAGGCCTTGAGGTACTGCTACTTCTGCTACTCCTGCAAAGTGAAAGGTTTTCATTGTCATCTGTGTTCCTGGCTCTCCTATTGACTGAGCTGCTATTATTCCTACTGCTTCTCCTGGTATTGTTTGATATTTTTTGTATTCTTTTAAGGTTTTTTCAAATATTTTTTTTGCTTTCTTTTCATCAAGTTCTTTGGTTCTTTCTTTTAACAATTCAAATACTGTGAATGGTAATTTCGTCTCATATTCTTTTAACCAGTCCTGCATTTCAATCACTTATTTTCTCTTTGAGGTTTTCTTCTCCTGTTTTCATTGGGTTTAATCCATCTTCTCCGTAAGCAAATTGTATTATATTGCTGCTTGCATCTCTTACTGTAGAATCTTGTTCCACAATCAAATCCATCAATGCGTTTATTAGTCTTCTTTGCATGTAACCAGAAACGCTTGTGTTAATTCCTTTGTCTACTAATCCATCTCTTCCACTCATTGCATGGAAGAAGAATTCTGTTGGTTTTAAACCATCTTTGAAAGAACTTTTTATGAACCCTCTTGCCCCTGCTGATATGTCTCCTTCCTTGAAATGAGGCAGAGATTTGTTTCTATATCCTCTTGATATTCTTTTTCCTCTAACTGATGTTTGTCCAATGCATCCGGCCATTTGAGTAACATTTATCAAGCTTCCTCTTGCTCCTGATTTCGACATCAGCACTGCAGGATTTTCCTGCCCTAAGCTTCTTTCTATTACTCTTCCAACATCTGTTCTTGTTCTTGCAAGCACGTCCATTATTATATCTTCAAGAGTTTCCTCAACTGTTTTTCCAGGCGTGCTTTCAAGTTCTCCTTTTCTGTATTTCTCTATCAATGCATTAACTTCTTTTTCTCCATTTGATAATATTTTCTTAATCTTTTTCTGTGTTTCTTCACTAATATCATAATCGCTTAATCCTATTGTTAATCCTTTAAGCATTAAAGTGGCTAAGGATATTTTTGTTACTCTGTCAAGATATTCTCTTGTTATTTTTGGTCCTTTTTCAAGGAACATTTTTTTGAGAAGTTCTCCACCCACTCCTTTTGATTCAATAGCTCCTGAAATTAATTTTCCTTTTTCTATTTTCACATAAGCTTCAAACTCACATTTCTCTTTTTCACAAGTGCCGCAATGCACGCACATTTTTGACAAGTAAGTAATTGAGAAGTCTTCTGGCAAGAGCATTGAAAATATGTCTTTTCCATGATATTTTCCATTGCTACGTGGTTCTGGTAGTTCTTTTATTCCTATTTGCCCAAGAAGCCATGATGCTTCTTCTCTAGTGAACCATGCTTTTGAGTTTGTTAGGAAGTAAATCCCTGAGACATGATCATGGTGTCCTTTTACTAATGGTTCTCCGTGACGTATTGATATAATGTGTTTTTCTACTGGCATTAATTCTTCTGCTTCTGTTTTTGCTTCTTCTGTTTGTGGGATGTGGAGGTTCATTTCATCTCCATCATAGTCTGCGTTGTATGGCTCAGAGGTAGCGTCGTTCATTCTGAAAGTTTTTCCAGGAAGAACTCTTACTTTGTGAGCCATCATTGATACTCTGTGTAGTGATGGCTGCCTGTTGAAGAATGAAATATCCCCATCTACTAATTGTCTTTCAACTATGTACCCTGGTGTTAATTCATCTACTATTTCTTCTCTATTTAGTTCTGTTATTTTTTTCCTTCTTCCATCTGGTCTTATTACATAATTGGCTTTTGGGTATGTCTTGCTTTTAATGAATTTTTTCATTTCATCAAGATTCCATTCAGTAACGTGCACTGGTACTGTTAATTCTTCTGCGATTTCTTGAGGTACTCCTACTTCTGATATTGATAGTGAAGGGTCAGGTGAGATCACAGTTCTTGCTGAGAAGTTAACTCTTTTTCCTGACAAGTAATTTCTTATCCTTCCTTCTTTTCCTTTCAGTCTTTGGAACAGCGTTTTTAATGCTCTTCCTGACCTGTGTTTTGCAGGTGGAATTCCGGAAACTTCATTGTTGAAATAAGTAGTAACGTGGTATTGGAGCAAGTCCCATAAGTCTTCTATTATTAGTTGTGGTGCTCCTGCTGAAATGTTATCTGCAAGTCTTTGGTTTATTCTGATGATATCTACTAGTTTGTGAGTTAAGTCATCTTCACTTCTTTCTCCTGTTTCTAATATAATTGAAGGTCTTGCAGATACTGGGGGCACAGGTAATACTGTTAGCACAGCCCATTCCGGCCTTGCTGCTTCAGGATTTATTCCAAGCAGTTTTAAATCAGCATCTGGTATTCTTTCAAGCCTTTCTCTTATTTCAGAAGGCAGCAATCTTTTGTCATCTTCATAGAAAGTGGTTGGTTTCACGAGTTTTATTTTCCCTTGTTTTGCTTTGCAATGAGGGCATTTGCTTGCTTTTTTTGCTCTTTCTATCAAGTCAAGGGCTTTTTCTTCTGTTATGTCTTTTTCTTCTTCCCCCATTCTTTCTTTTATGAGTTCAAGCGCTTCTTTTTCTTCCTCTTCTATTATTGTTTTTCCTTCTTCTTCTCTAAGCATCAATTCCTTTAATTCCTCTATTTTATCCGGACCTACGAGTATCCTTCCACATGAACTGCATGTTGCCTTTAAAAGAGTTAATATCATTTTTACGTAACCGATGTGAATTACTGGTCTTACGAGCTCAACTGACCCAAAATGACCTGGACAAGAATTCATTCTCCCTCCACATGTCTTACATCTTAGACCTGGGTCTATTATTCCCATTCTTAAATCCATCAGCCCTCCTTCTATTGGGTAACCATCATCACTGTAAGTGTCAGGAGTGATTATTCTTACTGCTGACATTTTCCTAATCATTTCAGGGCTCAATAACCCAAACTTTATGCTTTTAATTTCTTTTTCAATCATGCAATCACGCCTTGTCTTCTAATACTAGTTTCGGGTAAACTCCCATTGCTTTCATTTCGTTCAATAACAGTTTGAAAGCATAGCTCATTTCAACTTCGTACACATCATTGCTTCCGCATACTGGGCAGTAATCTTTCTTTCTTATCTTATCACTTACTGCTATCATTCCGCAATTTGAACATACGAGTTCTGTTACTTTGTCTGATTCTTCCAATAATCTTTCCATTAATAATAAAGCAGTCCCATGCCCTATAAGGCAGTCTCTTTCCATTTCTCCAAATCTTAATCCTCCTTCTCTTGCTCTTCCTTCTGTTGGCTGGCGTGTTAGTATTTGTACTGGTCCTCTTGCCCTTGCATGGATTTTCATGCTTACCAAGTGTTTTAATCTCTCGTAATAAACTACTCCTACGAATATTTCTGCTTCAATCTTCTTTCCTGTAATTCCATCATACATTATCTCTTTTCCTGTTGGTTTGAATCCATATTCTTCTAACACTTTTTTCAGTTCCTCTATGTTATCACTATCAAAAGCGGTTGCGTTTATTCGTTTTCCTTTCAAGCTTCCTGCTTTTG
>JAJRYS010000036.1 GCA_024275665.1 archaeon | reverse complement strand
GTAGTGCATGGCAAGGGCTTGCTTCCAAGAGTAGGGGAGTATAACACTGAGACAGTGCTTCCAGTCTTTGAAAAGCTGTTCGGCAAGAAGACTGGAATTGACTTCAAAAAGCATTCAAGAATGGTTGAGAAAGCGCTTGAAGGAATGCCTCCTCGTAAGCCTACTTTCTGCCAGGGATGCCCTCATAGGTCTACTTTCTACGCTGTCAAGAAAGTGTTAGGAGACAAGACAGTGTATGCTGGGGACATTGGCTGTTACGTGTTGGGAATATTCGAGCCTTACGAGATGCAGGACTTTGTCCTGAGCATGGGTGCTAGTGAAGGAGTTACTAACGGGATTATGAAAACAACAAACCAGAAGCCAGTAGTGTTCATAGGTGATTCTACTTTCTTCCACGCAGGCATGCCTGGTCTTGCTAACTTCCACTTCAACAAGACAGACGCGTTCGTGATAATCCTTGACAATTACATTACTGCGATGACAGGCCACCAGCCTCATCCTGGCACTGGCAGGACTGGAATGGGAGAAAAAGTAGAAAGGTTAAAACTTGACGAGGTCGCGAAAGCACTAGGAGCAGACGATGTTAGAGTAGTGAGTTCTTTCAACCAGAAAGAACTGCAGAAAACAGTCAAGGAGTTGTACAACAAGCCAGGGTTAAACGTGTTAATATCAAAAGGAGAGTGTCGTTTGCTGTTCATGAGGGAAATGAGGAAGCAGAACGTGCAAGTGCCTAAGTTCCAAATAGACCCTAACAAATGCGTCAAATGCGGGGAATGCACTGACAAGTTCGCGTGCCCTGCCATCATAAAAGAGGGAAAAGGAAAGAATGCGAAGTATTACATCAACGAGGACTTGTGCTGGGGCTGTTCTGTATGCGCCCAGGTATGCCCTCATGGTGCTATTAAACCAGCTTCAATGGTTAAGAGGAGTGACTTGGAATGACTGATGTATTACTCACGGGCATTGGAGGACAAGGAGTTCTCAGCACTTCAGTAGTGCTTGCAAGAGCAGCGCAAGAACAAGGGCTTTTCGTCAGAGGAGTCACTCTCCACGGCTTAGCACAAAGAGGAGGATCTATTCCTACTTTCATCAGGATGAGCAAGGGAAAGATCCACTCACCTGGTATAATGCAATCAGACGCTGACCTGATAATAGCTTTCGAACCATTAGAAGCACTCAGGGCAGTGAAATACGCTAGGAAAGAAAAAACAGTGTTCCTTGTCAATGATTACCCAATAGTCCCTATTTACTCTAACGTCTTGAAAATACCATACCTAGGAAGAGAGGAAATAATGAAGAGATTGAAGCCGTTTGCGAAGGAAGTTATCACGTTCAATGCTTTTGGAAAGGCAAGGCAAGACTATGGTAATATAATATTTGGGAACCTGATGATGATAGGAATTGCAGTAGGTAAAGGATTAATTGACGTAAAACAAAAACACATTGAAAATGCTATTAAAAACACTATAAGGCATGACATTGATAAGAACATCAAAGCTTTCAGAGAAGGGGTAGGGATAGGGAAAGAGTTGTGATGCCTTATCCCTCTCGGGATTCGGTTGATTTGCAACTTCATCCTTTAATCGTTCCTATTGGTCTGGTTCTGACTACTTTAACAGCGAGTCCTGCATTGTGAACAGAGTCCACTACTTCTCTCACGTCTTTGTAAGCTCCTGGAGCTTCTTCAGCTACTCCTGCGTACGAATGAGCTTTTACTATTATGCCTTTCTTAGCCAGGTCTTGTATTACTTTCTCACCGAACCACTTGTGCTTTGCCTTCTTCCTGCTCATACGTCTGCCTCCTCCGTGGCAAGCGCTTCCAAAGGTCTTGCTAGTTCCATGCTCTGTTCCAGCCAGGATGTAAGAATAAGTTCCCATGCTTCCTCCGATTAATACTGGTTGTCCTGCTTTCATGTAGTCTTTTGGAAGTTCTTTCCTGCCAGGACCAAAAGCCCTAGTAGCTCCTTTCCTGTGAATGTACAACTTTCTTTTTTCTCCGTTTACTTCGTGTTCTTCTATCTTGCAGGTGTTGTGGGAAATGTCATACAGCGTTTCTACTTTTGCTTCTGGGAATACTTTTTCAAAAGCAGTGCGTGCCAAGTGAGCTATTACTTGCCTGTTGGCCAAGGCGCAGTTGATTCCAGCGCTCATTGCTGCGAAGTAGTTTCTTCCTTCTTCTGATTGAATTGGAGCGCATACGAGTTCCTTGTCTCTTATCGGAATGTTATACTTCTTTGAAGCTTGCGCGAGTATTTGCAAGTAATCCATTCCAATCTGGTGTCCTAATGCTCTTGAACCGCAGTGAAAAGAGATTACCACGTCTCCTTTCTCCAACCCGTACGTCTTTGCAATTCTCTCATCGTAAACCTCGTCAACTACTTGCAGTTCTAAGTAGTGGTTTCCAGAGCCAAGAGTGCCTACTTGCTTCTACTGCCTCTTCTTCGCCTTGTGAGAAACCTTGGAAGCATCAGCTCCTTCTACTCTTCCGAATTCTTCCACGAACTCCAAGTCTTTTTCAGTACCGTATCCTTGCTCAACAGCCCATACTGCTCCTCCTTCAAGCACTTCATCAATTCCTTCTTCTGTTAGCTTTATCTCTCCAGTGGAACCAAGTCCTGCTGGAACTGTTTTGAACAACTCGTCTATTACTTCTCTTAGTTTTGGTCTGACGTCTTCTTCTTTCAATCCTGTTCTCATCGTTCTTACTCCACATGAAATATCAAAGCCTACTCCTCCTACTGACACTACTCCTTCTTCTTCGTCAAAAGCGCCCACTCCTCCTATTGGAAAACCGTAACCCCAGTGAGCGTCAGGCATTGCCATCGCAGCGTTTACTATTCCAGGAAGAGAAGCTACGTTCACTAATTGTTCTCTTACTTTCTCATCCATGTTCTCCACGAGAGTACTGCTGGCGTATATTACTGCTGGCACGTTCATGTCTCCTGTTTTTTCAACCATCCACTCATAATCACTCAGCTTTTTGAACGTGTTCAAATCCATTCCCCTCTCCTCCTTTTCAAACGTCTACAATGCATTGAGCAACCCAATAACCATCATTCTTGAATACTTTCAACTGAGAGTAAGTAGCTGCTTTTACTTCAGTCTTAGGATGGTGTTTTTCAGGCTTGAATTCCTCCCCCTTTGCAACGCATGTTAGTTTGTTTTCATTAATGCTAACTCTGAATTCTCTTAATACTAATCCTTCAATGTCAATCATTGACAGCACTTCGTTCAAGAAAGCAACCAAAAGTTCGTCAATACTACCAGCACTGCACTCTATCTCAATTTCTCTCTTTGGTTCTATTGTTTTCAAGTCGAACATTACT
Organism: archaeon; assembly: GCA_024275665.1. Classification (GTDB taxonomy): domain Archaea; phylum B1Sed10-29; class B1Sed10-29; order B1Sed10-29; family JAJRYS01; genus JAJRYS01. The sequence continues at coordinate 5,335 of JAJRYS010000036.1, read as the reverse complement.
GACATCATTGCCTTGGCAGTGTTTTCAAAAGCCTCTTCAACAGTCCTGCCAAAACCACGTACTCCTACGTCTGCAGTGTGTTCAAACAGTTCGAATTCTTTCATATTAATCCTTCTTCTCTTAGTATTTTCTTATGAGAGTAAGCTAGTCTCATCCTTTTAATCTCTCCTGATTTGAACCACTTCACTTCCGAAGTTTCGTCTCGTGCTTCTGGTTTTCCTCTTGTTATCTTGCAATAGTGAGGAACATCTATTGAGTGAACAGAGCACTCCTTGTTAGGAAGGTTTTCATAAAAACTTTTCGCTGTTTTAACCACTCTTACTTCAACACCTAGTTCTTCTCTTACTTCTCTCTTGACTGCTTGTTCTAAGGTCTCACCGTACTCAACAAAGCCTCCTGGCAAGCCCCACAAAGAAGGGTAAAACACGTGGTCATCGCTTCTTTTCCCAAGAAGGATTTCTCCTTTCGCATTTATTATAATTGCTGGGACTCCTATTCGTATTATTGCCTTCTTTTGAATCATATGTAGAATCATTCTTCTTAGCATTCTGTTCATCTAATCACAGTATGTTTTGAACCGAAAGCAATAAATTCTTTTCGTTCCTTTTTGAATTGTATGAGAGAAGAAGAAATATCCGAGGCTATGAGAGAAGAAGTGATTGAAAGGCCTGTTGAAATCACTTTTCCAACAATGCTCATAAAAAGAAAGACTACTGGAATCCCAGGGCTAGATGCAATGATACAAGGAGGAATCCCAGCAGGATGCTGCATACTTATCACAGGAGATCCGGGCACTGGTAAGACCACGTTCTGCAAGCAATTCGTGTTAGAAGGATTAGTTAAGGGAGAACCTTGTATTTGGATTAGTACTAATAAGAGTTTTGAAGAACTAATAAATGATTTCAAAATTACCGGCGTGGATATAACACCATTCCTTGAGCGTTTCTTCTTTATAGACTGTTACAGTTTTAGAAGTGGAAGTATGAAAAAAAGAGAAAGAGTCTTCTTTGTCAAGTCAATAGCAGACCTTAATGTGTTGCTCTCTGTCTTCAAACAAGTGCTTGCACAGGCAGGAATTAATGGCAAAGGAGGAAGGATTATAATAGATTCCTTCTCTGATTTCATTTCTTTTTCTGATGAAAAGCAAGCTCTTTCTTTTCTTGAAAGAGTGTCAGGAGTGATTAAAGGGTCAAATTCAGTAGCACTCATAGTACTTGAAAGTGGATTACATAAAAAAAGAGTAGTAACTTCAGTTGATTATTTTACGGATGGAAGGATAAGCTTGGCTGTAAGAGAGTATAAGAGGTTTCTTAGAGTGCCAAGACTTGCGAGAACAGCTCATCCTCTTAACTGGATTGAATTTAAAATAGAAAAAGGAATAGTATTAAAGTTTGCAGAAGCATTTGGGGTGAAATAAGAATGTTATGGGCGTTTGCAGTTGTAAGTGCTTTGATGTCTTTGTTGGCATCAATAGTATTATTGTATAAGTGGAGGGTTGAGAAAACAACATCTCTTTTGTTATGGAGTGCAGGAATGTTTTCGTATTTTTTATCACACTTACTTGAAGCTTATCTAATCTTAATGCCGTTAGATCATACTACTACTGCTTATTTGGCTGTTTATTTCATAAGGCAAAGTCTTGTGAGCGTAATGCTTGTGTTCTTGTATTCAGGAATTATAGGGATAATAACTACTCGACATTTCTGGCTTAAAGTAATGCCTATCTCATTGTTCTTTGCGCAGGAAGGATTGATAGGGTATATTGATTTCGTGCTTAAAGACACTATCCTCTCCCCAGCACTGCACATAATTCTCTTCGTAATCCCATTGTCATTATTGTTCGGAGTGCTTTTCAGCATAATGTATTCTCATCTCAAGAGGAAAGGGCTGCTCCTCATAGGATTGTCCTGGTTTTCATACGCAATAATAGTTCCCTTCTACTTCCTCTTGAAAGGAACTCCTTTGCTTCCTTACTGGTTCCTTGGAAGAGCAATTACAGTAGCACTATTGGTTATAGGTTTTCTTGAGTTGACGTTAAGCAATAGGCACACGGAATTGTATGCAAAACACTTGGGCAACGAGAAATAAGAAAAGTTACGCAGGGGCAGGGATTTTCTCCTGCAAGAGAAAAACTCAGTGAGTTCAACTCACTGCAGGTTTGAACCCTGGCGGGCCGAAGCCCACTGGCTCTCAAGGTTCGCCTCACTCCGCCGCTCGGTCGTCCGTTTCGCACAGCGAAAGCGAACCAGCGCATTACCACTCCAGTCATCAGAGAAAACACTTGTTTTCTCCAGTGGACTCTGCCACCCCTGCTTATGGTTCTGAAGAATTTTTGAACGGGCCCAGTGGGACTTTCTCGCTGCCTAGCTGGCTTTTTTCCGCTGCAAGCGGAAACCAGGCCACTTCAGCTTTTGCTGAACGTGGTCTCAGCCCGCCAGCCGGATACGGCTGTTCGAACCCACGATCTGCAGCTTAGAAGGCTTACGGTCCTCAGCTTTCCAGCAAGCTTTGGAATGCCGCCTTATCCACTAGGCTATGGGCCCGTTGTTTTTTTTTGAGTAGTGCATGTGTATGCGTGGTTATTATTTGATAATCAGCTTTTATAAATCTTTATATGCTTCTTGTCTTTTTCAATGCAGAGAATCAGAATTTCACGCGAGTTCTATTTCAATGTGAACTTGGTCTGGTACTTGCACGCGCATTATTTGCCTGAGTGTTCTTTCGTCTGCTTGTATGTTTATGAGTCTTTTGTGGATGCGCATTTGCCATTTTTCCCATGTTTTTGACCCGTCACCGCAAGGACTTTTCATTGTTGTTATTTTTAGTTTTTTTGTTGGGAGTGGTATTGGTCCTGATATTTTTGCTCCTGTTTTTAAAGCTACTTCTTTTATTTCACTGCATACTTGTTCTAGTTTTTTGTAGTCAGGGCTTACGAGTTTAATGCTTGCGGTTTGAGTCACTTTCTTTTCACCTTTTCAAAACATAATAAAAAAGGAAAGGAGGGTTTATTGTTTCTTTTTGACGTCTATCACCATTCCTGCTGCTACTGTTTGTCCCATGTCTCTTACTGCGAATCTTCCAAGAGGGGAGAATTCGCTTGCTTTTTCTATTACCATAGGCCTTGTTGGTTTGAATGTTACTATTGCTACGTCTCCTGTTTTAATGAATTCTGGGTTTTCTTGTTCTACTTGTCCTGTCTTAGGGTTTATTTTCTTGTCAAGTGATATTATGCTGCATGCTACTTGTGCTGTGTGAGCGTGGATTACTGGTTGGTATCCTACTGTTATTGCTGTTGGGTGGTTGAGTACTACTATTTGTGCTTTGAATTCTTCTACTACTGTTGGAGGATTATCTGGGTGTCCTATTACGTCTCCTCTCTTAATGCTTTTCTTGTCAATTCCTTTAAGGTTGAATCCGATGTTGTCTCCTGGTTCTGCTTGTTGCATTGGTTGGTGGTGCATTTCTATTGATTTTATTTCTCCTGTTGCTCCTGAAGGCATTACTATTACTTTGTCTCCTACTTTTAGTACTCCTGTTTCCACTCTTCCTACTGGCACTAATCCTACTCCTGTGATGGAGTAAACGTCTTGTATTGGAAGTCTTAGTGGTTTATTTACTGGTTTTTCAGGTGGTACGAAGTCATCGAATGCTTCTACGAGTGTTTTTCCCTTATACCATGGCATTTTGTCTGACTTCTTTGCTACGTTGTCTCCAGTGTATGCTGCTATTGGTATTATTGGAATGTTTTCTACTTTGTATCCTATTGTTTTCAGGAGTTTTTCTATTTCTGATTTTACTTCATTGAATCTGTTTTCATCATAATTAATAGTATCCATTTTGTTTATTGCTACTATTAATTGTCCTACTCCTAGTGTTCTTGCTAGGAATGCGTGTTCTTTTGTCTGTGGTTGTGGTCCTTCTTTTGCAGACACTACTAATACTGCTGCGTCTGCTTGTGATGTTCCTGTGATCATGTTTTTTACGAAGTCCCTGTGTCCTGGAGCGTCTATGATTGTGAAGTAGTACTTGTTTGTTTGGAAGTCTTTGTGCATTACGTCAATGGTTACTCCTCTTTCTCTTTCTTCTTTTAGTTTGTCCATGACGAATGCGAATTCGAATGTTGCTTTTCCTACTTTTGCTGCTTCTTCTTTGAGTTTTCTCAGTTCTGTTTCGCTGAGTGCTCCTGTGTCGAAGAGGATTCTTCCGACTGTTGTTGATTTTCCGTGGTCTACGTGTCCTATAAACACAAGGTTCATGTGTGGTTTTTTGTCAGCCATTGTCAATTACCTCCGTTTTGTTATTATGATTTTAAACCTTCATGCTAATAAATCTTGCGGCGTTGGTGGTTCTGGCTTTAATCCTTTTCTTTCTCTTATTTTTCTTATTACTTCTGCTTGCAAACTCTTTGGCAGTTTTTCATACCCAAGATATTCAGTTGACCATAATGCTCTTCCTTGTGATATTGAACGAATAGCAGCTGCGAATCCGAACATCTCTGCTACTGGTACTTTTGCTATTATTGTTAGGGCATCTTCTTCTTGTTTCATTTCAAGAATTTGGCCTCTTCTTCCTTGGATTTCTCCTGTTACTGCTCCCATGTACTCTTGTGGCACTGATATGAACAATTTTTGTTTCGGCTCCATTAATCCAGCATCAGCGTAAAGCATTGCGGCTAGTATAGCGTTTTTCACTGCAGGTATTACTTGTGAAGGTCCTCTGTGCACTGCGTCTTCATGCAGCACTACGTCTATGAGTTTTACTTTCATTTTCAAGCATTTTTCATGAGCAAGAGGTCCTTCGTTCACTGCTTTTTGGAATGATTGTATTATTAATTCTTTTGCTTCGTTCAAATATTGTACTCCCTTTGTCACGTCTACGAGCATGCATCCGTTTTCAATGAACCACACTTTTTTTGCTTCGTCGGCGCTCATTCCAAGTTCTCTTAGTTTTGCAGTGAGTTCTTTAGGGTTTTTGATCTTTCCTTCTGGTATTACTCCTTCTTTTATAGCGTTGTGTATTTCATCTTCTAATGGTTCTACCACTATGTAGAATTTGTTGTGTTTGTTAGGTGATTTTCCTTCTACTTGTTTTGACTGCTGGAACACGCTTTCGCGGTATACTACTATTGGTTGTGATGTTTCAATGTCTACTCCTTTGTCTTTCTTTATAACGTGCTCAAGTATTTCTAAGTGAAGTTCTCCCATTCCAGAGATCAAGTGCTCTCCTGTTTCTTCGTTTATCTCCACTTTGACTGTTGGGTCTTCTTTTGCCACTTGCCTTAGTGCTTCTATTAGTTTCGGAAGGTCTTTAGGGTTCTTTGCTTCTATTGATTTTG
>JAJRYS010000035.1 GCA_024275665.1 archaeon | reverse complement strand
TTGATACTGGTTTTTTTATCACTATTAACTCTTTTTCTTGTTGTAGTTTTTCCAGAAACTCACGGAACTTCATAACATCACTTCTAACTCTTCTCTTTTTATCCTTTTTAGTATTCTAGCATTATAATCCTTCTCTTTTTACTCCTTCTACTCCAATAGTGGTTATTATTGCTTTTCCTCCTGTGTTTTCAATGCTTCTTGCTATCTTCTTTTGCATTGCTTTGCTTTCTGCTAATGCTATCATTATGCCTCCTTTGCCCCCTCCTGATAGTTTTGCTCCAAGAGCTCCTGCTCTTAACGAGGCTTTTATTAGTTTTTCAAGTTTCGGATGAGAGACTCTTAATCCTCTTAAGCATTCTTGGTTCTCGTTCATGAGTTTTCCAATCATTTCAAAGTTGTTCTCTTTCACTTGTCTTATTCCTTCTTCTGCTATTGAGTCCATTTCTTCAAGCACGCGTTTCACTTGTAATGGTTTTTCTTCCAGCATTCTTCTTACTTGAGTCACTGCTGTCTTTGTTCTCGCTGGGATACCTGTGTCTCCTATTACTATTAGAAGAGGGCTTTTTATCTTCAATGGTTTTACTCCTGTTGTTTTTTTGTACTCTATGAATCCTCCGTATGTTACTGTTGAAGTGTCTATTCCGCTTGGCGTCCCAGCATGAGCAATAACATCTCCCAAGTAAGCGTTCTCAGCTATCTTCTTCTTGTTTATCCTATTCCCTGATAATGATAGTATTGTAGCACTTACTCCTGCGAAGACACTGCTTCCAGAGCCGAGTCCCCCTGTCTTTGGTATTCTCGAAGAGATAACCATGTCAAAACTAGAGGGATTTTTGTCCTTGTTTATTGTTGTTCCGATTACTGCTTTTATAGGGTTTATTGGGTTCTTTGATAATTTTTTAATCTGGTCAAATTTTTTCTCACTTGCTAATGTTTTTATTTCTTCAGCAAAACTAACAGCTTCTTCTATTCTTATCCTTGTTCTTATGTTGAAATCTTTTAAGAATAAACTGATGAATTCGTTGGTGTTTTCTTTGATTTTTACCGTGGAGTGTTTGTCAATAGCACTTGCTATTCCTTTCTTGTTGTAGACTACTGAGTGCTCTCCGAATAGTATTATTTTCCCAGGAGTAGAAACAGTTGCTGTTTTCATTGCGTTTATTATCCTTGTCTTTTCTTTTAAATCTTTTCACGTCAATCGTGGTTGTTTTTCGTTTTTTACTCGATTATCATTGAAGCGTATCCTACTACTTGCGCTTTGTCTCCTGTGACGTCTCCGCTCGTAGCGTACTTGAGGAGTTCTGCTTTTTTTGCTCCTCTTTTCTTAGCGAATTGGATTGCTGCTGCTACGCATCCGTACCCGCACATGCTTATGTTGTTTTCTCTTATCGTCTCATACAACCCGTCTATGTCTAGTTCTTCTATTTTTTTAATTGCTTTTAAGTCGTTCTTATAAGCTTCTGAATAAGGAACGTAGTGAGAGAAATCAGTAGAAGCAATGACTAAGTCTTTTTTCCCTAGTACTTTGTCAAGAGAGTCTCCGAGTTTTTTCATTGTTTCTTTGTTTTGGTCCATTACGCATATTGGCAGTATTTTGAATTCTTTGAAGGTTTTCTGAAGAAATGGTATTTGTACTTCTATTGAGTGCTCGTAAGCGTGTGCTGAGGAGTCGAGCACGAAGTCTTCTTGTGTTATTTCATGAGCTTTTTCAACGTCTATGGTAACTTTTCCGAGTGGTGTTTCCCATTCATCGCTTTTTCCTACTGATACTCCGAACCCGTATCCAGTGTGGTTTGGTCCTATGACTGCTATTGTTTCTGGCTTGGTGTTTTTCAAAGCAGAATAAGAATAAGCAGCAACCCACCCAGAGTAGTAATACCCTGCGTGTGGTGCTATTGCTGCTACTGGCTTTTTCTTAATTTCTATTCGTGTTTTTTCAAGGAGTTTTTCAACTTCTTTTTCCAGTTCTTTTTTTCCCAAGGGATAGAATTGCCCTGCTACTGCAGGAAGTCTTATCATCTCCTTCTCCCCTTCTTCTTTTCAATCACGCTTTTAAGAGTTTTTGCTTCGAACTCTTCAGAGGTTGCGTCAAATTCTTTGTCGCTTTTTATCACTCCTCTTTCTTTCAGCACTTCTCTTGCTAGTAAGTAGTATACTAGTGCTAGTGATTTCTTCCCTTTGTTGTTCACTGGTATTACGAAGTCAATGTTCTTTGTAAGATTACTTGTGTCACATAAGGAGATTACTGGTATTTTTGCTTTCACTGCTTCTTTGATGGCTTGCTTGTCTACTGGAGGGTCTGCTGTTATGAGTAGTTCTGGTTCTACGAAGTTCTCGTTCTGAGGGTTTGTAAGAGTGCCTGGAATGAACCTCCCTATAACGTATTTTGCTCCTATTTTTTCAGCGAATTTCTTAGCTGGTTTTTGAGCATAAACTCTTCCAGCTACTACTAGCACGTCTTTAGGATCGTATCTTGCTATCATCTTGGCTGCTGTTTTGATCCTGGCGTTTAAAGCATTCACATCAAGCACGCATAAGCCGTCGTTCCTGCATTTGTAAATGAATTTTCTCATCATTCCTGACTTGAATTTCGAGCCTATGTGTGCTCCTGCTTCTAAGTATTTTTCCAAGGGTACTAGGGGTTTTTCAAGGGATACGTTGTATTCTTCTTTTTTCCTCCTCATTTCATTATCCTCCTTTTTATTTTAACAAGGCGGCTTGTTTTAGCCGTCCTTTCTTTCCCAATAATCCCTATTTTCATTAATGGTGCTTCCAGGCCTACTGCGAGGTCTGCTATGAATGCGTCTTTTGTCTCGCCTGACCTGTGAGAGACTACTGGCGTGTAATCATGACTTTTCGCAAGCTTTACTGTTTGGAATACGTCTGTAATTGTTCCCACTTGGTTTGGTTTTATTATTATTGAGTTTCCTGCTTTTAATTTTATGCCTTTTTCCAATCTTTTCTTGTTAGTGGTGAATAAGTCGTCTCCTACTATTAGGCTGCTTTTAACTTTCTTAGTGAGCCATGAGAATGACTTGAAATCATCCTCGTGGAAAGCATCCTCCACGTAATATACGTCGTATTCTTTGACAAGGTTTTCAACATACTTCTTTTGTTCTTTTTCGTTTAGTTCTTTGTCTTTGTAAACGTATTTTTCTCCGTTGAACAGAGTGCTTGCAGCAATGTCAATTCCTATGGCAATGCTTGTTTTTTCTTTTCTCATCACTTCTTCAGCAGCTGTGCTCATTACTTCTAATGCTTCTTCATTAGTAATGTTCGCCACCCATCCTCCTTCGTAGTCTAGTTTTGAAGAGTTAAGCATTCTTCCTACTTTCCTGTGCATTGCTTTGTTTACTTTCACTGCTTTTTCAACGTCACGTGTTAGTGGAATGCTTAAGAACTCCTGGAAGTCAGTTGATTTTTTCGCATGAGCGCCTCCCCCAATGCATTTTCCCACGAGGAAAGGCATTCTCTTTCCGCCTAGGTATTCGTATAATTCTTTTCCAGCAGAAGCTGCTGCTGCTTTCAAACAAGCAGTGGAAATGGCAGTGGTTATGCTTGCTCCTATTCGTGAAAAGTTTTCAGTACCGTCAGCTTCACGCATTGTTAAATCTACTTGCTCTTGGTCGAAAACATTAAGACCTATTAACCTTGGTATTAGTTTGTCATTTGCTTGTCTTATTAGTTTGTCTGGCTTGTCAGGCATGAATACTGCTTCGTGTTTTCCAGAACTAGTCCCAGAAGGAGTAATAGCCCATGCTTTTGCATCATGCGTTTTCACGATTGCTTTTATAGTAATAGTGCCTTTGGAATTCTTGGCTTTTCTTAGTTTTATGCTTGTGATCCTGGAACGCAAAGCGTTTTCACCTTGTGAATGGCATGATCTCGTCTATGAAGTCCTTGTGTGATATGAACATTCTCCTGCAGCAGTACCTTTCCACTCCTAGGGAGTCTAGTACTTTTCCAGGATCCTCTCCTTTTTCTGTTCTTTCCTTGTATTCCTCCCATAAGTGTCCTATGGGTTTTCCGCATGAAAAACATCTAACTGGGAAAAGCATTCCACGATCACCTGTATGATTTTATTGGTTTTGCTCTTGCTCCTTTTCTCAGGAACTTCTTTGGTTCTTTCCTTCTCACATCATCTATTATAAGTGTTCTATCATATTCTGTGAACTTCTTTTTCAAGTCTTCGCTTCCACTCCATTCCACGAGTGCTTTGCCAAGTGCTGTCCTGCAAGCATAGGCTTGTCCCATTACACCCCCGCCTTTCACATTGGCTTGAATATCAAGAGACTCATAAAAACCATTTCCTAACACGGTTTCTGCTATTATTATTGGTTCCATTATTACTTCTTTAGCGCTTTCAGGTTCATAAGCGTCAATCAATTTCCCATTTATTTTTATTGTTCCTTTCCCTTTCTTTATTCTCACTCTTGCTATTGCTTCTTTCTTTTTTCCTCTTGTCATAATGATTTTTTCAGTCTTACGAGCAGCCATCTTCTCATCCCTTCCATCCTAGTTTTTTACACAATTCTTCTACAGTCATGCCTTTCTTGTTTTTCTTTATTATGTTTTCAATTACTTCTCCTTTTCCTTCATATTCTTTAGGGGTCCCTATGAACGCTTTTATTCTTGACAAAGCTTCTTTCCCGTTTTTCCTTCTTCTTGGAATCATCCCTCTTATTGTCCTTTTAACGAACAAGTCAGGCCTTCTTGACATTTTAGGACTTTTCTCAGGCTTTGCAATGTCTCTTATTTGGAATTTTTGAAAGTAACGTTCGTAAATGTCATCAGGATTTCCTGTTATTACTGCTTTCTCAGCATTTATTATGACTACTTCTTCTCCGTTCATTGCCAGTTTTGCTGCTTCTGAAGCAAGCCTTCCGAGCACAGTGTTTTCAGCATTTATTACTTTCATTCCTCATCACTGGATTATCTTGATTTTTGAAAACTTAGGATTTTCTTTCATTAGTTCTTCAAACGTTTTTATGATTGCTCCTGCTTTTTTCAGTTTTTCAATTGCTTTTTCCGAGAATCCAAGAGCGCTTATCGTGATCTTATGGCCTAATTCTCCTGTGCTTGTCACTTTTCCAGGGACTACTATCACGTCTCCTTCTTTTGAGTATTTGTTTATTTTTTCAATGTTAACGTTTTTTCTTTTTCTCTTTGGTGTTTCGAGCTTTTCAGCTACTGTTTTCCATCCTTCGCTCTTTGTTTTCTTCATCTTGAACAGTAGTTCTTTCAACAACGGGTTTGTTGTTCCTTTTTTCATTCTTCATCATTCCTCTCTTGTTCCTTCTTTTGAAAGTGATGCAGGGGACGCGACTCTCAGCGGGCTTTTCTCTTTCAAACTTGCGAACTGTTCGTTCGCAAGAGAAAAGACCCGGGGAAAAGAGAAGCCTTTTGGTTTCTCTGTTTTCCCTGCCGTCGGCTTGCCAGTGTCTGGGAAGGCCTTGTGCCTTCCGCGGGCGCTTAGCCCGCAAGCCGGATACGGCTTTTGAACGCGCGTAGGCACTTAGCCACAGGGCCCTCAACCCTGCCCGTTTTCTATTCACTCCCGCTTGCAGCGGAGAATGGATTCCAGGCTCCGGCACCCCTGCATGGACGCATTCACTTTCATGCTGGGGTTCGAAGAAAACTTGGGTTTTCTTCGCCTACCCCTGCATGGACGCATTCACTTTCATGTTGGTTATTTGGTTACTATTTTCTTGAATTCTTCTGCTTTATTAGTAATTATCTTAACTGCTTTTTCTAAGAGTTTTTTTACAGGCATACTTCCAAATGATTCTATTTCAAAGTCAAATGAGGTTGGGTCTGTTTTGTGAACTTTGTAAAAACAAAAACCTGCTTGGAACTTCGCGTGTTCTTTTCCAATCCCTTCTCTTGCTATTGCTTCCAGCCTTAGTGACTGCCCTTCTCTTAGTTTCATTATTTGTATTTTTTCATACGCTGGTTTTGCTTCTTTGTCTTTTGTCTTCAAGTCAGAAGCGTAAACAGTGCATGGGCCTTTACAGTCTAAGGAGAACATTACTTTGCTTTTTCCTTTTTCTATCCCTAAATCTGCTTTTATTGGAATTAAGCCTATCCTGTGAGCAATGTATTCGTCGAATAGAGAGCTTGTGTTTTCATAAAAATCAACTTCATCTATTGCGAGCACTGGTATTTCTGACATTATCACTCTTCTTATCGCGTTTGCTGAAGCATGGTCAGCACCCCTTAGAGTGAACGTCATCTTTTCTCCTTCTATTTTGAGTTTTTCAATTTTCATTAACCCTCACACTCTTCTTCCTCTCTTTCCCCCTGGTTTTCTCGTAGTGTCATGAGGAATTGGAGTAACATCCTCTATCATTCCAATCTTCAAACCGCTTCTTGCAAGAGCCCTTATTGCTGCTTGTGCTCCTTGCCCTGGTATTTTTGACTTATGTCCTCCTGGTGCTCTTACTTGGATGTGCACTCCTACTACTCCTTTGTTCTTCAGGTCTTCTGCTACTTTCTGAGCAGCGAGCATTGCCGTGTTAGGAGAACCTTCTTTCCTATCAGAGTCAGTGACCATTCCCCCAGAGCATTTTGCAATAGTTTCTGCTCCAGTGAGATCAGTGACAGTAATAATAGTATTATTCTTCGAAGAGTATATGTGAGCTATTCCCCATAATTCTTTCTTCATTCTGCTCCACCTTCAACCTGTGCTTCTGCTTCTTCCAAAGCTTCCTGCTCTTGTTTTTCAATTTTTTCTTCTCTTTCTTTTTCCTCTTCTGCTTCGTGTTCTTCAGCTTCTTTCACCAAGTCTTCTAATCCGCTTTCTTCCCTTTTGGATGGTTCTGTTATGATTGGCTTTCCGTACCATTCTATTAAGTCTTCTTTTTCTACTGCTATGATCATTCCAGGAGCTGTTACTTTCCTCCCGTCAAGAGCTATGTGGCCGTGTGTTATTAATTGCCTGGCTTGCTTAGCGCTCTTAGCAAGCCCTTTCTTCCACACGATTGTCTGCAGTCTTCTCTTAAGCAGGTCTTCTGCTTTTAATGACAAGACGTCATCAAGAGAACTTCCTTCTGAGAGAATGCCGAACCTTTTCAGCTTGTTCATTAACACTTCTTCTTTTTCCTTCCTTTCCTCAGGAGTCATTCCTACTAATTCTCTTGCCAAGTGCCTGTACTTCCTTATTTCTGTCTTGGCTTTCCAAATTTCCCTCTTGTTCTTAAGTCCGTACTCACGAATAAGCTTGTTCTCTTCAAGGATTCTTTCCTTCTCCCAAGGGTGCTTTGGCGTGTCATAAGTCCTTTTAAGCCTTCTCGGATCTCCCATTACTCATCACTTCTTCTTTTGTCCTCCACTGCTCTTCTTCTTAGAAGGTTGTTGTTTCTTCCTCTGCACTCCTACTGTTAGCCCTTTCCTTCCAGTAGTCTTAGTCCTCTGACCTCTTACTCTCAAGCCGAACATGTGTCTTACTCCTTTGTAAGACTTCATGTTAATCTCTCTCTTAACATCTTCTTTTTGCTTGAATTCAAGGTCAAAACTTATTAAGTGAACGTCTTCCCCTGTTTCGTAATCCTTTCTCCTGTTAAGCATCCATGAAGGAATCCCATACTTTTCAGGATTAGAAATTATCTCCTCTACTTTGTCTAGTTGCTTGTCAGTAAGGTTTCCTATCTTCTCATCCCTACTAACTTTTAACTCTTTTTCAAGCACGTCAGTGATTGCTTCAGCAAGGTTTATTCCAATTCCTTTAATCCTTGTCAATGCTTTTGAAATTGATTCGTGCCCGTTTATTTCTCTTCCAGCTATTCTTAGCCTTCCTTTGAATTCTGTCGTTTCAGCCAATCAAATCCACCTTTTCGCTCTTTCCAAAAAGCTCTTCTTTTAGAAGAGTTTGTTTCACTGTAGGTCATCGTCCAATGGACTCGCCTGTATGGTTTTTCAAAAAATTCAGTGTTATTAGTTCTGTTCTCAGGGGTTTATAAATGTTTTGTATTTGTTTGTTTTTCATGTACGCGGTGGGGGAGATTCGAACTCCCGAGCCCCGAAGGGCACCAGCTTGCTAACAGCTTGCTGTTAGCTGTCTCCAGGCTCGCCTCGCTTAGCTCAGTCGTTTGGCTTTGCGAAGCAAACTGGCGCAATACCATTGCACCTGCAAAGGTGCAAACCAAATGGCTTGCCATTTGCTGTCTATGCGACCACCGCGTTATTAGTATGACTTTATAGTGTGCATGGCTTTAATGCCATGCGCGCTTTAGCGCCGGTCCGATAATTCCGGCCGTGCGACCACAGCGTTGTATGTATTTTGTTTATACTACGATTTTCTTTGTTTTTATTACTAATCCTTTGTTTTTTTCAAGGACTTGTTTCTTGCTGTATTTAGAGATGCCCATTCCTATTAGTTTTCCATTTTCATCAAACAAAGCTACTGGTGTTCTTTTCTCTATGCTTCCAGTCATTTGTTTTATTCCAGGAGCGTATACTGGTGCTCCTTTTTTCACGTTCTCAGCAGCCTTGCTTTTCAGTGTTACTGTTGCCATTCCTTTGACTGCTTCTTCTAACGGTTTTATTATTTCTTGTAGTAGTTCTGGTTTTTTGTCTCTTAACTCATAAGCGTCTCTTAGTCTTGTAAGGGTAACGCATTCTTGTTCTTTGAACAAACCGCTTCTCGTTCTTCTCAGTTCTTTCATTATCATCTTCTTCCCGAGCACTATTCCAATGTCTTCCACGAGTTTCCTAATGTATGTTCCATGCTGGCATTTTATCCTTAACAAGTAATTGTTTTCAATGTTGTCGATGATTTGAATAGAGTATATTTTTCTGACTCTTGTTTTCTTCGCTACTGCTGACATTTCAGGAGGCTTTTGGTATATTTTCCCAGTGAATTCTTTTAGTACTTGTTTGAATTCTTCTTTGCTTGCTTGCGTTTCTATGAGACACACGTATTCCTTGCCGTGTTTCTGTAAATATTCTTGCAGTTTTATTCCTTTCCCAATTAGAATTGGTAGTACTCCGCTTACGTTAGGGTCAAGAGTGCCGCAGTGCGCTGCTTTTTTTTCTCCGAGTATTTGTTTTACCCAGTTGGTCACTTGGCTGCTTGTTGGTCCTATTGGCTTGTCTATTAGAATTAGTCCTTTCATTTCTCATGCCTTTTTTTCTCAGTTTCTTTCTTGGTCTTTTTTTCTCTTACTTTAGATGTTGGCATTTTGTCTGTTTTCTTTCCAGTGATTTCAAAGTGTTTTACGTTGATTCTTCTTTCTTTTACTTTTTCTCCCACTATTTTCACGAAGTTGTCATCTATTACTTCTTTTATGACTGCTTCTTTCCCAGCATCTGATCCTCTTGTTATTATTACTACTCTTCCTTTTTCTATTAATGTCATTTGATTACCTCCATTATTTTTTCAACTATTTCCTCAGGCGTCATGTTTGTTGAATCTATTATCATGTCATAAGCGTTTTTGTCTTCTACGTAATCAAACCCGTACATCCTTCTCCATTCTTTTCTTTCTATTGCTTCTCTTTCTGCCATTCTTTCAAGAGCTTCTCTTTGACTAATCCCTTCTCTTCCAGCTATTCTTCTTGCTCTTTCTCTCGACTCAGCTATTAATAGTACCTTAAGCTCAGCATTTGGTATTTGGAAGGCACTTAGTTTTCCATTAATGATTAGGTTCTCGTGTTTTGATGCTTCTTTTTTTTGTTCTTCGTCTATCTTCTTATGGAATTCTTCTAGTTTTTTCTCATCTTTTCTTAGTCTTTCCCAATGCTCTTCTACTGTTAGCCCTTGTTCTCTTGCTATTTTTTTGTGAATTTCTCCTACCGTGAGTATAGGGTATCCTGTTTTTTTTGATAACAAGCGAGCTATTGTCGTTGACCCTGCTCCTGGTTCTCCACTTATTGTTATTATCATTTCAAGTACTTCCTGTACCTTATTTCCACTTCTTCCTTTTTCAAAGAACCATTATCTATTCTTGCTTGTAATTTTACTATTTCTTCAGCGCATGAAGAGCATAATTCTCCTGAGAACTTTCTTCCTGGTTTTTTCTTAGTTTTTGGGAGTTTTTTATCAGTTTTTATTCCTTGTAGTTTTTTCTTACACAAAGCACAGTTTGCGTGTGTGCTTTTTCTTCTTTCTCTTCTTTCAGTTGTCTTTCCTCCTGGTGTTTTTACTTTTTTCCTTCTCAAGCTTCTGGTACGATGACTTGGCTTAACCATTCTTTTTCACCTTCTTCTTTTTTCTGTATATTTTGTGTATTATTTCTATTGGGATCATTGTTAGCAAGGATATTAGAATATACCATCCTAACCATCCAAGTTGGTTGAATATTGGGACTCCTTCTACTACTGCTCCTACTCCTCCGTAACGAGAGCCGAGGAATGCGAATATTATTATCACTGGAAGTAAAGTGTACATCATTGGTTTTGTAGTCATGCTCATTTGTTCTTTCATTAAGCTCATTACTTCTTTGTTTAGTTTTTCCATTAATTTTTTATTTTCTTCTTTTGCTGCTTTTTTTAGTTCTTCTTGTATCTCTTTTTGCCTCTTCTTTATTTCATCCATCCTGTCTTGGTTTACCATTTTCTTATTAACGAGGTTAGTAAACAAGGTTATCAGAATTGATACTATTGCTACTTCTATTCCGGTTTGATATATTATCATTTCTAAAGCACCTCTCTTATCCTAACAGCCCTTGCAGCATTGGCATTAGTTCTGCAGCTTGTTGTGCTGCAAGCTCTTCGTACATTCTATAGAGAATTCCTACAGTTAAAAGAATCCCTGTTCCTGTTCCAAGAGCTCCTGTTAGGTCTGCTATTACTGCTAGTAACCCTACTGCCATTGAACCAAGGATTGTGACCATTGGAATGTATCTTTCTAACACTCTTTCGATTACTCTTGGATCTCTTCTGAATCCTGGTACGTGAAGTCCTATTCTTTGAAGTTGTTGTGCTACTTGCTTGGCGTTCATACCACTTAACTCTACCCAGAATTTTCCGAACAATACGCAGAAGAAAATCATAATCAAAATGTATATTATGATATGAAGTAATGTTGCTGGGCTACTTAAAGTTACCATTACTTGTGTTGGTGTCGATAATGCTCCGTAAGGTGATTTCAGATAGTATGCTATCCCGCTTACTGGCTGGTTTTGAACGAATTTGCCGAGTATTGGAAAGCCTATTCCTTGTAATGCTACTCCCCATAGTTGGATGTTAGCAAACAAGGCTGCTGCAAATATCACGGGGATGTTTGACACGTATAAAAATTTCAAAGGGTATCTTGCACCATACCCTTTAATTCTTCCGAAAGTTAGCGGTATTTCTATTTTCATTAGTTCAGCATATACTGCCAATAGGAAGACTAGTATTGTGAATATTAATGGGAATAAAGCTGTTTCTGGGATGTTCCCGTTTATTATCCCTTGCAGTAGTTGTGGGACGAGTCCTGTGTAAGTTCCTGAAGTTTGAATCCATGAGAATGCTTTCCAGAATATTGTGAATGATACTCCTGCTGCTATGAATAATCCAACACCTGAGCCTATTCCGTATTTTGATACTAATTCATCTAAATACATTATAAGCAAACCACCTGCAGCAAGTTGCAGTATTACGAGAAGAGTTGATGCTCCTGCTGCTGGTACGAATCCAGAGCTCACGTAAATTATTGATTCAAAAAAGCAGAAGAATATCGCTAAAAGCTTTTGCAGCCCTTGAAAAGCTTTTTTTTCATCAGGATTACTGAGATCTACTTTCAGTAGCCCTCCCCCTACTAATAGTTGTAGTATTATTGAGCCCATCACGATTGGCCCTATTCCAAGGGTTGCTAGTGTTCCTATTTTTGAAGCAGTTATCATTTGAAGGTTTTGAAGAAATCCTGATTGTTGTGTTTCAACAAGCCCTACCGGCATTATCACTCCAAGGATTCCGAAGATTATTAGTCCAAAAGCAGTCCATTCGAGTCTTTTTTTTAAGTTTGGTTTTCTCTCAGGCGCTTTTACTTCCGGGATTAGGTTTATTAGTGGTTTTATTGCTGCTAAGCTCAACCCTTCTCACCTATGATAATGGCTTCTCCGCCTGCTTTTTTTATTTTTTCAACGGCTTTTTTAGTGAATTTTTTAGCAGTTATCTTTAATGGTTGTGTTATATCTCCTCTTCCGAGAACTTTTTCATAACCTTTTTTTATCAAATTTACTTCTTCTTTTTCAGCTATCTTTTCAATCTCATTTAAGTTTATTGTTTTTAGTTTTGGTTTTAAGCTCTTGAACCCTTTTTTATGGAGTCTTTCAGGTTCATATTTTAATATGTGCTGTTTGTTTCTCTGTCCTCCTTTTTTAATGCTCCCTCTGCCCATTCTACTTCCTTTTCCTCTCCTGCTTTTTTTGTTCCCTCCTCCTACAGTCCTTGTTCCTCTTAGTTTTGTTATTTTCTTCTTGTGCCTTACCATGATTCATCACTCATATCATTCTTTCAAGTAAATCATTTATCTTATCTCCTCTGTACCCGAGGTCTCCTTTCATCGTGAATGGTCTTCTTGTTGCTTTAAATCCTTTTCTTGGAGGGTGAAGTCTGAAAGGAACTTTTATCCCTACTTCCTTCAGTTTTTTCTTAAAAGAGTATAAATCATCAATAGTTGCTCCTTTTTCTTTCAAATATTCTTCTGTCACTTTTTTGTTCCCTTCTATTCTGCCCCATTTTAGAAGTATTTTCTTAAAAGTGTCTTTGTTTATTTCACCATAAGTAATGTAATCTTTTGCTTTTTGCAGCATTCCCTTATAATACTTGTTGTAAGGTATTATAACGCATGTGTTTGTTCTGTCAAGTTTTAATAATCTCATAGTGTCTTCTATTCTTTTATTAACATTTACTCTTCCTCTTATTCTTACAGCTGCTATTGTTTTAACCTCTTTCTCACTCATTTTTCTCTACCTTCTTATTCTTTCATTTTTCTTGTTTTTTTCAAAGCATCTATTGTTGCTTTTGCAAAGTTTATTGTAGTGTCTGTCTTCCCATTTGTTTTTGACCATATGTCTTTTATTCCAGCAAGTTTTAGGACTTTTTTCGCTGTTTCTCCTGCTACTATTCCTGTTCCTTTTGGAGCAGGTAGGAATTCAACTTTAACTGATGAACATGCTCCTTTTATTTTGAATGGTATTGAATGTTCTTCATCACAGCCGCATTGCCAGCTTCCACATCCTCTTCTTATATGTATCAAGTTTTTCTTTGCTTGTCTTACTGCTTTTTCTATCGTTGGTCTCACTTCTTGCCCTTTGGCTGTTCCTACTCCAACATAACCGTCTTCATTCCCAACAGCTACTACTATTAGGAAAGAGCCTTTTCTCCCTGAGTCTGTTGTTCTTTGAACCATCTTAACTGACAATACTTCTTCTTTGATATTTGGCACTAGCCTGTCAACTATTTCATGCTCAAGTATTGGTAACCCTTTTTCATAAATTTGTTCCATATTTGTTATTTCTCCGCTTTCAACCATCTTTCCAAGTTTTGTTCTTGGTTTCCATTCTTCTTTTTCTTCAACCATTTACCATCACTCTTTTTTCCTGTTTATTTCTTCTAATACTTTCTTTACTTTTTCGTCTATTATTCTTTCTTCTTTTGGTAATGCTTCTTCACTATGAGGGATAAGCATTCCAGCATCGATTGCTCCTTTTAGTACTGCGAATATGTTTGAACCATGAACAGGAGTTCTTAAACCTATGTCAAGTACTGCTTCTTTTATTCCTTTGCTTATTGCTTTTTTACCACATAAATACCCTGTCAAGTATGCTGCTTTTGAATTGCCTGTGCTCTCATTATATCCTATTTTTTTAAGTTCAAGGGAAGTTGTGTTTACTAATGTCTCATCTCCTTTTGGATTGTATTTAATTATTTGTGCTATTATCGTTTTTGATAATGCTCTTGCAACTAGTCTTGGCTTTCCTGATTTCAGCAAAGCCAGTCTTTTTGCTTTGTCTGTCCTTCCTTCCCTTCTTCTTCTTTCTTTTACTCTGTATGATGATTTGTGTGCCATGTTTTCATCACTTCTTTTCTTTTAACAATCCTCTATCTTTTATGTACAACATTAAGTGTGATTTGCTTCTGAAATATCCTCCTTTTATCATGTAATATAATTTTTTGTAGTCTTCTTTTTCAAGCTGTGGTTTTATTTCCTGAAGTTTTTTCCTCAAGGCCCTTACTTTCTTCATCCATTCTTCTTTTTTCTTTGTTCTTGCTCCTGCTGCTCCTTTTCTGCTTCCTCTTTTCACTCTTCTTCCTTTCTTCTTTTGTTCTGCTATCTTTCTAGCTCTTCCTCTGCTTATTCCTTTCTTTGGAGCTATCTTTATTGCATTTTTTGAGATTAATGTTCTTATATCCTCTCTTGTCATTGCTTGTGCTGCTTCTTCTTCGTTTTTTATCACTACTCTATTTTTTCCAACTTTCAGCATTCTTGCAGCAAGTTCTTTCACTTGTTTTAGCTCCATTTCTCATCACTTGTTAAGTATTTTTATCCCAAGTTCTTCAGCTTTCTTTATTATCTCTGCTCTTTTTTTCTTACCAACGCTTGACCTTATTCTTATCGCCTGTTCCTTTGGATTTATTTTTTCAATGTCTTTCAAACAACTTACTAATACTTCATAATATCCAGAAGGGTGTTTATTTTTGATGTTTTTTGGTTGCCCATACCCAACTGTTGGCATTTTGCCATAGTGTTTCTCTTTTTCTCTTTGATGTGAGTAAACTCCTCTTGGTTTTCTCCATCCTTTTTTCTTTACTTTCTTTTTACGATGAGCATTCTGCCTTTGGAAGTTAGGTTTTTTTCTTTTTTTTATCATTCTCCCCCACCTTTGCTTACTATGAATATCCCATCTTGGAATATCCTAACGTCAAGTTTTCTTACTTTCGTGGCTCTTTCAATGTTTGCTGCTGTTTGTCCTGCCTTCTCTTTGTCAATATTTGATATTTCAATAATGTCTCCCTTTACTTTAACATCTGTTCCTTCCAGAATCTTTGCGTATCTTGGTTTTTTTTCTCCTAAGAAGTTTTTTATCACGAGTTTGTCTCCTTCCACTGAAACATTTATTGGAAAGTGTTTGTACACGATTTTCATTTTATAAGTAAATTTATTGTTCACTCCATGGATCATGTTCTTGATATGAGCTGTTATAGTGCCGAGGTATGCCTTTTCTTTTCTTCTTGGGTTTTCTATTTCTATTACCAGTTTTCCATTCTCTTGTTTTATCACAAATTTTTCGAGATGGAATTCTTTGCTTATTTCTCCTTGAGGTCCTTTCACTTTTATTATGTTCTTTTTCACTTCTATTGTAGTCCCTTCTGGGATTACCACTTCTTTTTTCATAGCTTATCACTTTAGTATACGAATGCTAAGAGTTTTCCACCTAATTTCATTTTTTTTGCTTCATGCTGTGTCATTATTCCTTTATCTGTTGAGACTATTAGTATTCCAAGCTTTCTTGAAGGAAGGTATCTTTCCTCCCATTTAGCGAATTCATCTTTTGAAACAGAGTATCTTGGTTTTATGGCTCTGCAGTTGTTTATCTTTCCAATTAGTTTTACTTTATACATTCCTGCTTTGCCATCTTCTATGAACTCGAAATCGCCCAAATATTTCTCTTTTTGCATTATTTTCAAAACTTTTCCAATTAGTTTTGAAGCTGGCTTGACGATGCATTCTTTTTTGTTCATGAGCTCGTTGTTTTTGATGGTGATTAATGCATTTGCTAAAGTATCCATGATGACTCACCCGTATTTATGGAACCCTAACTCTTCTGCTTTTTCCCTGAAGCATTCTCTGCAGATAGTGATTCCGTATTTTCTTATAATTGAACTTTTTCTGCCGCAAAATATACAAACTCTTCCTTCTTCTCCTTTTCGAGGGTATTTGAACTTTTTTTCCTTTGGTTTCTTTTTAGTCAATCTAACACCTCAACGTTAAATTTTTCTTTAATGAACTTAATCGCATCTTCTTTTTTTATTGCGTGCCTTTTAGGATATTTACTTTTCTTTATTTTTCTGTTTTTAACGCGGTACCCTTTTTTCTTAAGAGTAACGCATACGTCAAAGCCGAACATCCCTATTTCTGGGTCATATTTGATGCCTGGAATTTCTATATACTCTCTTATCCCGAATGCAAAGTTCCCATTTTCGTCAAATGATTTTGCTTTTATTTTTCTTTCAACAGCATCAAGGCATTTGTTGAGAAATTCTTCAGCTTTTTTCCCTCTGAGGGTTACTTTCGTCCCTATTGCTAATCCTTTTCTTACTCCCCATGTTGGAATTCTTTTATTTGTCACTGTCTGCACTGGTTTTTGCCCCGTTATTTTTTCAATGAGCTTTTTTGCTTTCTCTAATTTTTCCCCTGCAGTCCCTACCCCTATGTTGACTGTTACTTTTTCAATGTTTATCATCATTTATCACTTCATTTTAGTTTTATCTCTGGTTCTTTTTCCCCTATTATGAAGACTTGTTCTCTTGGAGCAGTGAATTGTTTTCCTTCTTTGTCAAATCCTATTAATATTCTTCTTGTCATAGAACCCTTTTCAATGCTTTTCACTATTGCTGTTTCTCCAGCGTGTTTCCCTCCTATGATGTAAGCAAGGGACCCTTCTTTTAGTGAAAGTTTTTTCATTATCTTTTGGTCAGGAAGGGATATTTTTAACACATCTCCTATTTTGTATTCGTCTTTATCGCTAACTATGTTCTTACCATCATGAAGTGTTATTTGTGTTTTTCCTTTCCTTATTTTGGTTTTCTTTTCAATTCTACCAAGTTTGAATCTTGGGTTTTCTTTTAACTCCTTCAAGGCTATTCTCCCTTTTTCATCTAATACTACTCTGAACACGAGCTTTTGGGAAGGTATTTCAATCAAGTCCATGAATCCTATTGCTTTCTTGTGGTCTTTTACAACTCTTCCATCTACTTTTACTTTGCCTGCTTTTATTATCTTCCTTGCTTCGTTAGCATTATCAGCTATTCTCAAGTAATCTCTTAGGATTACTGCTAATGCTACGGAATTTTTTCCATGAGCTCCTGTTCTTGGCTTCATCAGCCATTTGCTTGTCTTTTTCAATACTTTAACTACTCTCGGCGAAGATATCCTTTTCTGTTGTTTTCTTTCCCCTTTCTTACTCATTTCCACCAACCTTTCTCATTAATGCTTTCTTCCTTTTTTGGTCATTCATGTTTAGTTCTGTTATCCTAACATTTGATGCTTTTATTGGTACGAATATTTCGTCTCCTTTTTGCTTGGCAGTTGTTATCCCTTCAATGTTAAGCGTGAAGTTTATCAAATCAACCTTTATTACTTTTCCTTCTTTTCCCTTGAACTTTCCTCTCATCACTTTTACTTTGTCCCCCTTAACTACTGGGAAGCTTCTTTTCTTGTATTTTTCTTGAAGTTCTTTGCTTAGCCTTGCGCTTAACTGTTTTCTCCTTTTATGTAATGGGAGGTTGTATAATTTTTTTCTTTGTTTGCGAGGTTGTTTGCTTTTCATTTTTCATCACACAATATTTTTTGCTATTGTTGATACCTTTGGGAATCTTTCAGCTACTTCTTTTGCTACTACTCCTTTAATCTCTGATGCTTTTGGTTCATTTTTTTCAGTAATCAATACACAGGCGTTGTCTTCGAACCTTACTCTTTCTCCGCTTGCTCTCCTTATTTCTTTTTTCTGTCTTATTATCACTGCTCTTACTATTTTCTTTCTTAGGTCTTTTTTGCCTTGTATTACTGATGCTTGGAAAATGTCTCCCACACCTATTTCTGGTCTTCTCCTCCTTCTTCCTTTGTAACCTGCTTTGCTGAGTATCTTAACTATTTTTGCTCCTGAATTGTCATCTACTTTTACTCTTGACCCTATTGTTAAACCGCCTGTGACTTTTGATGATAATGCTTTCAATTCTTTTCACCTATTTTTTCAATTACTACAAAGCTTTTAGTTTTGCTAATCTTTCTGCACTCACCTATCTTTACTTTGTCCCCTATCTCGATGTTCATGCATGCTGGTTTGTGAGCAGAAACTCTTGTTTTTCTCCTTTCATATCTTTCGTATTTTGGAATGAATCTCAAATAACTTCTTTCAATTATTACAGTGTTTTTTGGCTTGTTACTAACGACTACTCCTTCCATTATTGCTCCTCTTATTTTCAATCCTCCGTGGATAGGGCAGTTTTTATCGTTGCATGATTGCATTGAATTTCCTCCAATATTTTTTTATTCTGTCTTCAGGACGGAATGCGATTTCCATCCCGTTTATCTCAACTCCTTTTACTTTAAACCAGCATTGTTTTTTTGGTATTTTCATCTCCTTATTGTTTTTTTCAATGATGAGTATGTTAAGGGTCTCGTCTATTACTATCCCTTTTGTTCCTATCAACTCTTTTCTTGTGCTTTTAGTGACTTGAATTTCTTCGCCGATGAGTTCTCCCATAAGAACTTCGGCTTTTTTTTTCAATCTCATATGACGTCAATCTGTTCTGCTGTGTAATTCATTTTTAACAGCATTTGTTTGACTTTTTCTTTGTGGTTTCCTTGGAGTTCTATCCTGCTGTCTTTAGCAGTTCCTCCGCATGCCAGTTTTTTCTTGAATTCCTTCACCATCCCATGGAGGTCTGTTGATTTGTCAAAGCCTTCTATTATGGTGTAAGTTTTTCCAAACTTTTTCTTTTCTGTTGTTATTTTTATTCTTTGAGTTGTTTTTGTGATTTCTTTGCATACGCAAAGCTCTTTTGGCAGCCCACACACTGGGCAAATGCTACTCATTTATTTTTTTTCACCTCTTTCCTTCATGATTGTTTTAATCCTTGCTATTGTTTTTCTAATCTCCTTTATCTTACCAGGGTTTTCTGCTTTTGTTCCACTTTTAACAGCTGACTTTTCTCTTGATAATTCTGTTTTTAATTCTCTTTCTATTTTTTCCAATTCTTCTATTGTTTTCTCTCTGAGTTCTTTAATTCGATAAATTGCCATGAGCATCACTTCTTATGAACCCTCATGTGGGCTGTGAGCCCTCTTTTTGTTTTGAAGCTCTTGCCACATTCTTCGCATTTGAATTCTTCGACTGCTTTTTCAGCAACTTCTTTCAAAGCCTCTTTTGTAGTCTTTTCTTCAGCTTTTGTTGGCTTTACTTCCTCTGCTATTTCTGCTACTGCTCCTACTGCTTTTTCTTTTTCAGCTGCTTCCTCTTCTTCTGGCGTTGGTACTGTTTCTTCCGCTATTTCTTCTATCCCTGGTTTTTTAATTTTTATTTTATCAGGGAGTATCATTTCAGGAGGGGCTATTTTCACTGTTATCCCTATCACTCCTTGCTTTAACACAGCTTGCAGTTTAGCTACTTTTACTTGTTTTGATGTTTCACCTGCTTTTTTCAAGTACCCTCTTTCTACGCGTTCTTTTCTTGAACGCATTCCCTTATTAGAGGGTCCTTTGGTTATTATCTCTACTCCCATTGCTCCTGCTCTCATTACTCTTTCAGCAGCTCTCTTAATCACTATCCTTGGCCTTGTTCCTCTTTCAATCATTCTTTTAACATAACGGGCTATTACTATTGGTTCTAAATCAGGGTTCCTTACTTCCATTACTTCTATCTGAGGGTTTTCCATTCCCAGTTTTGTTTCAATGTCTTTTGAAAGCTTGTTTATTTTTTCTCCTTTCTTCCCAATGATTAACCCTATCCTCTCAGCTATTATGCCTATTCTCATTGCTATCGGGGTTCTTTGAATATCAACGTCAACTATGCCTGCTTTTTCAAAGTTCTTCCTAACGTGTTCTTTTGCTCTTAGGCGTTTTATTGACTCTTGTATGAATTGTTTTTCAATCATTTCCTTCATACCTCTCTTACTTCTATTTCTATGTTAGTAAGCTCTATGTTATGCGTTCTTGCTCTTCCTCTCGGTTTTATTCTTTCTATTGTTTGTGATTTATAAGCACTTGCTTTTGTTATCTTGAGTTTTTCAACATCATGCCCTTTGTGTTCTGCGTTTGCTTTTGCGTTTTCCAGTACTTTTTTAACTGCTCTTGCTGCTTTGATTGGATATCTTCCTATTGCTGTTTTTTGATGGGATATTCCCTTGTTGTACCTCCTGTATTTTACTGGTTGTTCTTTTTTGATGACTTTTTCCAGGAAAGATAGTGCTTTGTTGACATTCTTGTTTTTGATGTTGTAGCATACTTCGTTGCAGTCTTTCCATGACACGTTTATCTCTTTGCCAAGTGCTTTTGCTGTTTTCATCTTACTTCACCGATACGAACTTGGTTCCCCTTGTTGCTCCTATTCCTGGTCCTGAGTGAGTTACTCTCTTCCTAGTGAGCGCGAACTCGCCTAAGTAATGTCCAAGCATTTCAGGTTTTATTTCAACTCTTTCCCATGCTTTTCCACTGTGAACCAAGAACACCCGGCCCACCATTTCAGGAAGGATTATCATGTCTCTTACATGGGTTCTTATTGTTTTCTCTGGTTTTTCTTTACTAATTCTTTTCAATAGCTTGCTTTGCTGTTCTTTCAGCCCTCTTTTCAAGGTTCTTCTCTTGCGAGTGTCCAGCAATTCAGCAAACTCGTCAATACTCATTTTCATGAGTTCTTCAAGCGTTTTTCCTCTGAAAGTGAATTTCTTAGCAGCCATTCATTCTCACTTCCTCTTCTTCCTTCCTGTCCTTTTTGCTCCGAATGAACCAACGTGTTGTCCAGGAGCTCCTCCTTTCTTCTTCTTGGTCTTTGCTCCGTGGTGTTCTTTTCCACCATAAGGGTGTTCTACTGGGTTCATGTGAACTCCTCTAACCGTAGGATACCTTTGTCCCCTTGCTTTCCTCTTCTTGCTTTTGTTCCCTGCTTTTAGCATTGGTTTTCTAGTCCTTCCTCCTCCTGCAGCGTTTCCAATCATCGCCCTGCACTTGGAGTTGAAGGCTTTCAGCTTTTTTGAAGGTAGTTTGATCATGACCTTTCCTTCTGATTTTGAAATGATAAAGCAAACGCTTCCAGAAGAGCGGGCGAGGTTTCCTCCGTTTCCTGGTTTTGTCTCCAGGTTGAATACTGGGAATCCTTCAGGGATTTTCTCAAGAGGCAAAACATTTCCAATCCTCAGTGATGCTTGTTCTCCTTCTTCTATTATGTCTCCTACTTTTATCCCCTCAGGAGCAGGCAAGTATAATTCTTGCCCGTCTTCATACTTGAGTTTCATTAGTATTCCCGTCCTCCCAGGGTCGTCTACTAATTCCATTACCTCTGCTTTTATTACTCCTTTTTCTTTCTCGTCAAGCTTTCTGTAATGAGCATCTGCTTTGAACCTGTGTGAAGGAGCTCTAAAGCTAGGTGTTCCTTTTCCTCTTCTCTGAGTGATTAAAGGCTTTCCCATGACTCATCACATTATCTTAAGTTTTGTAGCCAAGTCAATTGCTTTGAACTCTGGCTTGAGTTTCACGTATGCTTTTTTCTGTCCTTTAATGCTTATGACAGTGTTAACATCACTTACTTTTACTCCGTAGAGTTCTTCAACAGCTTTCTTGATGTCTTTCTTTGTAGCATCTTTCCTTACTACGAAGACTAGCTTGTTCTCTTTTTCAATCAGTCCTACTGCTTTTTCTGACAGTAATGGGTATTCGATTACCATTATCATTTCACCTGAACAATCCATCCAGCTGTGTTAAAGCACTCTTAGTGAAGACAGTGAGCCTACCTGCGTCTCCTCCTGGAGCAAGCAGGTTTATGTTCAAGTCCTTAGCAATGCACACGTCTACTCCTGGAATGTTGTTACCAGCCTTGCTTACCCCCTTGTCTTCGTGGACTACTATTAACACGCTTTTCTTCTTCCTGTACTTGCGTCCTCTCATCTTTCCTTTACCTGCTTTTATTTTCTTCTCTTCTGCTTTCTTCAGGTCTTCTTCAAGCCCTAGTTTTGAGAGAATGTTCTTGAGTTCTTTTGCTTTCTTGACCTCTGCTAACTTGTCTTCTACTATGATTGGTAATTGTTTAACATTACCTACCTTATGCCCTCTTTTCTCAACTTGCTCTTTCAAAGCAGTAGCAGCAATGGCTGCTCTTATTGCTTTTCTTTTTTCTTTTTTGTTAATTTTTTCAACTATTTTCTTAATTGCTTTAGGAGGGTGAGCTCTTCTTCCTCCCTTTGCTTGAGGAACTCTCTTAACGTCCCCCCATCTTCCTTCAGGAAGTTTCTCCCTTGGAAGTCTTGCCATTCCCCTGTTAATACTAGTTCTGTAAACTTTGTGCCTTCTCCCAGCATACTCTGCAGAAGTTTCCAAGCCAGCAAACTTGTAATTGCCTTTTGGCTGTAATAAACGTGTTCTGAAAGCATTGAAAGCTCTCCTGATCAAATCAATGCGAGTAGGCTCAGTGAAAACACTAGGCAGGTCTACTTCTCCTGCTTGCTTTCCATTCACGTCGTAGACAATTGCTTTCATGACTCATCATCCTTGCTGTGATGCTTTTGAAACAAACTCAATTGAAGGAAGAGACATTTCTTTCTTCTTACCACGTATTGCTTCTCTCAGTACCACGAGTCTCTTTTTAGGCCCTGGCACTGATCCTTCCACCAGCACGTAAGCTCCTCTTACTACTCCGTAGTTAACAAAGCCTCCCTTGGGAGTTACTTCTTCTCCGTTCTCTCCTATCTTTAGTATTCTCTTGTTAAGCTCTGTCCTGGTCTGGAATCCCATTTGTCCAGCCATTGGAACAGTGTAAAGCACTCTTGAAGGAGTCCAAGCGCCAATAGCTCCAGGCATTCTCCTATGCCCCTTAGCTTTCCTCGTCTGTATTTTAATCCCGAATCTCTTCACAGGTCCCTGAGTACCCTTTCCCTTAGTAACTCCAGTAACGTCAATCCATTCTCCTTCCTTAAGCAAGTCAGTGATCATTACCTCTTTCCCAAGCATGTTCTTAGCGTATTCCCAAGCTTCCTTGACATCCTTTCCTCCTATTGGGAATTCCATTATCTCTGGTTTTTTCTTCAGCTTTATCTTGTCAGGCTGAGTCATTACAAGAACTCTTACTTCTGCTGTTTTTTCAAGGAATTGTTCTGCTTCTTTTAGTTTTTCCTCTGTCTTATATCCCTTCGGCAGTTTTATCATGCGTTCAGCGTTTTTCTTTATCTTGTCAGAAAGCACTTCAGTGATAATACTCAAGCCGTAAGGAGTCTTCTCATAAAGCCTCACGCTTATTACTTGTACTGGAGGAGCTTCAAGCACTGT
>JAJRYS010000034.1 GCA_024275665.1 archaeon | reverse complement strand
GGATTCCAGGTAATGCCTCTCTTCACTGACAAGCCGTTCTTCGCAGGACCTACTGAAGTACAGAACCTTGCTTATAATTACTCCTTCGTGATTGACACTAGCAATTTGGCTGCTAATACGCCTGTCATACTGAACTTCAGTGTTCCAGGAGCATTGCCTGCGTACGTGCAGAACATCACTGTTCCTACTCCTGAAGGAAACCAGACCATGACCATGATTGCTCCTGCCATGAGTGATCCTACGAGTCCTAATGCAACGTTCTTGAACAAGTTCAGCGTATACGTTGACGGCGTGTTGTATGACACTAACTCTTCTCAGAACGTGACTGGTACTATTGGTTTGAACAATGGCCAGCCTACTGGTTGGTTCGTGTTGAACTTGACTGGCTTGTCAAGTTCCAATAATTATACTGTGACCATTCCAATGGCTACTACTCCTACGATAAGGTTGAACAGCCAGAAGATTACGG
The DNA here is from genome assembly GCA_024275665.1 of archaeon. Classification (GTDB taxonomy): domain Archaea; phylum B1Sed10-29; class B1Sed10-29; order B1Sed10-29; family JAJRYS01; genus JAJRYS01. Next base: position 17,610 of record JAJRYS010000034.1, on the reverse strand, counting down.
GCTTTGACCCTGCTAATCCTCCTGAGCTTGGTTCTAACGTGACCACTGAGTACGTGGTTAACTTGACCGCTACTAATCAGTACTACATTGCTGACAATGTGTCAGTGTTGTTCATGTTCCCAGTGAACGTGACAGTAGGGAACACTACTTATAATGTTTCAAGCGATGTGGCAGTGTATTACTGGAATGGGTCAGAGTACGTGGTCGCGCCTACGACCAATTCAAGTGACTGTATTAACGTTACTGATGCTTTGTTCAATGAGAACATTGAAGTGTGCATTGCAGAGTACAGGTACCAGATTAGTAACACTTCTAACTTGAGTAGTTGGAGTATTAATACTACTAAAATAGTGAAAGCTAATGCCACTCTCTCATTCCCAATACTTGACGAGGTAGTGCCTGCTGGCACTGCTGGTACAGCTAACGAGTACAAGGCAGCAGTGACAATGGGTACTGACGCAGGAGTATACATTCCTGCTGATAAAGTGCCTGGCATTGGCTCTGCTACTGACGTGAAAGTGTATGTGAACGGCAGGCTGCTTCCTTCTGCTGACTACGTGCTTGGAAGCGTGAAGATCAACGGCACTGCTTTGAGCGCTGGCCCTAACAATATCAAAGTGACTTACACTGTTCCTAGTTCATCCACCACTGGTCCTGGTTTCTCAGGGCCTGGAGTGTCAGTGCCTGAGGAGATTTCTCAGACGTTCGTGTTCACTGCAATGGAAGCAGGAAGCACTGTCAAGATGCAGATTTCAAAAGAAGAAATGCACGTTACTGAGATAGAATTAACAGTGAAGAACCCTGCTAATAATGTTAAGATAAGTATTGAGAAGACGGATGAAGCACCTGCAGAGGTTACGAAAGAGCTTACTGGCAGGAAGGCTTACGAGTATTTGAAGATTTCAAAACAAAACCTACAGAATGATGACATTGAAAAAGCAGTGTTCAAGTTCAAGGTAAGCAAGCAGTGGTTTGCTGACAATAATTTTGACCCTGAAACCACTGGCTTGGACAGATTCAATGAGGAGACACAGGAATGGGAGCATTACTCTGCAACAATGCTTGACAGCGATGACGAGTATTATTATTTCGAAGCAGAAGTGCCTGGGTTCTCAGTGTTTGCTATAACAGCTGCTCCTGCTGCTGTTGAACAACCACAGCAACCAGAACAACCTGAACAACCAGTTACACCGCCTGCTGAGCAACCAGAGCAGCCTGTTGAAAAAGTAACACCTGCTCAGCCTATTAACATGCAAGTAGCAGTAGGTTTAATAGCACTAATAGTATTTGTCTTCGCAGTGGCTTTGTTCTTGAAGAGAAGGAAATAAGAAATAGGAACTAAACCCTCTTTTCTTTTTTTTTAATTTTGTTTTCAGTTTTTTTACTCTTTCTTCTTGTTAATGCTTACTATCTGGGCTATTAGTGCTTCTATTTGAATGCGGTCGTTTGCTCCTTCAGTCATTCTGAAGTTGTATTCTGCTATCTTGTCAACGAGTTTTGCTTTCACAGAATCAGCTATCTGGGAGTTCATTACCTCCCTGTATAATTGAGTTATTATGTCTTCTCCGCTCATTCCGTATTCGAATAATAATGCGTCAAGCTTTTTGCGTGCTCCTTCAAAGTCTCCTTTCATGCTGAGGTTTATTATTTCTTTTACTTCTTTTGGATGGGCTTTTGCAGCTACTTTGAACACGTCGTCTTCTGTTATTTCCTTGTTGGCAATTGCTGCTGTCTGCAAGTAGTTTATGGCTTTTCTCATGTCTCCTTCTGACACGTACACGAGTGCTTCTAGTGCTTCTTTCTTGACTTTCAGTTTCTCCTTCTCAGCAATGTATTCCAGTCTTCTTATTATGTCTTTTTCTGGTAATGGTTTGAACCTGAACAAAGCACACCTGGATTGTATTGGTTCTATTATGCGTGAAGAGTAGTTGCATGACAGGATGAACCTGCATGTTTTTGAGTAGTTCTCCATGGTCCTGCGTAAGGCGTTTTGAGCGTCTTTCGTAAGCGCGTCTGCTTCGTCAAGGAATATTATCTTGAAACTCGCTCCTCCGTAGGGAAGAGTGGCTGCGAAATCTTTTATCTTCCCTCGTATCACATCAATGCCTCTTTCATCGCTTGCGTTTAGTTCTAAGAAGTTCTGATGAAAAGAATCCTTGAACAACTCATTAGCAAGTGCTATAGCGCATACTGTTTTCCCAACCCCTGGAGGGCCTGCAAATAACATGTTGGGCATGTTCTTTTCTTTTGAATAAGCTTTTAGTTTTTCAACTACTGGCTTGTGTCCTACTACTTCTGAAAGTTTCTTAGGTCTGTACTTCTCAGTCCATGGTAGTAAGTCTTCCATGGTTTTTTCTTACACTGCATAGGTTTAAATACGTTTTTCATTTCAAATAAATATACACAAGGAGGTTTTCCAAGATGAAGAAAAGCAACGCTGTTCATGTAGTGACAACTGAATCTCTTCCAGGATTCAAAGTGAAAGAAGTGAAAGGATTGGTGTGGGCTACTACTGTGAGGAGTAAGTTTGTAGGAAAAGATGTTTTGGCTTCTCTTCGGATAGTAATGGGCGGAGAAGTTCATGAATATACTGAAATGATCAACGAGGCAAAACGCTACGTGATAGAGAGGCTCGTGCAGAACGCTAAGACTCTTGGAGCTAATGCTATTCTTGGTACGCGTATTTCCACTACTGCGCAAGTAGTCCCAGGAGCTGCTGAAATAACTGCTTATGGTACTGCAGTGGTTGTTGAGAAGGTGAGGAAATGAATTCATTGTCTTTTTACTTAATAGTGGTTGGAGTGTTTTTGTTTGGTTTTGTTTCAAAGGACTTGGCTTTGTCTTTCAAGCTTGATAAGAAGTTTGTTGATTCTTATTTGTTCTCATTTACAGTGGCTTTCGTCGCTTTGGTTGGTTTTTTCTTTTATCCGTTTTTCGTACAGTGGAGGATTACTAGTCCTGTAACCAGTGGTTTTTATGGTTCTGTGTTTTTCTGGTCAGCTGTTGCTTTGTTTGCTGGTTCTATTCTCAGGTTTGTTTTCACAAAGATCAAACAGTGAACAAGAATGAAAGTGTTCGTAGACACTTACGGGTGTGCTTTTAACAAGTTCGACTCTGCTGTTATTGAAAGCGTTCTGAAAGAAGCAGGGCATGAAATAACTAGTCTAAAAAAAGCTGAAGCAGTTGTGATTAATTCTTGTGCTGTCAAGCTTACTACTGAGAACAGAATGATTAGCATTGCTGAGAAGTACTTATCCCAGGGGAAGAAAGTAGTAATGGCTGGTTGTCTTCCTCGTGTGAATTTCAAAAGAGCTGTTTCTCTTAATGTTCCTCTCGTGGATACTAATTCAATCAATGACGTTCCAAAGGCTATTGAAGCAGGCTACGGGGTTTTCTTTTCCGATGAAAAACAGGATAAGGCTAATGTTTTATTTTTTCAGTCAGGCATTACAGGAGTCATCGGAGTCAGTGAGGGTTGTCTTGGTAATTGTTATTTTTGTGGTACTAAGAACGCGAGAGGAGTGTTGAAGAGCTACAAGCCTAAAAAGATCATGCTTGTTTTTGAAAAGATGATAAGGGAAGGCAAGAAGGAAGTGTTTTTAACCTCGCAGGATAACGGATGTTACGGAAGGGATATTGGTTTTTCAATGCCAGAACTTATTGGAGAATTAACACGAGTGGAGGGGGATTATTTGATAAGGATTGGAATGGCTAATCCTCCTTTTGTTTTTGAAGACTTGGATGCTTGGATTGAAATGCTTAACAATGAAAAAGCCTATAAATTCCTTCACATTCCAATCCAGTCAGGTTCTGATCGTATCTTGAAACTGATGAACGGGCAGGGAAACGTGCAACAGTTTGAAGAAATCGTGAGAGAAGTTAGGAAGGAAGTGAAGGATGTGAGTATTGCTACTGACATCATTGTTGGTTTTCCTGGAGAAACAGAAGAAGATTTCAAGCAGACTCTTTCACTGATTAAGAAAACAAAACCAGATATTACTAATGTGTCAATGTTTTATCCTCGTCCCAACACCAAGGCAGTGGTCATGAAAAAAGTTTCTTCTGAAGTGATGAAAAGAAGGTCAGCGGAAATTTCTTCACTTGCAAGAAGAGTAAGCAGGGAGAATAATGAAAAGTATGTTGGAAAAAGCATGCGTGTTTTAATAACAGGAAAGTCAAAGGATGGGAAGACTCTTGCAAGGGCTCCTAATTACAAGCAGGTAATAATTGATGAAAAGGCTGATGGTTTTGTAATGGTTGAAATAACTAGCTGTGGTTCTTCTTCTCTTAAAGCGCAGCTTATAAATACTGGTTTTGACTAATTTCTTATCATGTTTGAAGCAATGTTAAAGGCTTTCAAGGTTTATTTCTCAACTCTTAGTTTAGTAGTTTATTTCAGCATCTTTGCAATATTCTCACTGTTGTTGCTTCCGCTTGTTTCAAGTTATGTTAATGTTGGTTCTGCTTTCATTCGTTTCAGTTCTCTTTACTTGGACGTTACTTTCGTCAGCGGATTAGTGCTTTTCCTTGTTGGCGTAATATCCTTGTTGTCAATGGCTTTTTTCACTTCAGCTATCATTAATATAGTGAAGTTCAAGGAGACTCTTGACGTTGTTCGTTTTTCAAGAGTGTTCAAGTCTTTTTCAAAATACGTCATAAGGGTGTTTTCCTTCCTTGTTATCATGAGCTTGGCTTCTGTAATTCTTGGAGTTTTCTTTGACGTTTTGTCATTGCCAGTGCTTGCCCAGTTCCTCATATTAATTTTATGGGTGTTGTTTTTGTTCACTCCGCAGGTAATAGTATTAGAGGATCTTGGCTTGCTAGAAGCAATTAATGACTCTTTAGTATTTTTGAAGAAAAAGCCAGTGTTCGGAGCATTTTACTTGCTCTCAGGAGCTGTGTTAATCCTCTTTTTGCTTGGCATTGAAACGTTTTTAGGGCAGTTCTTCGTATGGGAGCACAAGATAGTATCAATCATCATCGTAGCATTGTTTGTGGTTCCTTTCTTACAAATGCTTGCAACAGAATTATATTTGAAAAGGTATCCTCTTTCTTCACTGTAATGACTTCTTCCTAATGAAGCGAATCACGGTTCTGTGGTATTTTTCTATTACTTTTCTCATTTCTTCAATGTTTTTTTCTTCTTCGCTTAGCATTCTTATTATTTTTTCCCTGTTTTTCAAATCTTCTTTTATCAAACCTTCATCCACGCCTAGGAATTCTGCTATTTCCTTAACTTTCACTGGTTCGTTTTTCTTCTCCAAGCAATCTGTTTTAGGATTCCACTCGTAAACATTGTTAATTTCATACTGGCTATCTCCTTTGTCTATTAGTTCTGATATTTGAAACACTCTTCTCTTTATCCTGTCCCCTTCATTGATGCGCACCATCATTATTATAACATCAAGCAGTCCGATGAGTTCTATTGGCACGTTCATAGGAGGGCTTGTAAGCCTTTTGATTACTTCTTCTGAACGGTTAGCGTGAATAGTGGTAAGACATTTCCTTCCAATGTTCATGGCAGTGAACAAAGAAGCTGCTTCTTTTCCACGCATTTCCCCTATTATTATCCTGTCAGGGTTTTTCCTAAGGCTTGCTTTAAGCAACACGTCTTGTGATATTTCTCCAGTTCCTTCAAAAGAAGGAGGCCTTGAAATCAAACGAATGACGTTCTTAGTCTGCGGTTGCAGTTCTTGCGTGTCTTCTATTGTGAGTAGTACTTCTTCTTCTGGAATGAACAAAGTAAGAGCATTGGTGAAAGTAGTCTTACCAGACCCTACTCCTCCTGCTATTATCAAGTTAATGGGAACTGCTTGAAACGCGTCCATGTAAAGCCATAACAATGCAGCAGCATCATGAGTCAGTTGTCCTTTCTTAACAAGGCTTATTATTGTGATTGGTTTTGCTGAGAACTTCCTAATAGTAAGCATTGGGCCATTAGGGGATATTGGTTCAATAGTAGCGTTTAATCTTGAACCGTCACTAAGACTAACATCTATTATTGGGTTGCTGAATGAAATGTGCACCTGCTGGTCTCTTATTATTCGTTCAAGCAGTTTCCTCAGCTCGTTGTTCTTTTTACTGAAGGAAATGTTAGTAGTGCATACTCCAAACTCGTTGTGAGCTATTACCACTTCTTTGTCATAACCCATTACTTGAATGTCTTCTATTCCAGGATCAAGCATTAAAGGAGCCAAGCGCATTGCGTCGCTTACGCGCATCAATACTTCTGTAAGCATGCTGTCTTTCAATTCTTCTTTTACTTTGTGTTTTTCAATCAATGAGTTTATTTTTTTAACAATCCTCTCTTTGTCTTTAACGAGTTCGTATAGTGGAAGAATTTTGTGTTCTTCTATGAATTCTTTAGCAATTCTGTCAGCTGTTTTTTCATCTTCTTTTTCAAGAGTTTTAACATAATAAAACAAGCTCTCTGTTTCATCATCTTTTAGTATGAAGTTGAATTCTCTTTCAGTTATTAGTTTCATCGCCATGTTCCTTATTACTTGGTTCTTGTATTAAAAACCTTAACCTTTTTTTAGTATGGTTTTTTATGCAAGGTGCTCGATAACCTATTTGTCATGAAGTTGATAATAGCTGAGAAGCCAATAGCAGCTAAGAGGATTGCCGCTATTCTCGGAAAACCAAAGCCTGTTAAGAAAAACGGAGTAGAGTATTACAAGCTTGAAGACTCTGTAGTAGTTCCTTTGAAAGGTCACGTAGTGAAAGTTGATTTTCCAAAACAGTTGAATAACTGGTACAAGACTGACTTAATAGAGCTTGCAAGCAGTCCGCTTGAGTACTCTGTTTCTCTTAAAAGCATTGAGAAAGTGTTGAAATCGCTTGCAAGAAAAGCTGATGAAGTAATAATAGCAACTGACTATGACAGAGAAGGGGAGAGTATTGGAAAAGAAGCACTAAGCATAGTCCTAGGAGTTAATCCTTCCTTGGAAGTGAAGAGGGCAAGATTTTCTTCCCTTACTCCTGAAGAAGTCAGGAAGTCTTTTCAGAACTTGTCAGAGTTTGATGAGAACCTCGCAGATGCTGCTGATACTCGCAGAGAGATTGACTTGTTATGGGGAGCTGCTCTCACTCGCTTCATTTCCTTGTCTTCTCGTAGGACTGGCAAGCAGTTCTTGTCAGTGGGAAGAGTGCAGACGCCTACTCTTGCTTTAATAGTTGAAAGAGAGAAGGAAATCAAAGCATTCAAGCCGAAAGACTACTGGGAAGTGAAGTTAAAGTGTGTTAAAGGAAGAGAAGAGTTCACAGCAGTTCATGAAAAGGAAAAAGTATTCAACGAAGAAGAAGCCAAGAAGATAAAAGCGAAGCAGTTCAAAGAAGCAATAGTTGTTAGAATTAACAAGACGAAGCAAAAACTCAGTCCCCCTACTCCTTTTAACACTACTGAGTTTCTTAGAGCAGCTGCTTCCATTGGTTTCCAGCCTTTGAAAGCAATGAGCATTGCTGAGAGTCTTTACATGAAAGGATTCATATCATATCCAAGAACTGATAATACTTATTATTCTTCAATTGATTTCAGGAAGACTCTTAAAATGCTTTCAAGCATTAATGTCTTTTCAGGTTTGTGTAAGAAATTGTTGGAGAAGAAGAAACTAACTCCTACTCATGGTAAGAAGAAAGCAACAGACCATCCTCCTATTCATCCTGTTTCAAAAGCAACTCCTTCTGATTTGTCAAAAGAAGAATGGAAAGTATATGAGTTGGTAGTAAGGCGTTTCATGGCTACTCTTGCAGAACCATCAGAACTATTATCAGTGAAAGCAGTATTAGAAGCAGAAGGAGAAAAATTCATAGCAAGAGGCAAGACTGTTATTGTTCAAGGATGGAAAGAGTACTACCCCTACTCTAAGACTGAAGAAGAAAAACTACCAGAACTCTCTGAAGGTGAAAAAGTAAGAGTGAAAAAACTAGAAGTTGAGAAAAAACAAACAAAGCCTAAGAAGAGGTATTCCTTGTCAGAATTAGTGCGCTTGATGGACAAGCTTGGGCTTGGAACCAAGTCCACGCGTGCTGAGATTCTTCAAAAACTGCTTGACAGAAGATACGTGTCAGGAAAGAAGACCCTGACTCCTTCAGAAACAGCTTTTGCAGTAGTGGACGTGCTTGAAAAACACGCTTCTGAGATAACAAAACCTGAAATGACTTCAAAACTAGAAGAAGAAATGGACTTAGTGGAAAAAGGCAAGAAGAAGAAAGAAGAAGTGGTTAACGAGTCCCGTGACTTGTTAAAGAAAGTGCTTGCAAAAGTGAACGCTGCAAAGGAAAGCATTTCAAACCAGCTAAGGGAAGCAGTGCGTTCTGACAAAGTATTAGGGAAGTGTCTTGAGTGTGGAAACAACTTAATGATCATAAGGACTAAAAAAGGGACTCGTTTCGTTGGCTGTACTGGTTACTCAAAGGGATGCAGGGTTAGTTTTCCATTGCCTGCTAAGGGAATAGTAATTCCTTTGAACAAGAAGTGCCCTGAGTGCGGGTTGCCAATGGTGAGGGTTAGAATGCCTGGCAGGAAGAGGTATTTTGAAATGTGCATTGATCCTAATTGTGTTTCTAAGAAGGATTGGGGGAAGAAGAGTGAGAATAGTAATAGATCCTCGGAAAAGCATTCATGAAAACGCTGCTGCTTACTATGAGAAAGCCAAGAAGCTGAGAATGAAAGCGAAGAAAGCACTGGCAGCAGTTGAAGAGACGAAGAGAATGATAGAGAAGCAGGAAGCTGTTCCTGTGAAAAAGCTTGAGAAGAGAATCGTTAGAAAGAAGGAATGGTTTGAGAAATATCGTTGGACTCTCATATCAAACCACCTCATGATAGGGGGCAAGGGAGCAAAGTCGAACGAGGAAGTAGTGAGAAAACACTTGGAAAAAGAAGACTTGTTCTTCCACGCTGACATTCACGGAGCTTCTGCAATGGTCTTGAAGAAAGGGCAGGAATGTTCTGAGGAAGAGCTTTCGCATGCAGCAGTGTTTGCTGCTTGTTTTTCCCGTGCTTGGAAGGAAGGGAGAGGGGCTGTTGACGTTTACTGCGTGAAGCCAGAACAAGTAAAACTCGCTGCTAAGAGCGGAGAATTCCTTGCCAAGGGAAGCTTTGTTATCGAGGGTAAGAGAAAGTGGTTCAGGAACGTTGAACTCGTGCTCGCGTTAACCTGGCATGACGAGAGGTTGTTAATATGCCCTGTTGAAGAAGTTAAGAGGGTTTCCAGCAAGTTTTTAAGACTAAAGCCTGATGCTTCTTCTTCAAAACAGCATGCTGCAAAACAAGTTTTGTTCAAGCTTGGTAAAATGTTCCCAGAAGCAAGCATCAGCATTGACTACGTTCAAGAAGTACTCCCAACCGGAGGTTCAAAAATCTACTAATCCGTTTTCCACTATTGCGAATTTTGCCTCTCCTTCAGCGTTTTTGAACAAGTGTTTTTTCAAGATCGCTTTGCGTTCGTTGTAACCATTGTTCTTCAGCTCAAGGATTATTTTCGAATAGTACTTCATCACGTCTCCTCCTATTGGTTCTTCGTAGTTGGTTTCAATGTTTGTGTATATCTGGTTGGTTACTAACACTGGTATGTTTTTTTCTCTTGCAATGTTCAGGAGTTTCAGCATTAGTTTCCCAAGCCTCTTAGTAGTCTCATAAGAATTGGTTTCGTCCCTTTCAACCCTGTACAATGAAGTGAAGGAGTCTATTATCAGCAGGTCTGCGTCTTCTTCCACTGCTAATTCTATTGCTTTTTCTTCTTCCTCAAAGCTGCTTACGTGATGCAGTTTCACGTTTTCAAGAGCTTTCTTGTCTTTGAATATTTGACTTACTCTTTTCTCATGAAAGCTTGTCTCAGTGTCTATGAATAATATTTTATTCCCAAGCCTTGCATTAGTATAAGCAGTGAACAAGCACAAGTTAGTCTTACCAGTTCCAGGGCCTCCGTATACTTGCGTGATTACTCCTTCGCACAAGCCCCCGCCTAATAACTCATCTATTGGCCTGCATCCTGTTGGCAGCATGTTTTACTTTTTGTTTTTTAGGGTTTTTACTTCTTACGTTAAACAGAAAAGTATATAAATATGCTTGTATACAAGTATACAATATGCTTGGTGATGAGACTACTGCAAGACTCTTCAAAAAAGACGCAATACTAATAAAACAAATCCAGAACTGCTTAAAAGCAGAAGGCATTCCAATAACTCAGTCAGAATTAATCCACGAAATGCTGGCATTCCTTGCCCATCACCAAGAGCAATTCTTGAAAGAACTGGAGGAAATGGAGAAAAGAAGAAAAAGGAATGAAAAGATTTTTGAAGAATGGATGCGTTTCATATTCAAGAAAATGCAGGAGTTGTGATATTCATGGTTGAAATAGAATTAAAAGTCGCTGAAGCAACACAAGATGACATTGGAAGAGGGATAGTGCGCCTTGACACTGCTGCACGTAAGAAGCTTGGAGTAACATCAGGAGATATAGTAATAATAGAAGGAAAGAAAAAGACAGGAGCAATAGTATGGCAATGCTACCCGCAGGACGAAGGGCTTGGAATAGTGAGGATGGATGGTCTTATAAGACAAAACGCAGGAGTAGGAGTAGGAGATTTAGTAAAGATAACAAAGCCGAAAACAGTGAAAGAAGCTAAGAAGATAGTATTTGCTCCAACACAAGCAGCAGTTAGGTACACTTCAGGATTCCAGGACTTTGTGAAAAGCAAGTTCTTAGGACGTCCAATAACACAAGGAGACTCAGTACTATTAGCAGTGTTTGCCCAGCCTTTCATATTCAAAGCAGTAAACGTAACTCCTAAAGACGTAGTGCAAATCACTGAAAACACGAAAGTAGAACTAAGATCAGAACCAGTGAAAGAACTTGAAGGAGTGCCGCAAGTGACTTATGAAGATATAGGGGGGCTCGGGGAACAAGTGAGGAAAGTAAGAGAGATGATAGAACTCCCATTAAGACACCCTGAACTCTTTACAAAGCTGGGCATAGAACCACCAAAAGGAGTCTTGTTATATGGTCCTCCTGGCACTGGGAAAACATTACTAGCAAAAGCTGTTGCTAACGAGTCAGACGCTAACTTCTACTCAATACAGGGTCCTGAGATAATATCAAAATTCGTGGGAGAAGCAGAACACAGGCTCAGGAAAATATTTGAAGAAGCAGAGAAGAACGCTCCTTCAATCATTTTCATAGACGAGATAGACTCAATAGCTCCTAAAAGAGAAGAAGTAGTAGGAGAAGTAGAAAAGAGAGTAGTAGCGCAATTACTCGCACTTATGGATGGGTTGAAGTCAAGAGGAAAAGTAATAGTAATAGCTGCTACTAATAGACCGAACGCATTAGACCCTGCTTTGAGAAGACCAGGCAGGTTTGACAGGGAAATAGAACTAGGTGTGCCTGATAAGAAAGGCAGGCTTGAAATACTTAAAATACATACCAGGGGAATGCCTCTTGACAAAGATGTGAATTTAGAGGAAATAGCGCAAATCACTCATGGCTACGTGGGAGCAGACTTAGCAGCATTGGCAAGAGAAGCAGCAATGAAAACACTTAGAAGAGTGTTGCCGAAGATAAATCTTGAGGAAGAAACAATACCAATCGAAGTACTGGAAAACCTCAGGGTTACGAAGAAAGACTTCATGGATGCTTTCAGGGAAATACAGCCAAGTGCGATGAGAGAAGTATTAATCGAGAAGCCGAACGTTCACTGGACTGACATAGGAGACTTAGAGCAAGCTAAGAAAGAATTGCAAGAAGCCATTGAATGGCCGTTGAAATATCCTGAAATGTTCAAACGCATGGGTATACAACCGCCAAGAGGGGTGTTCTTATATGGTCCTCCTGGCACTGGGAAAACATTACTAGCAAAAGCTGTTGCTACTGAAACAGAAGCAAACTTCATTTCAGTCAAAGGACCAGAACTCTTGTCAAAATGGGTTGGAGAGTCAGAAAAAGGAATAAGAGAAACTTTCAGGAAAGCAAGACAAGCAGCGCCTTGTATTATCTTCTTCGACGAGATAGACGCGCTTGCTCCAAGAAGAGGACTGGAGTATGGTTCTCACGTGACAGAAACAGTTGTGAACCAGCTTCTCACGGAAATGGATGGGTTGGAGGAAAGAAAAGGAGTAATAGTCATTGCTGCTACTAACAGGCCTGACATGGTTGACCCAGCACTGTTAAGGCCTGGTAGGTTCGACAGGCTCATAGAAATACCAGCGCCTGACAAGAAAGCAAGGGAAGAAATATTCAAAGTTCACTTGAAGAAAGTTCCAATGGCAAAAGACGTTGATGTGAAGAAACTCGCAGAACTCACTGAAGGATACTCAGGAGCAGACATTCAAGCAGTTGTAAGAGAAGCAGCTATGAATGCTTTGAGGGAAAGCAAGCAAGCTAAGGAAGTAAAGTGGAAGCACTTTGAAAAAGCTTTGAAAGAAATAAGACCAAGCCTTAGTCAAGGAGTGAAGTCAGCATACGGCAAGTTCAAAGAAAAAGCCAGAAGAGGAGTTGAAATTCTTTAAAACACGAAAGAAGAAGCCAAGGCTGTGAAGAACACCAAGCCCCATGCTGCTTTGTTCCATCTTATTACTTTTGAACCATCAAGTGGTGGCACTGGTAGCATGTTGAAGAACGCTAGGAACATGTTCACTCTGAATCCAAGCACTCCTAAGTCCATTAGTTTTGTTCCCATGAATAACCATAAGAAGAAAAACGCTAACAGCACGTTCACAAGGGGGCCTGCAATGGAGATCAGCCCATCTTCTCTTAGGGAAAGGCCTCCTTGCTTGTAAATATACACTGCTCCTGGAGCAGCGAATATGAACCTGCCTCCAGTTGCGAAAGCGAACACGAGCGCTAGGACTAGTCCTTCCATCCAAGCCCTGTAAACAGCAATGCACCCCATTCTCATTGCAGCAAACTTGTGCCCTAGTTCATGCAAAACAAACCCAAGCCCTACTGTCAGCAGAATTGCTGGGAAGCTCATGAAAAAAGGCAATGAGAAAGCTAAGGAGATTGTGATCACTGACACTAGGATGTGCGCTGCTTCTGTTCTTGAAAACATGCTAATAGTTCTTGCAATTGGTTTTTTTAAACCTTTGCCTGGTTTCAACTGGTCCAAACTCCTTAGTGTTGCGAAATCGTTATAAGCAAGGCTTGTTACAAACAATAATCATGAAGGCGCAGATATCTGCTGAGTTCCTAATAATCCTCGCAGTAATAGCAGGAGTAGCAGTGTTTCTCACGACTTCTCTCATGACACAGACGAAAACCTTCGCAGGAAAGATTAACAAGTCCTCCGACCTGCTGATGAGCAAGATTGATGAAATGATAAATGCTTCGTAGAGAAGGTGTTGTTCATGAAAGCGCAAGTGTCAGCAGAAATACTAGTAATACTAGCAGCAGTAGTAGCAGTAGCTGTATTGGTTTCTAAAGGAATTTATTCCTCTGGCAAGAAGTTGAACACTAACTACTTAAACAAAGTAAAGCAAGCGTTGAGGAGCTTGAAGTGAAAGCACAAGCCTTCTTCGAATTCATATTAGTAATGGTTGTTTCTTTTTCAATGCTTTTAATAATCACTCCTACTGCTTTTAGGTTATTGAATTCTCTTGGAACCAAAACCAAGGTAATGAATGCCATTGACATTCAGAAACAAGTCCTGTCTGCTTGTGAGAGGAGAATGATCACAGGAGAACAACAAGAAGTAAATGTTTTTTCTCTTTCAAAAGCACGATTAATAATTGACGAGAATATAACAATAAAAACGAATGAATGGAAGGTGTCAAGAGAAAATCCTTTCAAATGCAATGGTTTGGTAATCCTGAGAGAAGGCAGTAACTCATTCATGGTATAAGCATGCTTTCCTGTGATTGCTTTCTATGCTTACTCCACTACATTCTCTGAACACTATTTTGTAATTGCCAATGTTTTCTTGCACGAACTCAATGCACTACTGCAAATCCTCAACTTTATCGCATACTACTAACGCATCTATTGCTTCTTGCCTTAGAAGTTCTTCGTTAAGGTCAACATGATTGCTGTCGTTAAAAACAAGCGTTGACGCTAGTATTATTGACAAAGATAGTAAGGCTTCTGAAGTGAGTAAAAAACCCTTATGATAACTCAACCACACATTCTTCTCCCCCGCACAAAGCAAAACGAATAACTTTAACTCCTTTATGGACACAGTCAAAACCAATGCTCTTGCTTCTTGTTCTTATTGTAATGCAACTGTTTTGAGGAAGCTTTAGCAACTCGTAAGTCTTTTCTTCTCCAAGTTCCAGCATTCTACCGATCTTATCCAAGCTAAGTTCATGATGCATCACAGTATTATTTTCATACTTTGCCAAACCAACTGCTTTCACATCAATAGCAGTCCAGTTTCTTGGAATCCCAGAAGTCATTACAAGAGCCTGTGAAGCGAAGAATAACTTCTCTTGTTGCTTGAAATCATTCAACTCTGATTTCAAAGAATCGATTCGTGCATAAGCAAAAGAAAAAACAACAAGAATTAAGAACATCATTAGAATACTGGACATTACTGCGTCAAGCATGAATGCTTGTGCTTTCAAAACCACGGCTCTTCACCAGATACTATGAATCCTTCTGAGGTTTTTTCAACAAGAGGAGACAAGCATTTAATGCTATTAATGTCAGCGTTCTCGTCAAAAACAGTCACTGCTGTAAAACTGTTGCCGTCAATGAAACGCATGTTGCAATATGCTTCAAGCGCTATCCCTCCTCCTTTTCTCACCGCGCCCACAAACCTGCTTTCTTCAATTCGCAGAGAAGGAATTAGCATTGCTACTATTACAACTACTGCAAGCAAGCTTATCACGAATTCTAAGGAGTACTGCGCTTTCAACAAAACACCCTTCCTTCAGGGATTAAAGCATAAACTTCTCCGAAGTCTTTTCTCTTCTTCAACAAAAACCCTGTTTTTTTCAAAGAAAACAAAGGCTTTTCAAACGCGTAGTTAGTGTTAATCCCTATCTTTAAGCATCCATCATCATGTTCAATGAACTTCACGCAGTTGTCAATCAAAGGAAGCAAGTCAGGAAATCCTTCAGCAAGCCACTTCTCAGCACTCTGCTCTATTACCACTGCATTAGTAAGTTCTTTGTCAATGCCATATCCTTCCAAGTAACCGGATTCTACGCTGAATTCTAATGATTTCAAAAAAAGGCATACAAATACTTCAGGATGTTCAGATTTCTCTCCCACTGTCATGCCTTTCTTAACTGCTTTTTCAAAAGCTTCTTCCATTCCAAACCTCGTTGCTTCTGCTTCCTGCTCCATTCTAATAATGTTCTTAACCCTGAGCAACTCATGCTCTTTACTCATTCTTAAGCTGAAAACACCTGCAAGTATTACTGATAACAAGGCTCCTATTAGGAGAAAAGCAAATGCTTTCATGCTAGTAAATACTGTGAATTTTTGATTAAATTTTTTTCCAGAACAAGCAAGGTTCAAACCAGTTTCAACCTGGTATAAGTTTTTATTCAATGCTTGGGTAAAGGAATTCATGAGCATTCCTTGGATTCTGAAATACGAGCCTAAAAACACCGATGAATTCATTGGCAATTCAAGCATCGTAGAGCATGTCAAGGGATGGGCAGAAGCATGGCTTAAAGGAAAGAAGCAGAAGCCAATAATGTTGACTGGCCCGATAGGAGTTGGCAAGACAGCATTAGCAGTAGCTCTTGCAAGAGAATACTGTTTTGAATTATTGGAAATAAACGCAAGCGATGACAGGGATGCTAAGAGGATTAACAGGACAATAGGCTTGGCTTCTGTTTCAAGAACGCTTTCAGGAAGAATGAGGCTAATCCTAATAGACGAAGTTGACGGGTTGTACGCGCAGGACAGAGGAGCTTCTTCAGCAATAATCAAAATACTCAAAGAAGCAGAATGCCCTGTTATACTAACAGCTGTTGACGAGTACAACCAGAAAATAGCGCAAATTAAAAAACACTGCGAAGTCCTTAAAATGAAAAAAATACACTACGCTACTATTGCAAAGAGACTGGCTTTCATCATTGAAAAAGAAGGAATAAAAGCACCAAGAGAAATCCTGATAGAAATAGCAAGGCAAAGCAACGGCGACGTAAGAGCAGCTATTAACGACTTGCAGTTACTAGCTACTGACAAGAAAGAAATAAAAGAAGAAGACTTGGAATTATTGTCAGAGAGGAATAAGGAGCAAAGCATTTTCAACTCTATAATTCACTTGCTTAAAACCAATGATTACACCAAGGCAAGAGAAGAAGTCAAGAAACTTTCAGAACCCCCTGACTTCATCCTGAAATGGGTTGAGGAGAACATTCCAAGAGAATACAAAGACCCTGAAGACCTTGCAAGAGCAATGGAAGTGATTTCAAGAGCTGACTTGATGCTGGGCAGGGTCAGCAACAACCAGTCCTACGTTTTCTGGAAATATGCTCTGGACTTGATTGCAAGCGTGTCAATCTCCAAGAGAAAGAAGTACTCTGGTTTTGTGAAATACTCTTTCCCTTCTCTAATAAAATACTTGTCAAAGTCAAAAACAGAGAGGACTATGAGAAAACAGATAGCAGCGAAGATAGGAAGAGTGTGCCACGTTTCCACAAGCACTGCAGTCTCAGACTACCTTCCATTAATAATGGAATGGATGAAAACAAAGCCAGAAGAACCAACAGCAGTGTTTGAGTTTGACGAAGAAGAATTAAAATTCTTCAGAGTTAAGAATCCTGCTAAAGTGATTGAAAAAGCAGCGAAGCTTAGGAAAGCTGAGAGGAAAACAGTTAAAGGCATAAGCAGTTACTTTTAAATAAAAAAGAAGAGTTTTAATCCTCATGCTGAAAAACCAAGCTGCTTTGGAATATTTGATAATCATAGCTGCTGTGATAATAATAGCAGGAATAGTTACTTACGTGGTTGCTGGAAGCGCTGGAACTTCTAAGACTTCTGTAATGTACTCTACTTGCAGAGAAGCAGCCACGCAGTGCAGTATTCTGAAAGCAGCTGACCCTAATGCTAATTGTAGTTCTTGTTACGAGCAATGC
The DNA here is from genome assembly GCA_024275665.1 of archaeon. Lineage (GTDB taxonomy): Archaea > B1Sed10-29 > B1Sed10-29 > B1Sed10-29 > JAJRYS01 > JAJRYS01. The sequence continues at coordinate 581 of JAJRYS010000034.1, read as the reverse complement.
GTTGATCAAGGAACAGGAGAGGAAATATTCACAGGAGCCATTGACTGCTGTTTACAGGGGAATTCTTCAGGTATTTTCGAAGGAAGCACAGGATGCGCTGCTGGATGCATTCCAACAGAGTCAACTGAAACCACATGCGATGATGGAATTGACAACGATTGTGATGGCTTGATTGACTGCGCTGATTACAACTGCGCTGATGATCCTATGTGCGAAGGCATTCCAATTGCTAATTTCACTTATTCTTGTGATGCGAGTACTGGTACTTGTAATTTTGATGCAAGTTCTTCCAGTGATCCTAACGGTAATATTGTTTCCTATGATTGGGATTTTGATGATGGAACTACTGGTTCAGGGGTTACTGTGAGTCACACTTATTTTAGCTCCGGGAATTACTTTGTTAACTTAACTGTCACTGATAATGACGGAAATAATAACTCTTATTCTAAGAAGATTTTCATACCTCGTCGTTGGCATAAATTTTCAATTGATAATGCTGGTTTTCAGAACGCTCATGTCGCTGTTGGTTTTGGGTTGAGCAATAATATCCATATTTTTTATGAGAGCAATGTTTCAGGAAG
>JAJRYS010000033.1 GCA_024275665.1 archaeon | reverse complement strand
TGAGAAACCTAACAAGCAAGTAGGAGATATAAAAGGTTAAGACTGTTAAGAAAACCACTAATATGAGAGGAATAAAATCACTGGCCATTATGATGACTTGCGCTGAGAAAACAGCTACTGAAAACCATCCGAAGAAGAAAGCAAACTTTTTCTTACTTTTCTTTGAGATGAGAATGCTTGAGAATGCTAACAAAAATACTGTGAAATAAATCAAAGGAGTCACAAACAAGTACTGCAGAACACCTAATGAACTAAAGAAACCATGATCTTGTAAAGCCCTTAGCACGCCTGCAAGAACGACGAAAGGAACAACACTCTTCCACAATTCTTTGTCTGTTCTTATTTTCATCTTTTCCAGTAATCTTGCAACAATAAAAACGCTTACAAGGAGTAAGACAGCATAAGCAGCAGTGTTGAAAACATTATAACCCGTTCCTTCAATAATTGGTTTTACAAACCATTCGTACAACATGCTTTTATTAGATGGTAGTTAATTATTTAACTTCATGGTCTTATGCGTCAAGGTCAAGAGAGAAGAAGCAAAAAAAGTAAAGAAGAAACTAATTGAGAAAAGAGTAATGAATACTGATTACAAGCCAGAGCATTCGAAGGACTTCGTGTTTTTCCCTGTCAAGGAAAAGGTTAGTGGCCTTGAAGTGATCGAAAGGGAATTAGAGAGGGTTGAAAAACCAAAAAACTTGAAAGAAGAATTAAAAAAGATCATGTCAGAAGAAGAGATTAAGAAGCTAGTAACAAGTTTTGATGTTATAGGAGATATAGCAATAATAGAAATACCGAAAGAACTTGAATCAAAAGAAAGACTAATAGGAGAAGCAATATTGCATGTTCACAAGAATGTTAAAGTGGTTTGCAAGAGGGCTGGGATTCACTCAGGAGTTTTCAGAGTGCGTCCTGTGAAAATAATAGCAGGAGAGAACAGGACGACTACTGTTTACAAAGAATCAGGAGCAGTGATGAAGCTTGATGTCAGTAAAGTGTATTTCTCCCCTCGGCTCAGCTTCGAACGCAGTAGGATTGCTTCTCTTGTAAAACCAGGAGAAGTCATAGGAGCATGGTTCGCTGGTGTTGGTCCTTTTCCTCTCGTGATTTTCAAGAAACAACCAAGAGTGAAAATCTATGCTATTGAGTTAAACCCTGATGCTTTCAAGTACCTAGAGGAGAATATCAGGATTAACAAAGCACAAGAAGCAATAATTCCCGTGTTGGGGGATGTGAGAGAAAAAGTTAAGAATCTTCCATTGTTTGACAGAGTCATCATGCCTTTGCCTAAAGGAGGAGAGGATTTCTTAGAACTCGCGTTTGAAAGAGTAAAGCAAGGAGGAGTGATTCATTTCTATCACTTCGTACCAAAAGAAGGAGCATTTGAAAAAACAAAACAAGTCATCAAGGAAAAAGCCTGTGGGAAAAAAGTTGGAATAATCAGCATGCGTAGAGTGCGTGATTTTTCTCCTTCAATGATCCAAGTAGTTGCAGACATAAAAGCTTTTAAATATTCGTCAAGTGCCGTAAAAAAAACGAAAGTTTTATAAATCAACTGTTGGTTGTTAATAACATCAAAAAAAGGAGGGTGACGCATAGTGGCAAAGAAAACAGCTCAGGGAAACACAGTAGGATACTTTGCTTTCTTACTGGGAGTATTGATAGCAATAATAGCAGGATTGGTCTACGCAGCAGGAGCATTGGACGCAGCAGCACAAGGAACAGTAGCACTAGTATTAGTAATACTCGGTCTTGTAGTAGGATTACTAAACCTACTTGACAAAGACATATCAACTTTCCTACTTGCAGTAGTGGCACTAGCAGTAGTAGGAGCTTCAGCAGGAGGAATAGCATTAATACCATATATAGGTCAACCATTAGCTGCTATAATCAACTACATTGGAACATTCGTATTCCCAGCAGCAGTAGTAGTAGCATTAAAATCAATTTGGGACCTATCAGCATTGTGAATCCTGCCTTATTTTTTCTTTTTATTTTTGTTTTACGCCCTAGGAATATTAGTAAGATTTATAAGCAATCAGTACTTCTTCTAAAATAAGAACTCATTTAAAGAGGTGAAAAATCTTGGGAATTGCAGACACTTACAAAACACTAGTTGATGTATATTTGAAACCAAAGAAAACATTTAAAACCACAAAAAAAGCAAGCTTCTCAGAAGGATTACTAGCAGTAGTGCTTGGTTCTCTGGTGCCAGCTATAATCCTGGCAGTATCAATCCTAGTGGGTTCTTCCTTCTTCATAGGAATTCCACTATTAGGACCAATGCTGGGATTTGCAGGAGCAGCATTAGCACTAGGAGTACTAATCTTACTACCAATAGGAGCAATAATCAGCTGGTTAATAGCAGGAATAATATACTGGATAATAGGAGCAATAGTAGGGGGAAAATCAAACTTAGGAGACTTCCTAGCGTCATATGGCTTCCTAGCAGGAGCATTACTCTTACTTACATGGATTCCAGCAATAAACATAATAGTTGGGCTGTATTCAATATACTTGTTGTATGAGCTTTACAAACAAATAATGAAAATGGATTCAAACAAAGCAGCAGTGGCAGTAGTGATAATCTTAGTACTTGGAATATTCTTAACATTCGTAGCAGGCGCAATAACATCAACAATGACAGGAATAGGAGCAATATCAGCCTTGATAAAAACCCTATTCTTCTAAAAAACCTCTATTTTCCTCTTTTTTTCTAATTTTGTTTTATTTCATTCTTAGTATTAGTGTATTCACTGTTTCTAATAATTTAAACCAAAAACAAGAAAATGGTGGGGCCAGGGAGATTCGAACTCGGGAACGAGTTGTTCTCCCGTCGACTGGTTTCCTCAAACATGCAGACTAAACGTCTGCAGAATCGAAGACTTAACGTCTTCAATACCAATCGGATATCATCGCCTTGAAAGGCTCATCGCTCCAGTCGGTCGCTGGATGCATCGAAACCCGCTGGAGGTTTCGATTACTGGAGCCAGTCAGGATGCCAGGCTACCCCATAGCCCCACGCTAACGTTAATAGGCAGTGTTTGTGGAACGCGTGATTAAGAATTATGCTATAAGAAGCATAAAAAGGTTACCGCGAATGCAATCAAATAAAGAAAAAAGAAGAATAAGAATCAAGCCCTCAGATGCTTGACAACTGGTTTACTATGAAGTCTTTTAATTCCTTTTCATCTGGGAATCCTATCGTAGTCTTGTACCTTTTCTCTCCCATCTTGTTGTAAAAGCCTTTTGAGATGGAGATGAACTCGTTGTCTTCTATTTTTTTCCTAGCAACTTCTATGAAGTTGTTTCCGTATTTGTATTCTTCAGACTTTATTGTTTCGTAATTCGCCATCTTATTCACTCCTATCTTATTCCTCATACTTGGCGTATGGGTGCTGTGAGATTATAGGAGTAGGCATATAAATATTTATGGTTTAAACAGAAAACATGAGTTTGAAGACCAAAGCATATTTAATAGGAATAGCTATTCTTTGCTTCATAGCTCTTGTCTTATCTGTTGTTATTCTCAGTAAGCTGAAAGAAGTGATATGACACAGTTATTTAAATGCAGAATGATTTATGAAAAACTCATGAAATACGTCTTGTTCTTCGACGAGATTACCAAGGAAGATGTTGCCAAGGTAGGTGGGAAGTGCGCTAACCTTGGTGAGATGACTTCAAGAGTAAGAGTGCCTGTTCCTTATGGCTTCGCCACTACTTCTGACGCTTACTGGTTGTTCTTAGAAGAAAACAAACTATGGCCGAGGATTGAAAAAGAACTCAGCAAGATAAAAAACATTAATGACACTAAGACATTGAAACAAGTTGGGAAGAAAATAAGAAGCATGATAATCAAAGCAAGAATGCCTAAAGTTCTTGAAAAAGAAGTTAAGAAAGCTTATGAAATGCTTGGAAAAGAGTATGTGTCAGTGCGTTCTTCTGCCACTGCTGAAGACTTACCAGGGGCAAGCTTCGCAGGCCAGCAGGAAACTTACTTGAACGTGAAAGGAGAGAAGAAACTTCTTGAAAACATTAAAAAGTGTTATGCCAGTTTGTTCACTGACAGGGCTATTTTTTACAGACAGCAGAAAGGCTTCGAGCATTCAAAAGTAGCGTTAAGCGTAGCAGTGCAGAGAATGGTTAATTCTGTGTGTTCTGGAGTGATGTTCACTCTTGACGTCAGGAACGGAGACTCTTCCAAGATAGTAATAGAAGGAAGCTGGGGCCTTGGAGAATACATAGTACAAGGAAGAGTGACTCCTGATAATTTCATAGTAAGGAAGAAAGATTTGAAGATAATAGAAAAACACATAGCAGACAAGCCAGTAATGCTTAAAACAACACTAAGGGGAGTTATTGAGAAAAAAGTCCCGAAAAAGCTCAGGAACAAACCAGTGTTAAGCGATTCAGAGATTAAGAAATTAGCAAAATATGGATTAGAGCTTGAAAAACACTACGAACATGCTCAGGACGTGGAATGGGCGAAAGACAAAGACGGTTCGCTGTTCATACTACAGACAAGGCCTGAGACAGTGTGGAGTGAGAAGAAAGAAAAAGAAGAAGAAAAGATTAGTGGGAAAATATTACTAAAAGGGCTTCCTGCTTCTCCTGGCATAGGAGCAGGAAAAGTGAAAATAATAATGGATATTAAAGAAGTTGGCAGAGTAAGACCAGGGGACGTCTTGGTTACTACGATGACAAATCCTGACATGGTCCCTGCTATGAAAAAAGCAGAAGCAATAATAACAGATGAAGGGGGAGTAACTTCTCACGCTGCGATAGTATCAAGAGAACTAGGAATTCCTTGCATTGTAGGAACAAGCACAGCCACTAATATTCTGAAAGAAGGGCAACCAGTAACAGTAGATGGAGAAAGAGGATTCGTGTACGAGGGAATAATAAAAGCAAAAGTGAAAAAGAAAGAATTCAAGAAAGTAAAAACGAAGACCAAAATATACGTGAACATAGGAATTCCTGAAATAGCAGACAAAATTGCTAAGAAACCAGCTGACGGAGTAGGCTTGATGAGAGAAGAATTCATCATAGCCACTTATGTCAAAGAGCATCCTTTATCCTTGATTGAGAAAGGCAGGCAAGAATTCTTCGTGAAAAAACTAGCAGAAGGAATCGAAAAAGTCGTTAAAGCATTCAAACCAAGACCAGTAATACTAAGGTTTTCTGACTTGAAAACAAACGAGTACAGAGAGTTGAAGAACGGAGAAAAATACGAACCACATGAGCATAATCCTATGATAGGATGGAGGGGTTGTTCTCGTTACATTTCACCAGAATATGAAGAAGCATTCAGACTCGAACTAAGAGCAGTGAAGAAAGTCAGGAAAAAATACAAAAACCTTTGGGTAATGTTGCCGTTCGTCAGGACAGTTGATGAAGTGAAGAAAATAACACGCATGATGGAAGAAGAAGGATTGAAGAGAAGCAAAGATTTCAAATTATTCCTAATGGCTGAAGTTCCTTCCAATATCTTTCTCGCTGACTTGTTCTCACAATACTGCGACGGCTTTTCCATTGGTTCAAACGACTTAACACAATTAATATTAGGAGTTGACAGGGATTCTGAAATACTGGGAAGAATGGGGGAGTTTGACGAGAGGAACTTAGCAGTGAAAAGAGCAATACAGCACTTGATAAAAACAGCTCACAAGTACGGAAAGACTGTTGGAATATGCGGGCAAGCTCCTTCAGAATACCCTGACTTCACAGAATTCCTGGTAATGAATTACATTGACAGCATTTCCGTAAACCCTGACGTAGTTGAAAAAACACGCTTCATTGTGCATGAAGCTGAAAAAAAGAGGGATGAAATTGCCAAGCATCTCAAAAAGAGCGCAAAAGTATAAAGGTTCTCCGATTAGGAGAATTGCTTCTCTGCTTGAAAAAGCAAGCATGAACAAGGACATAATAAGCTTTGGAGGAGGAGCACCAAGCCTTGCACCCCCGCATGAGATAATCGAGAAAGTAATACAGCAGTTGAAGGAAAAACCACAATTATCAACTGCTTATTGTTCTACTGAAGGACTTCCAAGAACAAGAGAACTCATAAGAGAAGACTTGAAAAGAGACGAGGGAATAGACATAAGCCCTGATGAAATAACAATAACTACTGGAGGCACTGAAGCCATTTACGCTGTTTTCCAAACAATACTAAACCCAGGGGATGAAGTGATAACAGCAGATCCTACTTACCTCTGCTATGAGGAACCAATGAAATTAATGGGAGCAAAGCAAGTAAGAATACCAGTATATTGGAGGGAAGACTTCCAATTCTATCCGGACAGAATTAATGAAAAAATAACAAACAAGACGAAAGCAATAATACTCTTATCACCTGACAATCCCACAGGATCAATTCAGACAGAAGAAAACGTGAAAGGGATAGTGGAATTATGCGAGGACCATGACTTGTGGCTGATTACTGACGACATTTACAAAGACATCGTGTACGAAGGAAAGTTCGTGAACAGCAGGGAGTACGGAGGATACGAGAACACTATTACTACTTGTTCTTTCTCAAAGACTGCGAGTATTCCAGGAGTACGCATTGGCTATGCTTACGGTCCGAAACAAGTGATAAGCAAGCTAAGCGAGTTGAAACAAGCAACCACCCTCACTGCCCCCAGACTCTCGCAGTACTTCGTCCAAGCACTCCTAGAAGACGGAGCAAGAGTAAAACACGAATACTTGAAAAACATTGTAATCCCAACCTACAAGGCAAGGAGAGATGCAATGGCAAGAGAGTTAAAAAAACAAATACCAGAACTGGAATTCAGCAAGCCTGAAGGAGCGTTTTATTTCTTCATTGACATGAGTGACTACATTCAAGACGATGTGGAATTCTCTGACAGGCTATTCAAAGAAAAATCAGTAGTAATAATACCAGGAAGCCATTTCGGAGAAAACGGGAAAAAACACGTGAGAATAACTTTCGTGTCAGAAACAGAGGAAAGAATAAAACAAGGAATAAGCAAAATAAGAGATTTTATCCGAGAATAATAACTTCAACATCCAATCCAAGTGCTTGTATTTTTTCCTTGAAAGAATAAGGATCAGCTTTGGTTTCTGGAAGAGTACCGTAATGCATTGGAATGACTGCTCTTGGTTTTATTGCCTTGACTGCTTCTACTGCTTCGTCAACATCCATTGTGTAAGTTCCTCCTACTGGAAGCAAAGCCAAGTCAATTCCCTCGCTTGCCAAGTCTTTCATTTCTGGAATGGAATCAGTATCCCCAGCATGATACACTTTCGTCCCGTACACTGAGAAAACAAAACCAACTCCAAGCCCTCTTGGATGAAACTTCTTCGCAGGATTGTAAGCAGGAACTGCTTTCACTGAAACTCCCTTCACTTGTTTTTCTTCTCCTTCTCTTATCAACTCTATTCTGACAACGTCGTTCAGCTTCCTAGCAACAGGAGTAACAGTGACTATTACTGAATCTTCTTTCACTACTTTCTTCACTACTTCCGGGTCACAGTGGTCAAAATGCTCATGAGTAATTAGGACCAAGTCAGCCTTAGGCACAGCTCCTTTGAAAACATAAGGGTCAACAACCACTACAGTGCTTCCTTTTATGACTAAACCAGCATGCCCAAGCCACTCAACGTCAACAGTCTTATACTTCACACTCCCCACCTCCAATTATTCTCACCTTCTTACTCTGGTCAAACAATAACACGAAGTCATCATATAAAGCAACAGGCCTTCCGAATCTCAACAACCCGTCTTCGAAAAAACAATTCACGTTCTGCAACCCTACTGAAGCCATCAAACTCTTAGGAATGTCTTCCTTGAAAAAAGGATTCTTCACAAACCTTATCCTCGTCTCTTCAACAACCCTCACTCCGTCCTGCACTGTCAACACAGCGCCTCTGGGAACTTCTTCAACACTTACTCCTTTTAAAGCCAAGCCAACACGCGTTCCAACCCCTGCTTCCTGCACGTCCTCATCATGCACTTGAATAGACTTCACAAGCACTTCCCTGCCAAGAGGATAAGCAAACAACTTGTCATACTTTCTAATCACCCCCTGCCTTACCACTCCAAGAATCACGGTCCCTACTCCCTTCACTTGAAAAGAGTGATCAACAACCACTCTCACAGGACCTTGTTTTTCCTCCTGCTTGAAAGAAGCAAGATTATCCCATATCAATCCTAAGTCTTTTTCAACAAAATCATAACCTTGCAAAAAAGAACCCTTCACCAAAGGCCTTACTTGCTCTCTTACGACACTTTCCAACACAAAAAACCCTTTCTTCTTCAAGTAATCCAAAACCAGGATAACTTCTCCCAACTGGTAGTTCATGACCTCTGGAGTGATGAAAACCACTGCAGCCTCGCCCATCCTGGCAGCAGTAACGAGAGAAGAAATTTTCTCAGGGTATAACGAAGGTTCTACGAAACTAAACAATCCTTCATCCTTCTTCACGTTATACAAAGAAACATCACTCACTGTTCCCTTCTTACCAAGCTCGCGTGCTAATCCCTTTGCTCCAAGCACTGAGAATAACATGAAAAAGATTTAATAAAACAAAGTATAAAAGACTAACAACCAACTAAACTAAACCATAATCTGCTGGAAACAAGACAAGAATAGCCCCGTAGTCTAGTGCTTGTCTGTTACACGACGGCAAGCAGACAACGACCGCCACAGTCGGTCGACGTCTGAAGACCACGTTCAGCCAGAAAGGCTGAAGTGGGCTGGTTTCATGACGGCGAGCAGACAATGCTTGTCCGTCGCCTGACGGCGAGCAGACAATGGTCAAGGATGGCGGGCTCTGGACCCGCAGACAGCGGTTCGAACAGCTGCAGCCAGCTGGCACCTGAGACCACGTTCAGCTGAAGCTGAAGTGGCCTGGTTTCCGCTTGCAGCGGAAAAACCAGTTGGCCAGTGAGAAAATCCGCTCGGGGCTATTCCATAAAAACGAAAGAGGTGCGTGAATGAAAAGAAGTAAAAAAACAGTTACTAGGTTACCAATAAGAGAAAAAATAATAGTCCCAGGAGGAAAGAAGAGAAAAGAAATAGAAGAAAGAATAAAAGCACTCAGCTCAGAACTAAAATACTTGGAAACAACAAGAGAAGCTGTTAAGAAAGGAATAAAAACAGGCACTGCAAGACAAGTATTAGAAGATGTTCCTGATTACGTGAGAATGCAGAGAAAAATGGGAGTAATCTCAGAAGAAGAAACAGTACAGCACAGGATCCAAGGACTAAGAGAAGAAATAAAAAAATTAAAAAGAACACTAAGAGGTTATTAATTATCAACAAACAATGCCAATGGGTCCATGGTCTAGTGGTTAGGACGTCGCCTTCACACGGCGGAGATCCCCGGTTCGAAAGAGGGGTTGCACCCCCTCTACCCCTGCAGGCCACGTGAAGCGGCCTATCGCTGGGGCAAGAGCAACTCCCCACGAAAGTCCGGGTGGACCCACTTAGTTTCTGAAGGAGGTAGTGTTTTAAATGAAACCAGTAACAGACGTGCACGTTAACAAGAACACCAAACTCAGAGATTTATTAGAGCAGTATTACGAGTCAGGAGGATTTACTGCTAAGAAGCTTGGAACAGCAGCAGCGATTCTTAAAAAAATGAAGGAAGACAAGACTTTCAACTTCTTGTCATTTCCTGCTTGCATTGTATCAACAGGAACGCGTGGCGTTCTCCACGACCTTGTCAAGAGCGGAGTGTTCAACGCAGTGATTACTACTTGCGGTACTCTTGACCACGACCTTGCAAGGTTGTGGAAGAATTACTACCACGGAACGTTCATGGCTGACGATGCAGAACTACACAAGAAAGGCATTAACAGGCTTGGAAACGTGTTCGTTCCAAACGAGAGCTACGGAGTAGTGCTTGAGAAAAAACTGCAACCAATCTTTGAAAAGATTTACAAGGATTACAAGTCCAAGGGAATGAAAAGCATTTCAACAATGGAGCTCATAAGAGAAGTTGGAAGACACTTGGAGAAAGAGAAGAAAAAAGAAGACTCCATAATATACTGGGCTTACAAGAAAAACGTGCCAGTCTTCGTGCCAGGCATTACTGACGGTGCTTTCGGATTCCAGTTAATGATGTTCATACAAGACCACAAAGACTTTGTAGTGAACGTGTTCAAAGACGAAGACGAACTAGCTGACTTGATATTCTCTAACAAGAAAACAGGAGCATTGATGATAGGAGGGGGGATTTCAAAACATCACGTAATATGGTGGAATCAATTCAAAGATGGTCTTGACTATGCGGTATACGTTACCACTGCTCCTGAATGGGATGGATCTTTAAGTGGAGCAAGAGTAAGAGAAGCAGTGTCATGGGGGAAAGTGAAAGAAAACGCTAAATATGCCACGGTAGAAGGAGATGCAACAATAATACTACCTCTCCTCGCAGCAGCAATACTATGAAAAGCTCACTGATATAAAGGGCCGGTAGCCTAGTCTGGATAGGGCGGCATTTTCCACGGTTTTGGAAACCGTGGGAAACGAATGCCTCCTAAGCTGCAGACCGCGGGTTCAAATCTCTGGCGGAAAAACACATCAAGTTTTCACCAGAGGAGAAAATCCTGCCCGGCCCGCTATTCATTCTAAACGCCGGCATGGCAGAGCCCAGTGGAAAACAATGTTTTCCAATGGCTGGAATGGTAATGCGGCTGCCTCGAGAGCAGCTGCCCTTCGGGGCTCACAGGTTCGAAACCACAACGAGAGAAACAACTCTCTGTGGTGAAAATCCTGTTGCCGGCGTTATAACCATTCTACTCACACTACAAAAAACTAAAGTGCGCCTGTAGTCTAGTGGTATGATACGGCCCTCCCAAGGCCGAGGCCCGGGTTCGATTCCGCAGCGAGCCTTCGTTTGCTGATGGTGAAAATCCCGGCAGGCGCATTGTTTTTTAAAACAAGAAGAAGACAACATAAGCAAAGGAATGCTCCCGTCTTCTAGTCCGGCCAAGGATCTGGGACTCTCAATCCCAAGACGCGGGTTCAAAAGGCCTTTCTTTTCGCGAAAAGAAAAGGCTTTGAAAGTCCCGCCGGGAGCATTCTCATCATCTTGAAGAATGGTTTTTTAAACCACATCAAAGTAAGTTAGAACATGCATTTCTCAAAAGAAGACCTACGCATCGTACTACGCGACTTCGGAGAGGTTACTTTCTACTTTTCTTTATCCTTGTTCATCCCAATAACAGTTGCTTTGATTTACGG
>JAJRYS010000032.1 GCA_024275665.1 archaeon | reverse complement strand
CTTTCTTCTTCGGATGGTTTTCAGTAGCTGTTTTCTCAGCGCAAGTCATCATAATGGCCAGTGATTTTATTCCTCTCATATTAGTGGTTTTCTTAACAGTCTTAACCTTTTATATCTCCTACTTGCTTGTTAGGTTTCTCAACTCAAATTTACTTGACTCATTGGAGAACAAGTCAACTCTTCTCGGTCAGGCTCTTGATTCTTGTTCTTCCACGATAGCCATTCTAGTAATTGGAGGTTTTTCAGAACAGCACGTATTACCAAACGCGTTATTCCCTCTCATTCCTTTTTACTTCTTCATTCCTCTTAAAATAATCATTACCCTACTGACTCTTTACGCGATTGACAAAGAAATCAAAACTAAGAGCATTGCATGGGTTATCAAGCTTGCAGTATTCGCAGTAGGGACTGGTCCTGGAGTCCGTAACACTCTTACGATGATAATTAATTAACGCAACTTTTTTATGCTTTGAAAGAATGAGTAACAATCATGTGCATGGTTGAACGAGGGAAAGTTTTAGAAGTTAGGAAAAACAGTATAATAGTAGAGGTTAACGGAAGGAGGAAAGAGGTTACTGCTACTAAGAAGGTCATGGTAGGAGATGTTGTTAGTATCTTCCAAAACCTTGTTCTCTGAATTTCCTGAAAAGCTCTTCGTATTCTCTTGCTTTGTTTTTTGGTATTAGGAATGCAGAACCCTGGTGGACAAACACCACATCGCCTGGTTTAACGTTAAGAGGATTATCAACTCTTATCTTCAACCCATCAGGGCGTTTCACAACGCACTTGCCTTCTTCTATCCTCTCAACAACAGCAGGCGCTGCTACGTCTTTCTCAAGTAATAGTATTTTTTTCATCATTTCTTTGTTAATTTCTCCTTTTTTCTGGATCTCTCCTATCATTGAAAATATCCTCTTATTGTGCTCTGTTAACAAATATTTCTCTATTCTGTCTTCTTCTTCTCCTTTGACTCTTTCAACAAGATTAGGAACCAATTTTTTCATTTCTTCTTTCGTAAGCTCTCCTTTCCGCGCTTTTTCTCTTAACTCCTCTGGCGCTTTTTTAAAGCACCATGGAGCTATCAATGGTAGTTTTTTGATTTCCCTTTTTCTTAACATCTTATCATCTCTAATCTTGGTATGCAGTCGATGCAGGGGAAGGGATTTGAACCCTCGAACCCACTAAGGGACCAGGCCCTGAACCTGGCGCCGTTGGCCGCTTGGCTACCCCTGCGTTTGAGGTTACGGGCCTGATGGGATTTTCACCACCAGCAAACGAATGCTTGCTGCGGGTTTGAACCCATGACCTGCTGGTCCGAAGCCAGCTGCTCTAATCCAAGCTGAGCTACAGGCCCTCTTTTTATTATTGTTTTTCAGGAATAAAAAAGAAAAAAAGAGAAGGGTTCACTCTTTTTTCTGCAGTTCGTATGGCAGTGCTGTTTTGATATTAGGTTTTTTAGGATTCAATAGCTCTTCTGTTGGTAGTAATAGTGCGAGTATTGCTGTTATTGTTTTCACTACGAGTCCGAATGTTAGTATTATTCCTGATATTATCATTCCAGTGAATATTGGTAGTAGTTTCATCAGCTTTGAGAACATTGGCTGTTCTTTTAGTAATTGTGTCATAGCATCTTTGGTGAGTTTGCTGCTTATGTCCTGGAACGCGCTTGACTCTGCTAATTGAGTCTGAATATTTTCGCTTATTTGTTCTGACATGCTGTCTATTATTGCTTGCAGTGTTTGCGGGTCGTAATTGTTAGCGAAGTAATCAACTAAAGAATTGTAAGTGCTGTCTATCATTTGTTGTTGCTCTTCTTCTGACAATGAAGTGAAGTATGATCCGTATTGTTCTTCAAGCATTGCTCTTACTTGGTCTTTGCTTATTGAGTTGCGTGCTATTTGCTCGAAGTCTTCTTTGCTTAGCATGTCTTCTGCGCTTATTGATCCTATTAATCCTGCTATGTTCATGCTTGATATTATCTGCGAGTAATTCATTTCGCTTGCCTGCATTGAAGCGAATTCGGCTATTGACTCGATTGTCTTGTCTTCGTAGTATTGTTGGTTTGCGTAAGTGAATACTACTCCTGTTATGAGCCCCCCTAATGCTAGTAAGGTGAATAGTTTCTTTGCAGAAGCCCATCCTGTTTTCATTTTTTGTAATGCTTTCTCATGTTGTGGTATAGCACTGCTGGCCATCCATAACAGCCCTAATGCGTAGAAGAACATCATTACTGTGAAGATTGTGGTTTTTTCAACCCACGCAGCACTTACCCAGATGTTTATGATTGTGCTTATGATTATGCTTACTGCTATCTCATTCCTGATCATTGTCTTCTTGAAGTACAAAACAGTTATTACTACTGCTGAGATTATTACTGCAGTGATTCCAAGCCATTGAACAGTGTTCTTGGTTATCAAGTTCATTGCTTGCGTTGCTTGGAAAGCATTTTCAAAACTTATTCCTGTCTTGGAATAAGCCCGCATCCATGCTGTTGTCAGCACTGTGAGAACAGCTGTTAATAATCCTGTTTTTTTCGCATCCAATCTCATCACCTTTTACCAATTAGTAGTAATAATACAACTATCCTTTTCAACTATGATTGTTTTCTCTGCTTGTGATATCAAAGATCCTCTTTCATCAATGAGAACGGGATAAGGGCGTAGGATTTCGCTCATCACTAATTCTCTTAATCCTGTTCTTAGAGTGAATTCTGGTAGTTTGACCCATCTTTCAGCAAAAGGAAATGACTTGTATTCTTTGACTTGTTCTAGTACTTTTCTTGCGTTTGTTCCTCTCACTGGTTTCAAGTCAATTACTGAGAATATTTGAGTGATGGGTCCTTCTTTGACGTATCCTTTCCCAGTAGAAGCGAATGGCTCTATTGCGATTGCCATTCCTTCTTCTAGTTTTACGCCAGTGCTTGTGTAAGTGTTTGGGATGTGAAATCCTGCGTGTAGCTCGTATTGCCCTAACTCGTGTCCTCCGAGGTTTCGCACTGGCTTGAAACCGTAAGAAGTTATTGTTTTTTCTATTTCCTTGCTTATTTCGTTGGTCATTACTCCTGCTTTTATAATGCTTAAAGCATTTTCAAGCGCTTGTTCGCTTGCTTCTAGCAATTTTCCATTCTCTCCTGATAAATCAATAGTTAATGCTGTATCTCCTATGAATCCGTTTTCATGAGTGCCTACATCTATTTTCACAACGTCCTTTTCCCCAAATGTTTTTTCATCCTTTTTTCCAGGGGTGTAATGCGCTGCTTGATTATTTGTTGAAATGTTAATAGGAAAGCTCAGATTGCTTTTTTCTCTTATGAATCTTTCAATGTTTTCTGCTACTTCAAGCATTAATACTCCTGGTTTTATCATTTTTTCTGCTTTCTTCAATGCTTCTGCTGCTATCTTTCCAGCCTTCAAGTAATCCTCTCTTTCACTCATTAAACCACCTTAAAACCATTTAGTCAGCCCTTCTTGCGTTCCTTTGTACTTTAGGTTTGTTTCTTTCACTCCTAATTCTCTTAGTATTTTCATTGCTGCTGGAAGTACTTGGTTGTTGATATAGTATTCTTCGTCGTATTCTTGGTTTTCTTTCAGTAATTGTATTGGTATTGCTCTGTCTGAAATGCTTCCTCTTCCTTTCACTATCACATATTCAAGAACGCTTCCTGCTTTTACTTTGAATCCAACATTTATTAATTTCTTGGCTGCCTTTACGTGCGGTGCTTGTTGTTCGTATTTGTTTACTGCTCTTCTTACTTGAGTATAGATTATTAGGTCTTCTGTTTTTATTTCATGGTTTCTTAGTGCTTGTATTGTTTCCTTGACTATCTTAACAGCTTTTTCGGGCTCTCCTTCTTCTAACACTGCTTTTATTACTTTTTCCTGTGTTTCTCTTGCTATTTTCGACCAGTCTCTTCTTACTAATTCAAATCCTTTAATCTCTACTGTGCCGTCTTCTCTTATCAGGGCGTATTTTTTCTTAGCAGCTCCTCCTTCTCTTTTCGTGACAAACAATCCTCTTTTGTAGTATCCTTGGAATTCTAACTCCATTCCTTTCGGAAGGTTTTTGTTCACTTTTTCAATGAATTTAAACGCATCTTCTTTTGTTTTTTCCCCAAGTTTTATGAAGATTGAATCAGTGTCTCCGTAAATAACTTCAAATCCTTCTTCTTCTGCTTTTTTAGCCGTTTCTTGCACGTATTCTCTTCCCCATGCTGTGACGCTTTCAGCTGCTTCTCTGCAATACCACTTTGCACGAGCGTATCCAAGATAACCGTAAGCAGAATTGGCTATTATTTTCAAAGCCCATTGCCTGTAGTGAAGTGCTTTGTATTCTCTTGTGCCTGGTTTCAGTTTTTTCATTTCCTTCTTAATCTTTGCTCTTGTTTCTACTAATTCTTTCAACAGTTTAGGAAGCAATCCTTGCTTTTCTTTTGAAAAGCAATGTCCTGCAGGTGATTTGAATGCATTAGAGCAATCATTAGTGAGAGTGGTTTTATCAATGTTGTAAGTTATTATCAAAGAGGGATACAATGAGCGGAAGTCGCATACTACTATTTTTTCATGGAGTCCTTCTTTCGGTGTTTTTACATAGGCTCCTTTTATTGGTCTCATCATCCTGTGTTTTACTTCTTCTTCTGAAGGAGTGTTAGGAACTAATATGTTTTGTTTGAATGCTTCTCTTACAAGCATCCATTCAATCATCTGTGAAGTACTCATGCGCGATACTTCGTATATTGGTATTCCTGTTATTTTGCTTAGTTCAATGAATAATGGGAGGAATTCTTTTCCTATTTCAAAAGCAGCTATTGTGTCTTGCTTGTTGTACTCTATAACTGTTTCTCTTTGTTTTCCTCCTTCTTCCCACATCTTCCAAAGCATTGCAGTGTTTATGTCTATCTTTTCTTTTCCAAACATTTCCTTGTACACTGCTTCTAATTCATTCTTCGGAAGATTCATTGCTCCTATTGAACTTAAGAAGCTTACTCCGTCAAAAGCGTCTAAGTGAAGTCTTCCGAAGAAGTCGGCACGGTGCCCCATCATGGTTGGTTTTATTATTATCCCACTCCCGTCTCTTGACAAGTCGAAGTCAATGCCGAGAACAGTGCTTCTTTTCTTCAAGTAAGGAACGTCAAATCCAGCTGAGTTGTACCCTATTATCACGTCAGGGTCTTTTTTCTTCACTTCATTCAAGAAGTCTAGTATTATTTCTTTCTCGTTGCTTTTTCCCTCATGCCAGTAAAATGATCTTACTTTCTTGTCATCAGCATATCCTATTACCAAGACTTCGTCTTTTTTTGGATCAACCGCTGGCCCTCTCTTGTTGTTTACTTCTATGTCAAACGCACAGGCTTTCAGCACATGCTTTTCTTGTTTTGTATCCTTGAACTCAGAACCTTTTACATCATACCACATCATTGGTTTGATGTTTCTGTCTATTAAATACCTGAAAGCATAAGGAATGTCTGCTTCTCTTGGTTCTCCTAACTCTGCGAGGTCTTTCCTTAGTTTTATTACGTCACCAGGGGATTTTGTAAGGATTTTCAGGACTCTTATGGTTTTGTTTTCTTCTTTTTTTACAACTTCTTCCACCCCAGCCACTTCTGGCATTGTTTCTATCTCTTTCTTAATGCCCAAGTTAGGTGTTTTCAGATAAAAATAAGGAGCGAATTCGTCGAACAGGATGGTGTCTTTTTCTCCTTTCAAGTAAATCTTAACTTTCCACCCTCCGTCGTTTTTCAAGTCAAAAATGAATTCTTTCATGCTTTGTCTTAAAGTAGTAAGTTTTATAAGTAATTATTGGATAATGCTTTTTCATGGCAAGAGATAGCGAGCAAATACTGCGTAATATCATGGCTCAGGTTAATGCGCTTGATGCAAAGATGAGGGTAGTAGCACAGCGTATGAAGATCATTGAGAGGAATGAGCAGATAATAGGAAAGACTCTGATAACTCATAATAAGAACATTAAAGAGCTTGAAATGAAACTATCCCAGCTTGGAGGAGTTTCTCAGCCTTCTGTCCCAATAGAGGTACCTGATGTTGAAGAACTAAAAGAAAATGTTCAAGAAATTCAGAAAGACCTTGAAGAAGTAAAACTCTCTTTGAAGACTCTTGCTAAGGGAGTGCAGGGAAACACTGAGATGATTGACAAGATAAGGGAGGAACTTAATGAAGTAAAATATGTGATTGATAACATTAATCCTGTGGCTTATGTTACTGTTGACCAAGTAAGAGAACTTGTTGAGGAGATGATTTCAAGAAAGCTTAAGAAGTAAGAGTAGGGCGTATTTTCATTCTGTAAGGCTGGCTCATTGCTTCTTTTACTGCTGCTTCTTCTTTTGAAATAACATCTATTCTTATAGTGTTATTGTCTATTATTTCTTCGAATAGGTCAACATCATACTCACTGCTCACGCAGTATGCAGTGTTGTAGTCTGATAAATCATTTATGATTGCACAAGTTTCTTCTTGGCTTCTTTTCATAGGAATGCTTGGAGTGTATTTTTCTGCGTTGTCTAACAAAACAATTGTCTTGAACAAACCAACAGTTTTTGTTTCCGTATAATAATCTTTTATTTTCTTTAAAGTAGAATAAATGAAAATGTTTTTAATTTCCTCTGGAAGGTTGTTTATTTTTATCCTTATTATGGTTCCTGTTGCTTTTGTGTAGAAAGGAATTATATCTTTTGCTTTCATTCCTTCTCCAAAGAAATACTTGGCTTTTTGCTTCAACAGTTTTATGAAACGTATTGCTCTGTAAGCATTGAACCTCTTGCTCTCTTCAACGCTCAGTAACTGTTCTTCTATCTCTTCAAGAGTCTTTGGTCTTTTTTCAATTATGCCATCAATTAGCTCTGCAGCTTCTTTTCCTACGTATTCCCCTTCTTTTTTCTTAATTTTTATCAGCTCCCTGAACATTACACTATCAAGCAAACGCAGGTCTATTTTGATTTCTTCTGCTGTTAGTTCTTTAACAGGCATTCCTATTGGTTGTAGTTCAGGATATGTTGAATAATCAAAATCAGTGTTAGGAATGTTCATACCTGAGAAATTGTCTTCTTCATCGAACACAACTGCATTCACTCCTGTCATTACAAGGCTTTCTACTATTACTTTCAGCATTCTTATCCTATAATCTTTCCCAACAACCACTGTTCTTAAGAAAGAGCTAACAGGTTCTAATGCTTTTTCACCGTTTGTTTTTATTCCTAATACCACTTCTTTCCTTCCGCTGACTATTTTTTTCTCCTTTCCAGAAATCATTGCAATCATTATTATTGGTT
Source organism: archaeon (assembly GCA_024275665.1). Taxonomy (GTDB): domain Archaea; phylum B1Sed10-29; class B1Sed10-29; order B1Sed10-29; family JAJRYS01; genus JAJRYS01. Next base: position 1,049 of record JAJRYS010000032.1, on the reverse strand, counting down.
CTTCAAATAATTTCACCCAATATTTAGAATCAGCGTGCTTTAAGTCGACTAATTCAACAGTATAAGCTTTGCTAAGACTGTAAAGTTCTTCGCTTGCTTTTTCGATTTTATCAATTAGTTTACCTGCTTCATCTTCAATGAACTCTTTTTCAACAGCCTTTGGGCCTGTTGAAAGCATTAAATAAGAAGCTTTAAATCCTGGCTGTTTTTTCATAAGCAAAGTTGAGTAACCTGCATAGTTTTCAACCAGTTTTGAAGCATTTCCCTCTGCTAAGAAAAATTTATTAAGAATCATAACTACATGGTCATCTTCATGAATGTTTAATATGACTAGTTTTGCAGGGTTCTCAAGTAATTCTACTTGATAACTCTCCCATTTTCCTTCAAAAATGGTTTTCCACGGGCCATTAGGTAAGTCTTTTTCCATACTTCTCTGTTAAGAAAAGCAAGTATTTAAAATATGAACAGAGTAAAAGCAAAGCATGGATGAGGCTAAGAAGCAGAAAATAGCGCAACTCATAAAATCAATGGTGAGTGAAGGGGCTTCTTCTGCTGAGATTAGTGATACTTTGAAAATGCTTGGTTTGCCTGAGTCAACCGTACAGGAGCTTATGACAGCAGCAGAAGTGCAGCCTTCTATGAAAGAAGTTCATGAAAAAGTATCAGAAGTGCATAAAGCAGTGACGACTGGAGAGCATCTGAAGCCGATAATTGAATCTTTCTCAAAACAAGAAGAAGGGATAGAAGAGTTGAAGCAAAAAACTCAAGAGGTTCATGGAACGGTTTCAGAACATTTGGAGAAAATATCCTCTCTTGAAAAACAACTACAAGAGCAGCATGAAAAAGTCAAAAAAGTAGCAGAAAATGTTTCAAAGATTTCCAAAAAGCATGATGTTGTATCTGAGAAAGTTTCTGAGATAACTTTTCTCAGGAATGAAGTAAGAGAATTGAAAGAAATAATGCTTGAAATAAAGCCAATGATAGCAGCGCTTACTGACTTGAATGAGAAAATGCTAGAACTTAACAAGAAGATATTAATGCGTTTGAAG
>JAJRYS010000031.1 GCA_024275665.1 archaeon | reverse complement strand
TTTTGGCTGATTATACTAGTTTCTGCTATTGGAACCTTCCTCTCAGTATATTTCGGAGACGAACTCATTGACGTTGCAAGGCATTCTGAAAGGGAAAAATACAGAAAGCACAAACGAAAGCATCTTTTTGTCATACTGGTGTTCTTGTTAGTAATAGTCTTGTTTTTGTACAAACACTTGCTGCATGAATTAGGAGTAACTGTTTCAATCTAATTTTGCAAACAGATAGCTTTAAATACTAAATGAATTATTATTCATAACAATTGTGAATAATAATTCAAAAGGAGGTGTTAGGAGAAATGCCATTCGGAGACGGAACAGGACCAAGAGGACTAGGCCCAAGAACAGGCAGAGGCCTAGGACCATGCGAGGCAGGACTAGCAAGAGAGCGAAGATACGGCAGAGGATTTGGAAGAGGATACGGTTGGTGGGCATACAACCCAGTAACCAGAGAAGAAGAAAAAAGAATACTTGAAGCAGAGAAGAAATCAATAGAGCAAAGATTAAAAGAAATAGAAGAGTAAAAAACACTGGTTGCCATGCCAAGAAGAATGAGAAGACGCAGGATAAGATGCGAGCCTAACGCTACTTACTACAAACCAGCAGGCGTGAGGCTCGCTGAACTAGAAGAAGTAATCCTTGCACTCGATGAGTTCGAAGCAATCAGACTCAGTGACTACAAAAAACTAACCCAGGAAAAAGCAGCAGCACTCATGGGAGTATCACAGCCGACCTTCAACCGAATCCTCTCATCAGCCCGCGCCAAAATAGCAGACGTTCTCATAAACGGAAAAGCAATAAGAATAAAAAGCAATATTGTGCAAAAATAAAAACTATGAAAATGAGTTATAACATAAATTCAAAATACTTGGGCATTGTTTTAGTAGTAATGTCTGTAATTATGTTTCTTACTTTCCTATCATCCACTGATGAGATGATGAAAGCAGCTGACCTTAAATGCGAGCAAACCTGCGGACCTGAAATGGAAAACACTTGTCCACACACTAGCATCCCTCTCCAAAGCTATGTTGGGTTCAGTCTTTCAATTATTCTAACAGGAATAGGATTGTTTCTAATCTTTATCAACAAAAAATACAAAGAAGAATTAGCAGAAAAAGAAAAAAAGATAGAAGAGAAAATATCAAAATTAAAAGAAGATGAGAGAGAAGTATACAAACTAATCAAAGAAAATAAAGGAGCAATGTTCCAAAGTGAGATAGTAGAAAAAACTGGTTTTTCAAAAATAAAAATAAGCAGAATATTAGATAGATTAGAAAACAAAGGGTTAATAGAAAGAAAAAGAAGAGGGATGACAAATCTAGTTCTTCTGAGCTAGTAAAATTAATTGAAACAATTAGTGAAACTAGTTTCATACTTATTCTTAAAAAGTGTTTCAGCCAAACTCTCTCCCATGAATGCTAAGAGGAGGGAGAAAATGAAGGAAAAAAACAAGACAAAAGGAATAATACTAAGAATACAAAACAAACCCCATTACGCAGTAATAGGAATACTAATCATCTTATTAGTATTATCAATACTACAAAGCTTTCAAATATCAAAACTTTCCTCAGAAATGGAAAAATTAAGATCACAAGAAGGAACAACGAAACCTGATTACAATACTGCACCAGTTACTGCAATGCAGCAAATCATAAAAGAAATAACCCCAACAGGCACGCCTGACTACGGTGCGAAAGCAGGAGTTAGTTACGACAAAGTCGAAGAAAGTCTGAAAAAACTAACAACTTTCTCTACTATCTCACTTAGTTCAGGAGAACAGCAAAGATACGACACGATAGCAAACACCAACGGCACAGCATGCGGTTACTGTTGTGGTGCTACGAAGCTTGCGCAAAACTGCGGCTGCTCGCACAACATAGCATTACAAGGACTGACAAAATGGTTGATAAAAAACACTAACTACTCAAACACCCAAATACTAAACGAAATAAGAAAATGGCACATCCTCTTCTTCCCAGAACCAACACTCAAAGAAGAAATCCAACGCAGGATAAACTCAGGGGAAATAGATCAAAGCATACTTTCAGCATTACCAAACATGGTGGGGGGATGTTAAAAATGATTAAAAAAATCATGCTTGCGTCAGCATTAATAGCAGTCGTAGGAACAATAGGGTGGTTCTTATTCAGCAAACCTGATCAAGTACTCCCAACAAGCCCTGCTTTCAACACAGAAGCGGTCATATACAAAACCCTTACCTGCGGGTGCTGTGAAAACTATGCAAACGACATGAGAAAACTTGGGTTCAAAGTAAAAGAAGTCAACTTGGAAGACCTTACTTCAGTAAAAGAAAAACACTTAATACCAAGAGAAATGCAAACATGCCACACTGTAATAGTTGGCGGGTATTTCATTGAGGGACACGTTCCATTCGAGGCAGTAAAAAAACTCCTTGAAGAAAAACCAAGAATAGATGGGATAATCCTTCCTGGAATGCCTGAAGGTTCTCCTGGAATGCCTGGGTTGAAAAAAGAACAATTCACAGTGTACAGTATTACAAATGGAACCACTGCTGAATTCATGGTAGTATAGGAGGTGAGCAAAGCATGTTTTCTGTTTTCAAACGAAAGTGTCCTGCCTGTGGAATGCCAGAAACCAAAGGCAAAGGAATAACAAAACACAAAGAGTGGTTTTGTTCAGAAGGATGTCTGATGGAATACGAGCGAAAGTTGAAGCAAGGGCACAAAGAATGTTGTCATTAAACTAACAAGGTGTTTGAATGAGAAAAACTAGGAAAATATTCTTACTAGTTGGAATTAGTATGGTATTACTTGCAAGTATTCCAACTGCTTACGCACATTGTCCTTTATGTACTACAGCAGTAGGCGTAGGAGTGGCAGTAGCAAGGTTCTACGGAGTCAGCGACTTAGCTACAGGAGCATGGGTAGGAGCATTCATAACAAGCACTGCATTGTGGTTCAGTAAGATTATAAGAAAAAGATTCAAATTCCAGCACTTCACCATAAGCGCGCTCTAATTAATCCTTACAATAAGCGCTTTCCATTCAATAGGATTAGTTGGGAAACAATACCCGCGATTATTTGGAATAGACAAATTAGTACTTGGAATCATAGCAGGAACAGTCATAACCTACTCTTCTTTCATGATAAGTAATATGATAAAAGAGAAGAAAGGCAAAGCAATAATCCCTTTTCAAACAATACTCATAACAATCTCTTCATTAATTTTCTTCACATTATACATTCTGTCAGTATGAAAAACACAGGTGAGAAAATGAAAAAGAAAAACATTGAAGAACTAATGACAGCAGTGAATGAATTAAGGAAAACAGGAGACCTATTGTTAGACGAAGACCTGAGCATTGCGATAATGAATCTCATTTCAATAGAAGAACACTTATACTTCTCAGGAATGAAAACAAACAAAAAGAAATACTTCAAACTCTTAACGTCAATACGTGAGATAAGGAAGAAGTTGTTGATAGAAATAGTGAAAGAACCAGAAGGAGAAGTTTGGTGTATAAGCAAGCACTTACTAGCAACAGCAATGAGACTCATAGAAGTCGGGAACAAACTTCTCGCTGAGAAAAAAGAAGAAAAAGCCCACGAAAAATTTTACGACGCTTTCTACCTATATTCTTTGTTCTGGGAGATCAACTCTACCATCATGAATGACCATGAAGTCATGAAAACCAACGCAAACAATCACAAGGAAAAAATAATTGAAATAGTTAAAAAAATAATAGATTGCTGCAAAGAGTAACTATTAAATTAAAAAATTGGCTAAGAATGAGAAGAAAAGACGATGCTTATGAAAAAAAAGTCCTTCACAATAAGAGGAATGCACTGCGCTTCCTGCGCAGTAAACATAGAAAAAACATTAAAACCAATGAAAGGAATAATAAGAGTAAATGTTAATTTTGCTTCTGAGAAAATGAACATAGAGTATGACCAAAACCTTATCAGCGTTGGAGACATTAAAAAAATAGTAGCAAGCCTAGGATACAGCATAGAGGAAAAAACAACTACAGACAAAGAAAAGGAAGCAAGAGAAGAAGAAATAAAAGACTTTAGAAAAAGATTCATTATAGCACTGGTTTTCGGCATTCCTCTCCTTTACTTCTCAATGGGATGGATGGTAGGACTGCCAGTTCCATTAATTGAGAACGCTTCGTTCCAAGCACTAATCCAACTCATATTAACAAGTCCAATTATAATAGTAGCATTCAAACTCTATGTCTCAGGAATCAAAAGCCTGATAAAACTAACTCCTAACATGGATTCTTTGATATTCCTAGGAACTTCAGCTGCTTTCATTTACTCCTTGTTCATTTCATTTGCCATTTGGTTAGGAGTGCAAGGTTATGGCTTAGAAAACCTGTACTATGAAATAGCAGCATTCATCCTCGTATTCATACTTTTAGGAAAATATTTGGAAGCAGTAACCAAAGGAAAAACCTCTGAAGCTCTCAGAAAACTAATGGGACTACAAGCAAAAACCGCGAGAGTAATAAGAAAAGGAAAAGAAATAAACATCCCAATAGAAGAAGTAAAAATAGGAGACATAGTAATCGTCAAGCCAGGGGAAAAAATACCAGTTGACGGAGTAGTAATAGAAGGAACATCAGTAGTTGATGAGAAAGTAATAACAGGGGAAAGTATGCCAGTTACGAAAAAAAAGGGAGACAAAGTAACAGGAGCAACTATTAACAAAACAGGCATGCTTAAGTTCAAAGCAACCGCGGTAGGAGAGGGGACAGTCTTATCACAGATAATAAGAATAGTAGAAGAAGCACAAGCATCCAAAGCACCCATCCAATTACTAGCTGACAAAGTCGCGCAATACTTCGTCCCAATAGTTATCCTCATTGCTGTCCTCTCTTTCTTCTTCTGGTTACTGGCAGGCATGTCCTTCGTATTCGCATTGACAATTCTAATAACAGTACTCATTATAGCATGCCCATG
>JAJRYS010000030.1 GCA_024275665.1 archaeon | reverse complement strand
TCAATCTTCTCAAGTGCTTTTTTCAACTGTTCTTCAGCAGTAGGATAATCAACTGCTTCCACTCTTATCCTGTACTTCGGAGCAGACACGTATTCTATGCTTACTCCTTGCATTTTAGCAACTTTGAGAAGTGTTTTTCTTATTTCCTCCACTCCTTCAGGATTGAAAGAAACAATGCGCATTATTCCATGAATGTTTACTTTTTGTGGTTTTATTGCTTTTTTTGCTGTTTCAAGGATTGCTTTCTTCCACTTGGCTGGTATTTTAACGCTTTCAAGTGCTTTTTCTCCATAAGAACTGGCTGACTCAAAAGCAGTGAAAAGAGTTCCAAACTCGTCTATTAGTTTGGTTGCTATTGAATCATACGCTTTGTTAAAGTCTTCCCCAAGGTCCTTGCATATTTTTTCAAACAGTTTGTCTGCTTTTTTCTCACTCTTCCATTCTCCAAGTTTTCTTTTTTCCTGTTGCTTTGACACGTCCCTGAGCGATACGTCTATGGTTTCTTTTAAAGGATCCACGTTTTTTACTTTCCCTGCTCTTACCTGACCTTCTGACAAGAAGCTCCTAATGTTCTTAACCCATGAAGAAGACACTTTGGAAATGTGAACGAATGCTTCTTTCCCAGGGTATTCTAAAAGCTCGACAATCACGCCGTAAGGCATTATTCTCTTCACTTTCACTACTACTGTCTCGCCTTTGTCAGGCCATTCTTTCTTAATCAGCTTAACACCTTCATTTCAGTTGATAAAACATCAGCTTTTCCGCCTGTTGGCTTTGCTAAGAGCTTGCCGCATACGAGGCAGTAAGTCTTGTGAGCCATATTACTGAATACTACTTGTTCAGTGCCACAGTCAGGGCATTTTACTTTTAAAAACTTTGACTTAGGTCCTTCAACTGTCCTCATTAAAAAACACCTCTTTTTAAAACCAGAAAAGGAGATAAATAATTATAAAGGGGGTTGTAAATAAAACTAACGGTCTAAGAATAAAAACGTTTTCTAACGGAGGAAGAATTCATGGAAGTTCCAAAAGAGATGAAAGCATACTGCAGGAAATGCAAGAAGCACACTACGCACAAAGTTAAGACTGCTAAGAAAGGAAAGAGAAGGACAATGTCCTTTGGACAGAAGAAGTTCCTTGAAAAGACTAAAGGTTACACTTCTAAAGTAGGAGCAAAAGCAAAGCCTGTGAAACAAAGCAAGAAAACAGTATTAATCCTTGAATGCAGTGCGTGCGGTTACAAGCATGAGAGGATACTGCCTGACAGTAAAAAACAAGCAACCGTAAAGAAAAACTGATTAGATAATTTCCACAAATTTCTTATCAGCAAGCATTAAAGCATCCTCTTCAGGCAGTTTCACTATTTCATTCTCTTCAAAAGGACCAAGCTCCTGCATTCCAGAACCAACAAATTTTGGAATATTCTTAAGCACTCTTACTAATACTAATTTTTCAATCCCTTTTATTTTCTCCTCTACTATCTTCTCCTCTTCCCTCATCAAGACTTCTCCTCTTAGCAAGGAGTCAAACTCTTTTCTTTTTTTGTCAAGGGTTTCAACAATTTGCCTAAATAATTCTTTTTCAAAAACAGGGAGTTCTGAGTCTGAGAACCCCCCTATTCTCACGTCATGAAGAGCTTTCAACAAAATCTTCTGCTCTCTCCTCTCAAACAAATCAAGAGCTATTTTTTTAATATTTTCAAGCTCTCTTAACGCTGTTGCAGAATTGGTTTCCTCATACTCTCTCATTTTATTCTTAATTAACTCTGCTAGTTTTTCATAAAAATCACTACTGATATCAGCCAGCGCAGGAGAATTCCTCTCCATCCTCTGGTACTTACGCAGTTCTTCGTAATCCATCATAATTCATTAGCCCTTTTAACATTTTTAAACTTGAGGTAGAGCAACCTTCTTACATATTAACAGCATTGCAACGTACTCAGGAAGGCTTTTTTCTTCATTCTTCTTGAAAGGGCCGAAAGTAAGGTCATTAAGCTCGAATTCTTTTACATCAGTCACCATTTTTACTCTTACTGGATAATTATGCATTACTATTGCTTGTCTGAAAGGATCATAAGAATCAAGGTTTTCAACCCATTGGCATAACAAGGAAGAACCCCCGTGGATAGTTGAAGGCATGCGAATCAATTTGTGGATGTCAAGAGTAACCATTTGATCAATGTCAACCGAAAAAGACACTTTTTGTTTTTTCAAAACAAAATCCCACCTGGTTAAATAGCCTTTGAAAAAATTATACTCCCCTTTGCTTATTTTTTCTCTTACTAATTCCTTGTCAGCAAATGCTTTAAGGCTTGAGGAAAGAGAGTATTCCAAAGCTGCTTTTGCAAACCTTCCTTTCCACCCATAAGAATCAAGAGTAGGATGCAGGCTGAGCATTTTCTTAATATCAAGACCCTCTCCCTTCACATACTCTACTATTTCCCTGCGTGCTTCAGCGTTCAGCATTCTCACTCCTTCGCTTAATACGTAAATATGAAAACCCCTATTGCCACTGAAAGAAACTCTAACATCCTCTTCATTAATCCCAAAATCTTTCTCAAGAAAGTCAAGCAACTTAAACGTGTCTTGTTTTGCTTTCTCAATCGAGGCATGGGACATCAACTTTCCTTCTTCTGGGTCAACATCAAACTCAAATATCAAGTCAGCTCCTTTGAACTGCTTTCTCAGCATCGGACGAGCGTCTGGGAACTCATAATAAGCTGCTGAAAAACTAGCATACAAAGGCGCTTTTTCAACAAAGAACCTCTTAAGCTCTGCCTCTGTTTTGAATGCCACGTGCCTGTAATCTATTTTATTATCATCACCAAACCCGTATTCTCTTTTGTCAAAATCAGGAGGAGCTTGTACTCCTTTTTCTTCATAATACTTTCTGAAAGCGTTTTTCACGAACTGCTTAACCTTCTCATCCATAAGCATTCCTCTTCATGTTTTTATAATAACTAATTGGATGCTTCCACCTGCAAGTGTTGTCCTTCTTGCACAAGCCATAAGACTCCATTTTTGAACAAGAAGGAACTGAGTACTTAGTGCCTCCTTTTTTACCAAGAGCGTGTTCCAAGTAGTATTTGGTCTTCCTCTCACTAAAGTTTGGCTGATTTCTAAAATACTCCACTGCCTTGTCAACTGACATTCCAATGTTAGCGAAAAAAGTAGCAAGCACAAAGCGCGGGTAATGCGAGACTTTGACTCCTGACAGCAATTCTGAGATTATGGATTTTATGCAAGGAGGGAAGAATTGCTCTTCAACACTACCAAAATCTGCTTCCAAAACTGGTTTCACTGCTTCTATCCTTTCAACTGCTTTTATTATTTTCTCAGGAACTTGTCTTGGTTTTTTGAATGATAACACGCTGTTCTTAACTGCTTCTGATACTATTTTCGCAAGACTACGCGCGTCAACCCATACTACTCCATTATTAATCTCTTGCATTACAAGCTTAAAGTTCTTGTCATCAGGCTTGTTGTTCAAGAAGTCCTGGAAACGCATCCCAAACCTGTTTCCTTTCCTAGTAACTTTGAAAAACCTGTTCACCACTTCCATAAACTTTTTTTCATCAGAAACAGTGCTGTCAGAGTTTATGAAATCAGCTTGCAGGAAGTAATAAGTTTTGTAAGCTTCTGCTTCAGCAAGCTTCCTCATAATTATGAACTCGTTGGAACAAGCTGCTATGAGCTTTGCAAGAGGAAAGGAAACAACTGCATTCTTAAGCCTTGTTTCTGAAAAGCTTGTTATTTTATTAAAATCAGAAGCATTCACTCCCCTAAGAGCATTGTTTATTCTTTCAACAGCTTCTTCTAACTGCTCTTCAGTAACCTTGCTTATGTCAAAACTTTCAAGCAGTTCCTTGGCTTTTAAGGAATAAGGGTATTTAGCACAGAAAACAAGCTCAGTGTCCATTACCTTATTTTATGAAATTAAAAGGATAAAAAAGAAGAGGGTTTCAGGAGAAATTCTCCTCAGGGACGAGTTGAGAGAAGTCAGGCTCTGTGAGTGCTTCTGATTCAAAAGCATTCAAAGATTCTTCAATCGTGTTGATTTCTTCTGTTGCTTTGTCAGTCCCAGTTCCTGCTGTTTGCTGTGTCATCATGTAAACTCCTATCCCTACTATTATCAGCACGAGTGCTCCTATTACTATCATTTTATTCACTCATATCACCTCGTAATCCTGCATCTTAGGATGCTTATTATTTCAGGCTTTTTCTCGTTAACAGCTTTCCTTAGTTCTGGTGCTTTTGAAGCGTTTTGCTTGAATTCTTCTATTAACTGCTTTATTTCTGACAAGTTTATTGTTTCTCCGCATTTCTGAGCCTTTTCTTCTATTTTCTTAGCAAATTCCTCTAGTTTCATTGCTATTTTCTCGTGAGCTGCGAAACCAACAGCCTCAGCATAAGCTTTTCTGAACTCAATCCATTTTTCCCTTATTTCCTTATTAACTTCTATTATCTTAGTTCTGTTCATCTCGTCGTAAGCTGTTTCCAAGTCACTGCGCATTGCTTTTATTTCATCAAGCATCGTCCTAAGTTCTGTGACATCAACACCATTGGCTTCAAACACATCAAGGTTGTGTTCAGCTGCTTCTACTTTAGTGTCGAAAACGTTTAATGCGACTTCTTTCAAGTGCTCCCAAGTAGCTTCCTTAATGCCTGAAAGCTCGTTTTCCATTTCTTGTTTTACTTCTGACTCTATTGTCCTAAAATCTTCTGTAAGACTTTCAGCTGTTTCCCTGAATTCTCTGATTATCTCCTTAAGCTCAGAAACTATTTCCATCTTCTCTTCTTCTGCTTCCTGAAGCTCTTCATACTTGTCATAGTACTCGTCTATTAAGTTTGACAGCTCAGTAGTGTTAACTCCTAGCTCGTCTAATTTTTCAATAGTCTTGTTCATGTAAAGAGACCACTTTTCAAAAGCATACTCGTACCTGTAAGTTCTTGCTTCTTTCATTCTTTCTCTTATCTTCTCAGCAGGGTTAGTAATATTCATTATTCTCTCTCTTATCCTTTCTCTTATTTCATGCACTCTAGTAAGCACTATTGCTTTTGCATTTACTCCCATTTTCTTAGCTATCTCTGAAACATTTTCACCATGGTATTCTCTTATTTGTTCCCTCATCTCTTCAACAGTCTTGCCAGTCATTTCATGCACTTTTTCACCAATGTCAGAAACCGTTTCTGTTACTTCCTTGGCATCTTCTGAATTTTGAACATCCATTACTGGGAACGCCATGCTCGTTGACATTATCAAAGATAATAACAAGGCAATTATAAAGCCTTTCAATTGCCACACCTCCTACTAAACTTAATAGTGCTAACTAGTTTATATTCTTTACTTTGCTCACATTGAACGCAGTCTCTTAATCCTCTCCTCTAAAGGAGGATGAGTAGAAAACAAGTTATTCAACTTTGTCTTAGGCAATGGATTTGCGATGAACAAGGCAGCAGTAGAGCGATTAGCAGAATCAACCACAGTATCCTTCTTAGCTTCTATGTCTTTTTTTATTTTCTCCAGTGCAGAAGCCAAGCCCTCTGGGTAACGAGTGAGAAGAGCAGCGCTTGCATCAGCAAGAAACTCTCTTTGCCTTGACACTGCAAAGTGAATCAGATAAGCAATTATCGGAGCAAGTATTGACAACGCAAGCACTACCAACAGAATGTAAGTGTTCTTATCACGATTGTCAGAGAACAAGAAAGCCCTGCGCATTATATCACTTAACAGTATCACTGACCCTACGAGAGTAATCATTATCAGCAACAAGCGGATGTCATAATTTTTAATGTGGCTCATTTCATGAGCAATTACTCCTTCAAGCTCAAGCCTGTTCAGTTTTTTCAAAGCACCAGTAGTCACTACTATGCTCGCATGCTCTGGGTCTCTGCCAGTAGCAAAAGCATTAATAGCATCATCATCAATCACATACACTTGTGGTTTTGGAATCCCTGCTGCGATTGCAAGCCCTTCCACCACGTTAAGCAAGTACCTTCCTTCTCTTTCCGTGGGTTTTCTTGCTTTTGAAACAAACAAGATGAACTTGTCTCCTTTATAATACTGCAACAAGAAGTAGAAAAAAGCAAATAACAACGCTATGATGACGCCCATTCCCGGAGCATAAAACAAGTAACCAAGCAACCATCCAAGAAACAAGAAGAAAGCAAAGAATAACAAAACAAAGAATAAGGACTTGCGTTTGTTAGAAGCTATTTGCTCGTACAATGCTAATCACTCAGAACCTTACTTTCACGTTCTTCCTCTCAACAGCCTCTGCTTTGAAGTAAGGTTTTTCCCTGAAACCAAACAATCCTGCTATTATGTTGTAAGGGAATTGCTGGATCTTAGCATTGTAAGCAAGCACTGAGTCGTTGTAAAACTGCCTTGCGTAAGCTATTTTTGACTCTATTCCAGAAATTTCTTCCTGTAACTGCATGAAATTCTCGCTTGCCCTTAGTTTTGGATAGTTCTCAGCTACTGCAAACAAGGTTTTCAAAGCACCAGCAAGCATGTTGTCTGCTTTTGCTTTCTCTTCCACTGTTTTTGCCTTCATGAAAGCAGTTCTCGCTTTAGTAATCTCAGTGAAGACTCCTCTCTCGTGTTTCATGTAACCCTTGACAGCTTCAACAAGGTTGGGTATCATGTCATGCCTTTTCTTCAACTGCACGTCTATCTGCGCCCACGCGTTTTCAATCCTGTTACGCAAAACCACTAAAGAGTTGTACACTAATACTACGAAAAGCAGGATTACCAGCACAACTCCTGCAATGATCCACAGCACTAACTCGCCTCCTTAGTCAGTAATCCCAAGCAATTCCCTTAGCTTGGGTTCATTAAAACCAATAATGATATGGCCGTCAACGTCAATGACAGGCACTCCCATCTGGCCTGATTTTTCAACCATTTCCATAGCTCTTTCCCTGTCCACTGACACGTCAACATCTTCAAATTGAATCCCATGTTGCTTAAGAAAGAGCTTAGCCCTATAACACCAAGGGCATGAAGGTGTTGAATATACTATTACTTTATGAGTCACTTTATCACTCTCCTTTTAAATAAAAATACTCACGCCGCTTCTATTCTTGGGGCAAGATAGTAAGTCACGCGAGCGTCAGCAATCCTGTAATCCACTTTCAAAGGAGCATCAGTCTTCAAATTCAAGACAACAATGCCATTACTGTCAACTGCTTTCAGCAAATCATTCAAATATTCTAATGGAAACATTGCCTTTGCCTCTTTATTCACTGTGTGCTCAAGCAAAACATCCTTGCTGAACTCCACTACCGCCTCTTTATCTCCTCTTGCTCTTATCTCAAAGCCTTTGCCATCAGCTAAGAGAGTAACATGAGAAGACACGAGAGAAGCATCCTTCAAACTCTCCTTAAGCACTCCTCCGCTTATCTTGATTTCAGCATCAAAATCAATGCTAGGAACTTTAGTAGCAGAAGCAGGAACGTCTATTAAAGGCAAGTTGAATCTCCTCGTGGACTTGCCTTTGAAAATGAGTAGCAGTCTTGAAGCAGAGTCATCAAGCTTCAAAGTCAATGATTCTCCTGCACGCACTCTGCTCATAATGCGTGACAAGTCAGCAAGATTCAATCCTATCTTCAGATCTCCTTTCAACTCGTATTTCTCAAAAGCCTTCCTGGGAAGCTCGAAGTCAACCATTGCAATCTGCGAAGGATCCATAGCCCTGAGGGTGATTCCTTCCTTAGTGGCAGAGAATTCTCCTTCATCAATGAGAGTGACAATAGCATCAACGCAGTCCTTGAACACTTTAGCATCAGTCAGTTTTGCTTCAAACATTAATCAACCACCTTCCTAACAAGAATTTTACAACGTTCAGTTATTAAAAGGTTAACTATGCTATACATTGAGTAGCAGCGCATGTGTATGAACTAGTGCAGTAATAACTATAACCGCAGTCATAAGATGATGTTGAAGTTGTTGAATAAAGACAGTCACCATTTTTACAAGTGTAATAATCAGTAGAAGTTACTATTTCTCTTGGATCCCCATAAGTATCACAAGACAACAACTTACTACTGCATGATTTCGAAACTATTGTATTGCATGTTTGGCCTTCGTTCTGCGCAACCCATTCGCATGCAGCAGTAGAAGTTCCAGGAGAACTACAATAATAATTCTTGCAAGTAGTATCAGCAAGACAATCAGAATCGCTTCCACACACGTAAGCAGTTACAGCGCCTCCTGATAATGTTATTTCAGGGCTTGCTCCGCTTGCTGTTTTGAAAGAATAAGAATGAGAAGCGCTTGGCGCGTTGAACTTCGTGCTGTAAGTGTAAACGCATCCACTCGAGTAGTCAGTGCACGTCGTGGTCATGTCATAATCTGTTCCGTCAATGTTCACCCTCACATAGTTAGGTGCTTCATTGTCAGCGTCAGTGTAAGTCACGCTGAAAGTGAACAACGTTCCATCATGATCATTAGAATTAGTGCCGTCAATAGTGAGCCCTGCAGAAGGACTCACCTCTCCATTAGTCAAAGTAGGAGGATTGTCAGCACAATCATTATCATTAAGATAAGAGCAACCTGCTGGACAACACCCATCGTCGTTAATGCATTGAGTTATCTGCGTGTAAGTGCATGTCTTGTTGCACTCGTCTCCGTTGAAAGGAACGCATGAGTCAATAGTACACGCGTTTCCATCATCGCAGTCAATGTCAGCAGAGCATTCTCCGAATGAAAAGTTGGCTCCTTCATATATTAGCGAAGCATTGCCAGTCTTACAAGCAGTAATAATGCATGATTCTAATTCCTGCCCATTACGTGGGTCTACGCAGTTCTGCTCGCATATCAAACAAGGGTCATTAGGATTAGTTTTGCGTAGCAATGCGCATTGCGTTGCTGCCTGCTTGCAAGAGGAGTATAACACGCTTCTTTGTGAAGTACCAGCACTGCCAGTGACTAAAAACACTACTATGGCAGAAACTGCTATCACTGCTGCAATGATTACCAAGTATTCTAATGCTGTCTGATTACGCATGTTTTTAAAATCACGGGCAAAGTATTTAAATGTTTTCAGGAGTAAAAAATCAAGGGTGGTGTAATGCGTTTTGACAAGTTCGGAGTAAGTGCTATAATAGTAGGATTATTAATACTGGCTGGCATGATGCAGTTTTACTTGGATTGGAACTGGTGGTCTTTAGTACTGCTAGTCATAACAGGAGGAATAGTCTGGTTCGCTTTAGTGATAATAATAATAGGATTGCTTCTGATTTTGTTATAAAAGCCCAGGAGATTTAGATGAAAAAAACTGAGAAGAAAAGAGTAGCCATTGTGGACAAGGAGAAGTGCAATCCTTCTCGCTGTGCTCTTGAGTGTTTCAACTTCTGCCCTATTAACAGGACTGGTGCTGAGTGCATTACTATCAACGAGGAAAAGAAGATAGCAGTGATTGATGAAGACCTTTGCACTGGCTGCGGGATATGCGTTAAGAAATGCCCTTCCCATGCTATTACTATAGTGAACCTTCCTTACGAGTTGGAAGAACCGTTGCATCAGTATGGTAGGAATTCTTTCAGGATTTACAACATTCCAGTACCGAGAAAAGGAGTAGTTGGATTAGTAGGGCGTAATGGGATTGGAAAGACCACCTTGCTTAACATTTTGTCAGGAACCTTAATACCAAACTTGGGTAATTATGAGGGGAAAGCTTCTTGGGACAAAGTATTAGATAAATTCAAAGGACACGAAGTATTTTCTTACTTGGAGAGAATAGCTAATAAGGAAGCAAGGCTTTCTTACAAGCCACAGGAAGTAGCACGTATTCCAAGAGTTTTCAAAGGAACTGTAAGAGAATTGCTTGAAAAGACTGATGAGACTGGAAAAGCAATGGATTTTGCTGAAAAGCTTAACGTGAGGGATATTCTTAACAAAATGGTTGATGAAATTTCAGGAGGGGAATTGCAACGCGTTGCGGTTACTGCTGCAATGAGCAAAGACGCTGAGTTTTACTTTTTTGATGAGCCTTCTTCTTATCTTGACATAAAACAAAGACTGGTAATGGCAAGAGTGATAAAAGAACTAAGCGAAGACAAGAGCGTGATAGTAGTAGAGCATGACTTGGCAGTGCTTGACTACCTTGCTGACTATGTTCACGTGCTGTTCGGAGAACCAGGAGCTTTCGGAGTAGTAAGTTCTCTGAAAGCAGCCAGGATGGGCATTAACGAGTTCTTGAACGGGTTTTTGAAGAACGAGAACGTACGCATTCGTGATTATTCCATAAGGTTTGAGGTAAAACCTCCTTCAGAGGAATGGGAGAACAAAGAAAAGTTGAAGTACAATGGTTTTGAAAAACAGTATGATGACTTCAGATTAGTGGCTGAAGGAGGAGAACTAGTTAGAGGAGAGGTAGTAGGAATTCTTGGACCTAATGCTATTGGTAAGACTACTTTCGTGAAAGTACTTGCAGGGGTTGAAAAACCAACAAAAGGAAGCATTGAATTAAGAGAGAAAGTTTCTTACAAGCCGCAGTACATTGAATTCAACGAAGACTGCACTGTGAGGGAGTTTATCGAAAAACAAGACATTAACTTCAGCTTCTTCAACTCAGAAGTCAAGAGAATAGTTGGAGACCTTTATGAGAAGAAAGTGAACAAGCTGTCAGGAGGAGAAGCTCAAAGGCTTGCTATTGCAATCGCTGTAAGCAAAGACTCTGAAATACTCTTATTGGACGAGCCAAGTGCTTTCCTTGACATCGAGCAAAGATTCTCCTTGTCACGGTTGGTTAAGAGAGTGATTGAGAAAAAAGAAGTCACGACTTTATGCGTTGACCATGACTTGGTGTTCCAGGATTTAATTGCTAATAGGATAATAGTGTTTGAAGGAGTTCCTGGGAAAGAAGGGAGAGTTGGGAGACCTTTGAGCATGCGTGACGGCATGAACGAGTTCCTGAAAAGGATGAATATTACTTTCAGACGTGATCATGAGACTGGAAGGCCTAGGATGAACAAGCCAGGTTCTCAAATGGATGAAGAGCAGAAGAAAAAAGGAGAATATTATTATTCACTTGCTTAAACGCATGAGCATTGGCATTAACTGCCTCGCAGTTATTTTAATGCTTCCTTTTACGCATTGCTTTTCAGAAAACTTTACAATTCCGTCAGACCTTATCTTTGGGGAGTAAACCAAAATTGGAACAGGATCTGCTGTATGCGCTCCTATCTTGCAAGGAGTAGCATGGTCTGCTGTTATTGCTATGACTGTTTTGGACAAGTTAACATTCTTCAGTAATGGTTTTAGGAATGCTTTGTCAACGAGTTCTATGCTTTCCTTCTTTCCCTCGCAGTCAAGGTCATGAGCGTACAGGTCAGGTCCTTTCAAGTGAATGTAAATGAAGTCGAACTTTTTCAAAGAATCAACGACTATCTTGGCTCTTTGCTTGTAGTCTTTGGCAGAGCCGTAAGGGGTGGAAGCAGGCAGTTTAACTACTTTCATGCCTGAGAGTTTTGCTATTCCTTCTTCCATTGGCATGTCTGCCATTATCGCGAACTTCTTACCATACTTCTTGCTTAAATTCACTAGCCTTGGTAGTTTATTAGCAGCTCCTCTAAGAAGTAACATGTTAGCAGGAAGCAAGCCTTTCTTCTTTCTTTTTTCATTAACTTTTGACTCGTTCAACACTTTGAAGGCTTTCTCCACGAACTCGTTCACCAAGCGAGCTGATTCAACAGCCTGCTTGTTAATAGGCTTTGCTTTCAATACTTTCATGGAATACTTTTTCAATGCGTGAGAAAATCCTTTTTCATCAACTGCATAAGCAGGGTCAGTATTTGTTATCTTATTAGACAATTTTCCTTTTTTCTTTTTTATGACAAGGTATGCTCTGTGCTGCACTGTTGCTTTGAAAACAAAATTAGCTCCTGTTAACCTTACTTTCTCATTTATCTCCTCTTCTAGTTGTTTTGCTTCTTTCGAAGAAAGAGAACGCGCCACTCTCCTATCAATCAATTTTTCTCCAGTATTGTCTGCTGTTGCGAAGTTGCATCTGAGAGCAAGCATTCCGTCTTTGAACTTGAAACCATCTCCCACTGCCTCGAAAACCCCTCTTCCGTAGTACTTTTCAAGCTTGTTTCCAAGGATTGACAAGACTGCTTCGTCCGACTCTGGAGGGATTCCAGGAAGCACTTGCATTAACCCTGTTCTTGATTTTCTCACAAGGCCATCCAAAGTAAGAGTGTTCGCTTTCTGCAAAGCAGTTCCAGGGGGTTTTCCAGCTGCTCCGTCAATTATTATTAAGAGAGTTTTCAATCAACTACCTCCAACTTGAGCCTTTCTCCTCTTGCATTGTAAACAGCTACTGAATTTAAATCGTAGGGATAAGCAATGATCAAATGCCACTTGCCAAACCTTCTGAAGAAGTCCAAGTCAGCTCCTGAAGGATTGTTAGAAGCAGAGGGATGAGAGTGAAAAGTCCCTTGAAGGTTGGGATACAATGGAACACTGTTAGTAAACACGTTTATGCTCGTCCTGTTAAACTTCCCGGGCAGTAATACGAAGTCATCAACCGGGTTGTTCAGTAATAACCCTCCTACTTCTCTTGGAAACGCCTGTTTGCATAGTTCGAAAATTTCACCTAACAAAGCTGTCTTGATTTTCATGTTAAGTAATAAGTCATTAACTGGTTAAAAGAACTAAGGTTGGTAGAATCAACGCAGTCATGCAAGTAATCCGCGGAACCCTGAGCTTAATCGCAGTAATACCAATAGCAGTGGATGCTAGCAACACTAACAACCCATAAGGCCCTGTGAAGAAAAAAACGCTTGCAGTAATAAGAGCAAGAGAAGAAAATACCAGCGCATGTTTATTTATTTTTGAATAAAGCGGAAGCAGCGCTCGTGTGACAAAAAGCATTATGAATAACGTTAATGAAGCTGAAAAAAGCACAAGTGAAGCAGAGTAAAGCAAACTTGAATTATTCAATGCTGAGAGAGCAACTGCAGAACCACTTCTCATTTTCCCAAAAAGCAAAAAAGCATAAAAGGAAAAAATCATGTAAGTCATGTTCACAGAGCTTGAAAAAGCGACAAACTCCTCGTCACTCATCTCCCCTAATACTCTGCCAATGCTTGCTGTTATGGAAGAGGAGACTGCTGGAATGAGTGAGAAAAACATTCCTAGAAAAGATCCTGCAAAAGCAGACCTGACAATTTCTCCGTGGTTTTTAATTCTGAAAAAATAGCTTTGAAGTGCTTTACTTTTTTCAGAAAGCAGAATAGAACTCAATGCGAAAAATCCTGACAATAATGGGAGGAGGGTTTCTTGTTTGTAGGTAATAAACCCTAACAAGGATGAAAGTAAAGCTATTAGCAATGTTTTCTTAGATGATAAGAAGAGCTTTGCAAGAACTAATAACAAGACCAGTGGGATCGCCTTCATTATCAAAAGAAAAACTTGTTTGAATAACAGCATAAATAAGAGCAAAGGGAACGAGAGAAGAATGGATATAAAAGAAGAGTAAAAACTGATGACAGCAGCAGTGAATGCTTTTCCCTTCTTAACCATGGAATGAGTTGGCAACAGGATTACTGTATTTTCAGATGAGGGAACTCCAAGCAAAAGCATTGGAACGAAGCTTGAGAACACAAAAGCAATAGAAGAAGGGATAATCAGATCAGGAGAATTAAAAAAACCAGATTGAATGATGTTGTTAATGTGAAAACCTGGAAGTAACCCAGTGATTACTCCTATTGCTACTCCTATCACAGCATCCATGATTTTTCTACCTTTTCAGGAAACACCCAGCAAGAATCATGATACTCACTGGCTCTGCCTTCTATCATTACTGCTTCTCCTTGCTGTAAATCGTAATCATTAGAAAGCAGTAAAACTGTTGAAGCATTTTCCTTTAGGATTGCTATTTCATTTCCTTTGCTTGATGTGAAAACTCGTGAAACAACAGCAGTAAAATGCACGCTTCCAAAACAATTCTCCTTCAACTCTGAAACACTCAGAACCCTGAACTCAACAGGTGGTTGGAACGCCCAGCACATTACTATTCCAATTATTGAGAAAAATAAACTAAGCAACATTAGTTTATCCTGCATGAGTGTTTATTCGATTATTCTTGTTGAAAAAAATTTCCAAAAAATTCTTAGTTTAAACCAGTTTAAACAAGGTTAAGAGAACGAAATAGTCTTAGAATATTCTGCTTCTTTATGCATCATTTCAGAGTCGAAAGAAATAGACACATTCACGTCAATTTCATTATCCGTACTGCATCGATCGGTAATATTTATTACTGGAGTTGTCTTCACCCCATCAGATGATAATTGCTGACTATTCAAAACAGCATCAAGTCTTTGCTGGAGCAAAACCACTGCATCAGCACAATTGCCGGCGTCATCAACAGAATCATTAACAATGTCATCAGTTATTCTCATAACATCAACATATCTGTTGAAAGTTTTGTCAACAAGCATTGACTCATAAACAGGCGAATTGTTATCAGCAACTGTAACATAGTTAGCAAGCACTACTAACACTAATGCAAACGCGAATAATACTCCTGTTATTACAAACGCTTTCCTCATGAGTAACACACCTTTATTATTACTTCTTGTAATGAGTTAGAGGATTTATCATACTCGAAAGCTCTTTCAATAACCACGTCTTGTTTTGAATCACAATAAGCCCCCTGCTCCACTCCTTGAGGCAACACTGCGTTAGCGTCAATCCTCTTAACTTCGTAATAATCCCTAGCAGCCCTATACAACTCCAAATCATTGTGATCCTGTCTCTGTAAGACACTGAGAGAAGCAACTAGCAATACTGCTACGAACAAAGCAAGCATCGCGTCTATTGAAATGAACACTGCTTTTTTCATGAACACACCTTCAGAACAAACCATGCTTGTGTAAGCGTGTTAGAGTCTACCACGCTTCTGTTCTCAATGCTTATGAAATTTTTACTATTGCATGAACTTCTGTTTATACTCGTACTTAACAAAGAAGCCTCGTAAGAATAATCAGCAGGGAGGTTGTTGTCAAGGAATGTTTTCAGGTCATTCATTTTTGCTTCTGAAACAACATTAGGTTCTGAGACTGCTAGTATCCTCTTTACTGCTATCTGTGAGTAATCACTTGCAAGCAACTGGATTTCTTCTGATTGCAAATCATTAGCTGATTGGTAATAATGCTCAAACTGTATTGATACGAGTAAAATTGCTATTGTTACGAACAACAACGCTAGTAACGCATCAAGGGAAAACAATTGTGCTTTCATGATTCTCTTGCCTCCCCATTAGAGTAATAAACTTCTTTAACAGCCACTGCATATGCTTTTTCATAAATATTATCATTAACTACTACTGTTGCTTCTACAATGTTACTACCATATTCCTTTGAAAATAATGACTGCAGTGAAGCATTTTCAAAAGAAACCACTTGACCTTGGGTTGTATTAACATAATCATTAGTGCTTGGAATAGTAGCGTAAAAAGAGTTCATGATAGAAGCTGTTCTTATAGCCTCTTGCCTTGCTTGCACCTTCCTACCAAACTTATTAACACTGTTAATATTCATACTGGTTAGTGATTGTATCCAGAACACTACGAAAATGACTAACAAGAAAGCCATCAAAGCATCAAGTGATATTATTCCTTTCATGATAACACCAACTCGTATCCTTCCCCGCAGTCTATTTTCAAATCATGGTTTGGAGTCATTTGGCAGTACTTTGACTCTACTTTATCAGCAGCTATCACAAGCATGCTTTCATTAACACAATTTGAATTAACTAAAACTCTACTACCTTCTATTTTTAAGCTAGTATTGCACATCACTCCACTGTCAATAGATGCGTAATACTGCTCCGAGTCTATCGCTTGTTTTACTGCTGCTATTGTAAAAGTCTTCGAAGACTGACTTGAAAAATCAGTCATAACTACAAGCACTAAAAGCATTACTACTGCCAGGACCATCAGCAGTTCTAATGAAGTCTGCGCTTTATTGCTTTTCAACCCTGACAGCACGCTGCTCACCACTTGGAATTATACTAGAAACGCACAAAGGACAGGAATAAATTACTTGCCTGTTTGTTTATGCGAACTTCATTCCATCATACTTTTTTGAAAAACCACTGCACTGCAATGCAATACTCTTAGTATTGACTGAGTAATTACAGTCTGCCGGGGCCCTCAACATCACTGACTTAACAGCTCCTGCTGGTTGAATACTTACTATTTTCACAGCTGACAAGACAGAAGAGTTAGCAGAGTCAACTGCTTGAAGAGTTTGCATTTGGAAAGAATTTTCAAGAGACGTTTTAACAAGATCCATTGTTACTGCTGAAAACAACAGCATCATTACTACTAGTATTATTAGAAACTCTATCGTAACCTGTGCTTTCACACGCTCACCTTCATTCCCTTAATCCTCTCAGAGTACAAAGCAATCTGAGTCTTAATAGAATCCCTCATTGCAAAGAAGTTAAAAGCAACAGCAGTAGCTACTGCAGTGAGAACGACTAATACTGCGAGTATCACTAAGTACTCTAACGATACCTGCGCTTTCAATTCAACCACCAAGCATTCTTGCACGGTAGGATTCTATCATTGACACTATTGTTTGTTTAGTAGTGAAGATGTTCAAAGCAAGAAGAGAGATAACTGTTGCTATTATTACCCCCAACCCTACCAGTATGAGGTATTCTACTGAAGTCTGTGATTTCATGAAAATTATAACTAATTACGCGTTTAAAAGCATTTGCAAGAGGATTGTAGTTACGATGCCTGCTGTGAATATTGGCACGAATGGAACTGTTTTCTTAACTTCTAGGTGCTTTACTCCGATCTTTTTCAGCTCCCTTATCTGCTGCTTGGTAAGCCCATCAGAATTAAGAGCATCAACCAACACCCGCCCATCATAATGCCTAAGAGGACTCGGCTTGACTAACCTTGCTCTTCCTTTTATTATTACCACTGTCTTTGCAGGAATGTCTCCTTCAAACAATTCAGATACCCTCTTCTTTTCTACAAACACTTTACCACGTGCTATTTTAAAACTAGTGATGAAAACAGAAAAAATCACGATTGACAAGAAAACTAACAACGCTTCTGCGAAAGAACTCTTGACAAGGCCGAAGACAAAGAGCACTACTACACTTACTATTAATTCTTTCTTTTGAAACTTTTCAAAAAACTCCTTCCTCAGTTTTTTCTCCTTGAACACCCCTATCATCGTATATGCAATTGTGAAAGGGAAGACAAGAAGCAAGGCAACTGCGAGAGAATAGAAAGGAAAAAAGATTATTGTTCTGAAAGAAGGGATCGTAGCCCCGAGGGCTGTGAACATGAACACGTCACCAGAAGCCCATACTCCTATCTTGTACAAGAAAAAGGAAAAAGCAAAACATATGAAAGCAACTGTCAACGCATGAGTGAATAAGGAATAATCCTGAGTGGAAATGCTTTCGAATAAATGAAGAAAAATCCCAATCACTATCATTGAGTATACTAGTTTCTCAGAGACTTCGTGTTTCTTGATGTCAGTGTAACTTGCTATGAAAAAACCAACGACTCCTGTGATAAGAGCTAACTCTGAGAACATGGTGAAAATAAAAGAAAAAGAAGGTTTAAAACCCTTATGCTGCTACAATGCATTCTGGGTGCCCTGCATTACAAGCGTCTGTTGCTGTAGCATATTCAGCACATGTAGATGTCATTGCAGTGTCATCACAAGAAGAACAAATAGCAGTTGTTGAACAGTCTGCCAAGTTGCTTGTAGCCAATGTTTGGGCACAGTCACTTGCTGCTTGCTTACAAGCTGCTACATCCGCAGAAGCACTGCTGCTTTTGAAAGCTCCTGTCATGAACAACACTACAATAGCAGCAATAGCCAAAACAGCAGCTATTATAATCAAATACTCCAAACTTCCCTGAGCCTTTCTCACTTTCTCCACCTCTTACAAAGTATATTATGACTTAGTGAACACGAGGCTGTTTTAAAAACCTTACGTTGCAGCAGTTAAGAAAGAAAGGAAAGAAGCAGCTACTACAATGTAAATCACGTAACTGATTACTATGCCTATTGGAATGTATACTACTGCTTTTGAGAGTTTTCCTTCACGCACTTGCACTGCTCCTATCACTGAAAGCGTGGACTCCACTATTAGATAAGCTTTGAACAAGGTGTCAAACTCTGCCACCATTCTCATCGTAGATGGAAGAGTTTCCCCTCCTACTTGCACGAGAATGCTTAGAACTGAACGCACTATTCCGAAGACGAAAGGAGCTACGAAACAACCAGCAGTAAGGATGAACAAGAACTGCATGAAAGTCTTAGTCTTCCTCTCCCTATCAAGTCGGTATAATGCTCTGAAGTCCTCTGCCATTGCTGTAAGCGTTTCAAGAAGTGCTCCTCCTGACTTCTTAGCAGCTATTATTATGATTGCTGCTTTTTTCAAAAGCTCTGACCTTGACTTCACTGCAAAGTCTGAAAAAGCTTCTTCAAAAGTCTTTCCTTCATTTATCTGCCTGAGCATTTCCCTCGTGCCGTCAGTTATCGGCCCGTAGTTAATGCGTGAAACTTCCCTGAGAGCTGTTTCAATAGTTCCTCCTGTTTTCAACGTTGTTCCAATGTGATGCAAGACGTCTGGTAGTCTTGTTTCTATTTCTGCTACTTTTTTCTCAGCAAGGAAGAAAGGAAGACCAAGCCCTATGTCAAGAGCAAGGAATACTAAGAGAATGGCTAGAGTGAAGTCAAACAGTAATCCTATTACAAACCCAACAACTACTCCTATGAGAGTCAAGGATAACAATACTCTTGGAGGTATTTTGATGCCAGCGAACTTCACTGCTGACTTATATTTTTCCATCATTTTTTTAAGTTTCATAAACAATCATCCTGGGTCAGAAGTTTTAATGAAGTACATGAATATGAACATTAATGCAGGGGAGATTATAAAGTAAATGAATATTAGGAAGTCTTTTGAGAAGAATGAGAACATTTTCAAGTACTGAGCAATTGAAGGTGCTGAAGCAATAGTAGTGAGAATCGTTATCATTACTGGCAATACTATTATTGCCATCATTAAGAACAATCCAAGGAGGTTTAGCTTTTCAGCAAAGTCAGCTATCTTGGCTCTTCTCTCAAATGACACGTCTTCTGCTATTGTAACCATTATCTCTGAAAGATTACCCCCTGTTCTCAGAGCTCTTACCATGTGAGACACTACTCTCTTCACAGCGTCTGAACGTGTCCTCTGAGCCCATTCTTCTAACACGTCTTCTGTTGGTTCTCCTTTCTCGATCTGACTTAACACCCATTTGAATCCAATGCTTAACGGCCCGTAACCAGAAGAAGCTATTGACTCCATTGTCTTGTAAATCCCCACTCCTGCTCTTATCTCGATGCTCATGTGTCTTAACGCGAATGGCAGTTCTTTTTCTATTTGATTAGCAAGCTTGTTTGCTTTACTGCGTGGAATCGTAAGCCCTATGAAAATGGTAATCATTGGAATGAGCGCGATCATTATCACTGCAATAGCTGGGTTAAGTCCTCCTGCGAGCATTAACAACAAAATCAATAGGGTGGAGATAACCCATGTTATCATCGTAGCTGAGAATACTATGGCAAGGTATTGATCAACAGAGTAGTTGAAACCAGAAGCAAGCAAGTCATACTTAAGTGACTCTCGTTGTCTTTTCTTGAAGAACTCAATGAACTTTGACATTGGAGATTCAAGTGTTAGGTATAATTTTCCAAACGCCCTTATCAACGCATTGTCGTATAATAGTAACTCTCTTGGAGATGCTTCTATTTCAATTTTTCTCCTGCCGAACAGTTTTTCCCTTACTCCTTTGCGTGCTTCTTCAGTTGTTATTAATCCTTCTTTCATGTACTTTTCTTTCATTCTCGCTACTATCTTCTCAAGTGATTCATCTAGTTCTCCGGCGCTTTCTAGTTTTATCTCTTTTTCTTCTTTTTTCGGCTGAAGCAAGGACTTCAGCTTCTTAAACCTTGGCATTGCGACTCATCCTGTATTTTTTCAATTCTTTTATGAACGCATTCATTCCTGTAACGTTCTTCTTCACGAGTTTTTCAAAGAACTGTTTCCTGTCTTCTATCTCCTTGTTCAAGTCATCCATTGATAATCCAGTGAAGTTTAATAATTCTTGTTTGTATTTGGAAGGAACGTTTGTCGGTTTTATTTCATCAAGCACTGGGTTCCATTGGTATATTACTTGTATTTCTGGCTTTTCACCAAGCACGCCTGTTACTTCTGCTATTTCAGTAATCCTCCTAATGGTTCCCTTGCGTCTGTCATGAATTCTCTTCTGCACTATTATCAGGTCAAGAGCATTTATCATTACTGGAGGAACGCTCATAGGGGGACTCATTAATCTTATGAGCGTTTCCTCAGCAGAATTGGAGTGCACTGTTCCAAGACTGCCATCATGGCCAGTGTTCATGGCAGTGAACATGGTGAAAGCTTCAGCGCTTCTGATTTCCCCTACTATTATCCTATCAGGCCTCATTCTAAGAGAGTTCTTAACAAGAGCATCCATTGAAACTTCGCCTGTTCCTTCCAGTCCAGGTGGCCTTGTCTCGAAACGAATCCAGTGCTGTATTGGGAGTTTTAATTCCGCAGTATCTTCTATTGTTATCACACGTTCTCTTTCTGGTATGAAAGAAGCAAGCACGTTAAGAGTAGTGGTTTTACCAGAACCAGTTCCTCC
Organism: archaeon; assembly: GCA_024275665.1. Taxonomy (GTDB): domain Archaea; phylum B1Sed10-29; class B1Sed10-29; order B1Sed10-29; family JAJRYS01; genus JAJRYS01. The sequence continues at coordinate 2,728 of JAJRYS010000030.1, read as the reverse complement.
TGATATTAAGATGTTGGCAGGTTTTGCTCCCAAGCCATCAACAGCGAGTGATAAGAACGCTGCTACTTCGCTGTCAAGAGTATTGTATTTTATCAAGTCTATTACGTTGAAAGGATCTTCTCTGAACTTCCTAATAGTAATTGTTGATCCTCCAAGTGATATTGGTTTTATAGTAGCATTCACTCTTGAACCATCAGGCAAGCGAGCGTCAAGCAATGGGTTCTGCGAGTCTACTCTTCTGTTCACTTGCATTGCTATCCTGTCAATGATGTTTTTTATTTCGTCATCAGTAGCGAATTGTATGTTTGTTTTCATCATGTCATACTTTCTGTGAAACACATATACTGGTTTTTCAGGACCTATTACCATGATTTCTTCAAGCAAGTCGTCCTTGGTAAGGTCGTCAAGAAGGCCGTATCCTATCATTTCTTTTACTACTATGTCAGCATAGAAGTCTATTTTTGTCTTAGGCACTCCAAGTTCAGGAGATTCTTGTATTATTTCCTTTACTCTTGAGAAGTAGATTTTCTTCCTCATTTCAGGGTTTCTTATTTCTTCAGGGGATATTGTAATGAGTCTTGTGGCTGCCTCTTTTATTAACGTGATTATTTCTTTTTCAGGTCCTTTTGGTTTTACTACTGGCACTTCATAGGTTAAAAGAGGCTCGTTTTTCACTTTGAAAATCTTAACACTGCCATAAGAATCAATAAGCTTTTTTTCAACAATTTTTTCAACTTTCTTTACTGCTTTCTCTTCTTCTTTTTCTCTTGGTTTCTCTTGTTTTGTTTCTTTCAGAAGCTCGTCAATGTATGCCATGAGTATTGTAAAAGACGGATTTATTTAAATAAGTTTAGTTTCAGAAAACAGGGGTTTTTGAAACATGATCAGGAACAGGCAAAGGTTTGAATGGTTTTCCTTCTGTTTCTATCCTTATCCTTGCAAGCAACTCCTCTAAAGTCATTTTCTCCTGCCCTTTGCCCCTAATCCTAACAGTTAATGTCTTCTCTTTCACTTCTTTCTCTCCTATCACGATTATGAACGGAATCCATTCCTTCTCAGCGTTTCTAATCTTCTTCGAAATAGTTTCGTTAGTATCATCAACGTCAACACGCACTCCTTTCATTTCTTTTAACAACTCCTCAGCATGCTTCAAGTATTCTTCTGACACTGGGATAATGCGTGCTTGTATCGGAGCAAGCCACACTGGCAGCATTGGTGGCTTTCCTTGTTTTTCCATCATGGCTGCATTGTCAAGCAAAGCATACAAATACCTTTCAATACTGCCAATGAAGGCAGTATGCAGTATTACGGGGTGTTTTTTTGAACCTTCTTTGTCAGTATAAGTAATGCCGAAACGCTCTGCGTTCCCAACGTCTATTTGCACTGTTCCTATTTCTCTCGGCCTGTTCAAAGAGTCTATTATCAAGTACTCTACGTTAACAGTCCAGTAATAGTTAGCTCCTCCAGAGTAAACGCATATCAATGCTGGTTTCCCATGCTTTGATAATAACTTCTTCAAAACTTCTTTGTTTTCTTCTAATGCTTTTTCAGAAGAGGCATTCACAAGTAGCTCATAATCTCTTCCAATACTATTAGCTTCTCTTGTTATCACTTCATCAACTTTCAAAAACCACTGTCTTGCTTGCTCTTCATCTGCGCAGAACACGTGAGTGTCAGGCATGAAGAACTTCCTCAGCCTGAAGCAAAGCATGAGTTCTCCTGACTGTTCAAGCCTGTAAGAATCTGCCACTTCAAAAGCAGCGAAAGGCAAGTGCTTGTAACTCACCACCCAATCCCTTATCATTGCGAATTGCTGGTGGCAAGCAGCATACCTTAATATGAATGGTTTTCCATCAACTTCAAGCTTGTACAACCTGTCTCCGAATAACTCAGCATGTTCTCTTACCGATTTTTCATTCAAGTTGAACATGTTAGTTCCTTTCACGCTGTAAACTGGAATGCCAAGAGACTTGGAAACGTGCAAAGCATACTCTGACAACAAGTCAAACACGAGGGCTCCTTTCGGTCCGTAACGCATATGCCCAAAGTCAGACATTGGCTCCCATTCAATGCCAAGCTTCTTACAGTAAGAAGCGTAGCGCGGTTGTTGTTTTTTCTCTTCCAAAGCTTTTCCAAATGCTTCTTTGTCAAGAACTCTTTTGAAAGTTTTAGACTTTGGTTTATAGTCTTCTGCTTTTATCAATTCTCCTTCAGGAGTCATGACAAAGAACTTTTTATCAGTCTTATGCTTCTCCTTTTTCTCAGATCCTGTTATAGTCCTTGATAACTCTGCTAACGGATGACCCTTACAGCTTATCACGAACTTCTTATACCATCCAAAAGGAGCTCTGTAAACTTCAAACTCTCCTGAAAGGGCTTCTTCTATTTTCTTAAGAAGTTCAAGCGCTGTTTTAGGATCAGAAGGAGTAGTAGTCAAGTGAACGAAAGGATATATTACTACTTTTCTTGCTTTTACCTGAGAACACACTTTTCTTATTTCAAAAACAACGTTAGGGATTGTTCTTTCATCATCTCCTTTGTCAACAGCAGTAAACACTACTAAACAGTCTTCTATTCTCTTCTTTTATTTTTCTATTTCTTCTGCTTGTTTAAACGCTTTTTCAATAGGTTCTACTTCTAAAAAGTCGGAATGAATTGTTAGAATCTTCATTTTCACCACTTGCAGAAACTTATTTAAGAAAACAGCATTTAATAATATTATGGCACT
>JAJRYS010000029.1 GCA_024275665.1 archaeon | reverse complement strand
CTGCCAGTGGTTTTGAGAAAGTCCAGGACTTCTTGGATTGACTTTTTCTTGATTTTCTTCTTTTCAGTGATCAAGCGATTAACGTGTTTGATGAGAGAGAACAACACGGCAGTGGCTTCTGCAGTGTTGAAGTTGTTATCCATTGCTTCTTCGAATTCTCTCTTGTACTCTTCTACGTTCACTTCTACTCCTTCTTCTCCTGTCTTGTCAAGCAAGAACCACAAGTTGTCAAGCATGTTGTGGATTTTCTCAAGTTCTTTCTTTGCTTCTGTGAGGTTTTCTTCCGAGAAGTCAATGGGCCTGTAATAAGGGCTTTGTGAGAAGAAGAAACGAATGACTTCACCGCCGTATTTCTCCACTGCTTGTCTGATGGTCATGAAGTTTTTCAAAGACTTGCTCATCTTGCTTCCTTCTATCTTCAGGAAAGCAGCGTGAAGCCAGTACTTTACGAACGGCTTCTTGCCAGTGAGTGCTTCTGCTATTGCTATTTCAGCTTCGTGATGCGGGAATATGAGGTCTTCTCCTCCTCCGTGCAAGTCGTACTGGGGTCCGAAGTGGCTGATGCTGATGGCAGTGTCTTCGATGTGCCACCCTGGCCTTCCTTCTCCCCAAGGCGACTCCCATTTGGGTTCTCCTGGCTTTGACTTCTTCCAAATCACGAAGTCGAAAGGTTCTCTCTTGTAAGGGTCTTCGTCAATACGGCTTACTGCTACTGCTTCGTCAGGAGTTTTGTGAGAGAGCTTTCCGTATTCCTCGAACCTTGAAATAGAGTAATAAACGTTGCCTCCGGACTCGTAAGCATATCCTTTCTCAATCAGTCCTTGTATTTGTTTTATGACTTCGTCAACGTAGTCAGTTGTCTTAGCGTACTCGTTCATGCTGTCAACGTTCAAGGACTGCATGTCCTTCAAGTACTCCTTGTAGAAACGGTCAGCGTATTCTATGGGATCTTCTCCGAGTTCGTTCGCGCGTTGTATTATCTTGTCATCAATGTCAGTAATGTTCTGCAAGTAAAACACGTCAAAACCCTTGTACCTCAAGTACTTTACTATAGTGTCAAAGGCTACGTAAGTCTTCGCATGCCCTAAGTGAGCGTAGTCGTACACAGTAGGCCCGCATACGAACATCTTCACCTTGCCTTCTTGCATTGGTCTGAACTCTTCCAGCTTCCTAGTGAGGGTATTGTAAACGCGTATCATTCGAACTCGCTCCTTAGAGTGTTTAAGCGGGGCGCGGGATTTTCTCGCCGCCTAGCTGGCTTTTTTCCGCTGTGAAGCGGAAACCAGGCCACTTCAGCTTCAGCTGAACGTGGCCTCAACCCGCCAGCCGGATACGGCTGTTTCGAACCCGCGTCTTCCGGTCTCCGCAGCAAACTCTTAACTGTCTGCCACTGCAGCCGGATGCATAGCCATTTCAGCTGCAAAGCTGAAAGCTCAAAGAGCTTTCGTTCTTTGCAGACTCTGCCAACCCCGCTTTGATTGTAAAGAGATGTTTTTTGAAGTGATTATTGTTTTTAAGAATATGCGGTGATTTTCTAGTAATAAAGGAGTTATTATTAATCGCTTCAAGAACAAGCCTGGTTGCAGGGTGAATCACTCTTCATCTTTCCTCACTATTCTTAGTTTATTGCTTTAAGTGGTTTAAAATGCTTTGTAAACTGAAATAGGAAGTCCAGGTTTTTAATAAGGTTTAAATATGTTTTGTGTTTAAGGTAAGAAGAGGAAAGAGGTGAGTTTTGAAATGAAGAGGTTATTATTATTTGTATTGTCTTTATTGCTTGTTAGTAGTGTTAACGCGTATTTGGTTACTTCTTTCAATGATTCAAGTTCTTCAAAGGATTATTTTTTCAACTCCTCTTTTTTGACTGACACTGTGTATATTAATTTGCCTAAGGCTGCTGTGTTGTCAACAGCTACTGTGAAGAGCAACGTGACTTATAATTGGATTGATAATAGTTTTACAACAGTTGCTGGAGGTATTGATATTACTGCTGTTTATAATTCGAAGATTGTTATTGATTCTAATTCAAACATAAAACTTTTCTATACAGCGAATTATTCCCCTGCTCTTGAACCAACAACTCATGTCTTGTGGCTTAATGACCTTAGTTCAACAACAGGAATTGGAGACATTGGTCACCCTGCCAACAACCAGTCTTTTGACGTTGCTATTGATTCTAATAACGTGCTTTATGCCACGTGGGTTTATTACAACAGTACTGATGACAAGCAATATTTGTACGTGGCTAATTCCAGTAATTGGAATAACAAGATTCTTGTGAATGTTTCTCCTTACAACATTTCAGAGGCTAGCAGTCTTGACCTTGCTTACCCAAGTTTAGCAGTAGATTCTAATAACGTGATTCACTTAGTATGGGAGATGTATAATGGTTCAAGCATGCAAATTTATTACGCTAACTCTAGCAGTGGCTGGAGTGTGATGAAGATTTCTAATGAGAGTGATAATTGCCACACTCCTGATATTCTCGTAACAAGTGATGGCACTGTTCATGTAGTGTTCCAAGACCCTCCTGCTGAGGACGCTGTTGAGACAACAAGCATGAGCAGTGGTTCAAGCGTTTCACTGGCGGCTACTTGCGTAAGCGTGGGGTATTCTAATACTTACATCAAGTATACTAATTCAAGTTCTTGGCCTTCTTCTACTACTATTGTTTTAGGAACCATTGCTCCTTATTGTAGTTTGAAATTTCCTAAAATATCAAAGGATTCAGGTGATAATTTATACTTAGCAGCATGGGCTGCTTACTCTTATCAACCAGTGTTTTACCAGGCTTTGTGGAATGAGTCCTCAAGGCAAACAATTGGTTATGGATATCATACTCAGATAGGAATTGATCCTGAGGATTTGATTCATATTGTTTACACAAATCAGACTGGACTTAACATCACGTTTTCTAATTCTTCAAGCAGTTTTGCAAAGATTTTCAAAGATGATTATGCTTCTAGTTCAAGCATTATACCTGACGTTGCAATAGGTCCTAACGGCGGGTTGTTCGTCACTTATGCCAAGGGCACGAGCGTGTATTACATGCGTTACGGTGACCTGCCTAACACTACTGTCATTAAGGTGAATGATTCAGCAGTGTTTTCTAAGACAAACGAGTACAAGGGCAGTGATGTGATTGACTTGTCCAGTAATATTTCTTCTTTCCTTTCAAACTGCAATGCTACTAATGGCAATTGTTCAGTTCCTTTGAACGTGAGTGTTGGCTCTAGTGGCAGGGTGAAACTTACTGACTTGAATATTTCTTACGGTACTAAGATAACAGGTGTTGGCTTTGGGTTATCTTTCAAACTTAGTGACGGAACTAATGTTCTTACAACTGCCCAGTATAGTGATGGTGTTATTTACGCTTATAATGGCACGAGTCTGTTGATGAAGGTTAATACTTCTTTCAGGAACCAGCCTAATTATTCTGGATGGACTGGAGAAGCTGGAACAACTTCTGACAACAGGGCTTATGTTAGAGTAGATGCTTTGCCTTCTACTGCTCAGAACTTGTCACAGAAAACCATTTACTTAAAATGGGCTAATACTAGTCTTAGTAAAGTATGTGTTGTTGACAGTGCTTCTATTAATGCTTCAACACTGCAAGGCATTACTAATGAAACAGATTGTACTAATGCAGGTGGAACAGTCCAGACTCCTAATACTGAAGATTTAAGCGGAGTAACTTATTTCGTGATTACCGGCACTGCTAACAGTGGAGCTGTGCAAATTCAGGCAACCACTAATAATCCTCCAGTACTTAGTGATGGTAGCGTTAGTCCTGAAGTGGGTTCCAAGTATGCTTTTTACACTTACACTGTCACAGTGACTGACCCTGATAATGATACAGTAACTGCAAGGGTTTACATTGACGGCACTCCTTACACCATGGAGGAGTATGACTCAACTGATACTACTACGAGTGACGGTAAAGTGTTCACTTACTCTTACCAGTTCGGAACTTCTGGAACGCATTCTTATTACTTTGAAGCAACTGACGGAACAGACACTACGAGAACCATTACTTATTCTGGTCCTACTGTTGGAGAGACTCTTCCTATAAGCACTGCAAGGGCCCCTGGAATGAGTGAGTTAGGAGCAGTATTAGTGTTCTTAATGGGAACAGCGTTCGTGTTGTTCAAAGCAAGGTCAGGATAAGTAAGGATAGGCGTGCTTTGAGCACGTCTCGCATTCTTTGTTTTTCTTTAGTCTTATTTTTTCAAACTCCTGTTTCCACAAGTCCATTAGTATCATTTCTGCTGGTGGTTTTTCCCCAAGCAGTAGCTTAACTGCTAACACTGACTGCAACGAGGCTACAATGCTTGCGGTTTCGTTAACCAGTCCTGCTTGGCTGCATGTAGCACTGGATTGTTTTCCCTTCATGAAGCAGTTAAAACAATGCTCTTGGTTGAACACTGCCACTCTTCCTTGTGTTTTGAAAGCAGAACCATAAACCCATGGCGTTTTGTTTTTCACACACGCATCGTTTATAACGAAACGAGTGAACAGGTTGTCAGTACCATCTATTACCACATCTTGTCCTTTTACAAGTTTTTCAGCATTACGTGGATTAAAATCTACCTCAATAACTTTTACTTTGACTTTGGCGTTGATCCTAGCAATTAGCTCTTTGAGCGCCTTGACTTTTGATTCTCCTAGTTGTTCCAGCAAGTATTCTTGCGTGCTAATGTTTTCTTCTCTGACAAGGTCAAAATCAACAAGAGTAAGCTTTCCGATTCCCCATCTGGCAAGGTTTAAACCACTCTTTGATCCAAGTGAGCCGCAGCCTATTATCAAGGCTTTTTTCTTTTTCAGTTTTTCCGCGTTGTCTTCTCCTATGAACAAATGCTGCCGTGACATCATATTCATTCACTTTCCTTTCATTTTTTTGTAGATGTTCTTCCTATGCCCCACCAAGAGTACTCTTATGATTTTTTTAGAGTTTAACACTTGCAGTATAGCTCTGTAGTTTCCTGCTCTTACTTTCCTAAAAGAACAACCACGCAAGGGTAATGAATTAGTAATTGGTTCTTTTTTAAGAGAGTCAACTGCTAGTAGTAATTGCTTTGCTCTTGTTCTTGGAATTTTCCTAAGTTCCTTAATTGCTTTTTTATGCCATTCTATTTTGAACGAGGTCATAAGCCCAGCTCTCGCATTACTTTTTCATGAGAAACAAAGTCTTTTGACTTGCTTCTTTTAACTGCTTCTGCAAGGATTTCTTCTCTTAGCTCCTCGCTGAAGAAGTTCCTAATAGCGTCTCTTACTACTTCTGACTTAGTGGAGTACACTCCTTTCCTCACAGCTGCTTCTATTACTCTCATAAGCTCGTCGCTTAAGCGTACTTGTATCACTTCCACACAAAACACCTCTGTAGTACTTGCGTAGTACAAGTATTTAAATCTTATTTATGAGAGAATTAAAATACTAAGACTGTATAAAAAAACACCATGGATTTCGAAATTCGCAAGTGCAAGGGCAAGGCAGCACTCACGATTAATCCAAAGAAGAAGGTCAGGATTGACTTGTTGGAAAAGGCGAAAGAGTTTGACTGTTTGGTAGAGACGCCTGTCATGCTGATAATAAAATACGAGGATATGATCATTAACATTTACGAGAACGGGAAAGTGAGGGTCCCAACGCTTGATGAGGAAAAGGCAAAAAAGATTGCTGAAGAAATTTACAAAGTGATACTATGAAAGCATTGTTATTGTTGTCAGGAGGGATTGACTCTCCTGTAGCTGGTTTTCTCATGAAGAAGAAAGGGTTGGACTTACTGCCAGTGTATTTCGACAACTATCCTTTTTCTCTTGAGGAGACGAAGCAAAGGGCTTTGGACAATGCGAAGAAACTAGATTTTGAAGAAGTATTAGTGGTTCCTCATGGAGGAACACTAGCAGAATTCATGCGAAGCTGCAACAGGAAGTACCAATGCGTATTCTGCAGGCGCATGATGCTGAGAGTGGCTGAATGCTTGGCTGAAAAGCACGGAGCAAAAGCATTAGTGACTGGAGAGAACCTCGCGCAAGTGGCTTCGCAGACTCTTCACAACCTCTTAGCAGAGTTCAAGGCTGTGAGAATCCCTATAATCCGTCCTCTTATTGGTTTTGACAAAGAAGAAATCATCAGAATTGCTAAGAAGATTGGTACTTATGAGATTTCCACTCGTCCTGTTCCTTGCTGTACTGCAGTGCCGAGAAAGCCTGCCACGACTGCTACTGAAGAAGCATTGCTTGGGGAAGAGGAGAAGATAAGCGTTGAAGAGCTTGTTGAAAAAGAAGTGGAAGGTTCTAGGATTGTAAGACTGTAACATTTAAAACTTTGTTCTTCTTCTTTCTTAAGTATGTTTTATTGTTCTGAATGCGGAAGGAGTTTTAAGGAGTTCCGTTATACTTGTTCTGAGTGCGGAAACGTGTTAGTATATGATTTTGAGGAAAAAGCGTGGCTTCCGCGTGGCAATGGCGTGTGGCGTTATCAGAGCATGATTCCTGTTAAGAAGAGGGTATCAATGCAGGAGGGCGGGACTCCTCTCGTGCGCAGGCGTGACGTGGAAGAGCCAGTGTTTTTGAAGCTTGAAGGAGACAATCCTACTGGTAGTTTCAAGGACAGGGGCACTACTGTTGTGTTGTCTAATGCTCTGAACAGGGGCTACAGGACAGTTGCTGTTGCTTCTACTGGTAACATGGGGGCAAGCGTGGCTGCTTATGCTGCTTACGCTAATCTCAAGGCAAAGGTGTTCGTGCCTGAAAAGACTCCTGAAGAAAAACTACTGCAGATAAGGGCTTATGGAGCTGACGTGGTAAGAGTGAATGGTTCTTTTGATGACTGCGTGGAGAGGATGAAGGAAGAGAGTTTGGAGAAGAGGTATTACATGGCAATGACTGGCTTGAACCCTTACTATTTAGAGGGTGAGAAGACTGTTGGTTTTGAAATCCTGGAACAACTGGGAGATGTTCCTGACGCAGTAGTGGTTCCCATGGGCACTGGTGGCTTACTTTCCTCGGTTTTCAAAGCTTTTGAAGAGTTGAAAGAGCTTGGGGTTGTTAAGAAGACTCCTAGGATGATAGGAGTGCAGGCAAGAGCTTGTGACCCCATAGTGAAGGCTTGGAAGAACAACTCTTATGAAGTAAGGGTTCCGAAGCGTGCTAAGACGATTGCTAGTGCTATTAATGTGAAGATTCCTTTCAACGCTGTGACTGCTTTGAACGCTATTAACAATTCGGGAGGAGAAGCTGTAAGCGTTTCTGACTTGGGGATAATAAGGGCTGTGAAAGAGCTTGGCAGGGAAGGAGTGTTCGCAGAGCCTTCGGCAGCAGTGTCTCTTGCTGGTTTGAAGAAAATAGATTACGATGAAAAGGAGAAGATAGTGTTGTTGATTACTGGCAGTGGTTTGAAACAACCAATAATGGTGTGAAAGGGTTTAAGAGGTGTTAACAGGTGATTAATTTCTTCTTGTTTCTTGCTTTGACTTTTTTGTTCACTTTGCTGCTTGGAAGAATGATTGAAAGAATTAGGGTTCCTTGGATTTTTGCTGCTTTGATAATAGGCTCTGTGCTTGCTGTTTACAACCCCTTTGCACAGGTTACTTCTTCTGATGCGTTCGTGTTCTTAGCTCAGCTTGGAATGTACTTCATGCTGTTCATGATTGGGTTCGAACTTGATTTGAATGAGCTAGTGAGGCAAAGTGGCTTTATTTTCAAAGCTACTTTTTTCATAATACTGTTCGAGGCTTTTTTCGGGAGCTTATTAGTGCATTTCGTGTTTGGGTATGAATGGGTTGTTTCAATAATAGTTGCATTGTCTTTTGCAACAGTAGGAGAAGCAGTACTACTTCCTATTCTTGACGAGTTTAAAATCATTAACACTAAGCTTGGTCAGAGCATAATAGGGATAGGAACGTTGGATGATTTGATAGAAATCATTGCCTTAATTCTTGCAATGTTAGTGATCGGAGCAAAAGCTTCAGTTCCTCAGTTGAATATTACCATCATAATGCTTTCATTATTCATATTATTTGGGATGGCTTTCGGGCTTACTAAGTTCAAAGAAAGTGGTAAGAGTTTCAGTTTTCTGAATATTGAGACTACCTTCTTGTTTGTGTTGTTCTTGTTATTCTTGTTTCTTGGAATAGGGGAGTATGCTCATGCCACTGCTGTTGCTGCTTTGCTTTCTGGAGTGGCTCTTAAGACTTTCCTGCCTGACAAAAGAATTGCAGTCATCGAAAGCGAAGTTAGGACGATGTGTTATGGTTTCTTTGCTCCTGTCTTTTTCTTGTGGGTTGGGACTACTATGAACGTGTCTTACTTGTTTTCTTTTCCGTTGCTGGTAATATTAGTGGTGCTTGTTTCTAACGGAGCAAAATTGTTATCAAGCTGGCTTGTTGGAAGGAACCATTTAGGTGTAAAGCAGTCTTTGTTGATGGGAATAGGATTGTCAGTGAGGTTCAGTACTAGCATAATTATTGTGAAGATATTATTTGAAAACAAAGTAATAGGAGCTGATTTGTATTCTGTGATCGTTGCTTCAAGCATATTTTTCATGTTCTTAGTTCCTCCTTTGTTATCAAACCTGCTTGTGAAATGGGTTAACAAGTAACGTTTTTCAAATAGTATTTTTTAAATATGAAAAATGCTTTACTAAAGACATGATTTTCAAATCATTAGCAGTGTTTTTGTTTTTACTTGGCTCTGTGCTTGCTGTTACTTACATAGACTCTTGCACGAACATCACTGTTGCTAGTGTTTACGAATTAAACACGAGTATCAGTGGCAATCAAAGCACGGGTAAGTGTATTGATATTCAAGTAGGGAATGTTGTCTTGAATTGCGCTGGTTTTTCTTTAACAGGAGAGAATCTAACTGGTTCTAAAGGAATTGCATCAAGCACTGCTGTTTCAAACGTTACCATAAAGAACTGTAACATAAAGTGGTATCATAATAATATTTACACTTATTACGGTTCTGACTACACCATCTACAATAATTCCTTAAGAGAGGCTTATGAAGGAACTTATGGAACAAGCATTTATGTTTACAAGACCAATAACGTTAACATATCTAACAATGTCTTTCATGATGACGAGTACAGAAACAGCTACATTTATTACTCAAATAACAGCGTCTTATTCAATAATTCAATGTATGACAGTGCTGGAACAACAGAGTACGGGATTACTTTAGCGGCATGTTATAACACTACTGTGCAGGATAATTACTTTGAAAACCACAGATATACTTCCATATCAATTTCAATCTCAGGGTCTGTTCTCACTATAAAAGGGAACGTCATTAATAAGACGAGGATTTACCAAGGAATCAACGTCAGGTACGCTTCTTTTTATAACATTTTCAACAACACCATCATTGACGCAGGCGGTTTCGCAGGTTATTCTGACTCTGGAGCAGTTATTCCTGGCAGTAATGGAGTGGTGGAAAACAATACCATCAAATGGGTTAATGCTGTTTATAAGAAAAAGGGAATAAGAATTATTCTTAGAGAATTACGTTTCTTATAACTTTTCAGGAGCTAATTTTTCAGCAGGCTTGTTCGGCGAGGTTATCATTCCACGCATAAACATTCAAGCACCTGGCATGGAAACAACAGGAGCAGTAGTCTTGTTTTTCATAAGCTCGTTGTTCTTAGTAATTAGGTTAGTGAGAAAGAAAAATTAGGAGAATATTGCTTCGAATTTTTTTTCTATCTTGCGTTTGGTCATGTTTGACAATCCGAACAGGCCGAAGCCTCCTATTATCATTAGTATGAACACTCCTCTTATTATTTCATAATCAGGGTTTGTTGACAATGGCAGGAGGTCTAGTAATACGTACATGAACAAAGAAGCTACTATTAGGATTAAATAAGTTATTTCGTTGCTCATTTCTTTCAAGTACTCTACTAACAAGTACTCGTATTCTTCTACTTCTCTCAGCTTCCTAGCAGTGCTGGTTTTCTTAGTCGCTCTTGGCATCACAAGCCCCCTTATTTTGAAAGGAATTAAGGGTTTAAAAAGTTAAGGGGTTTCAGCCAAAGAGAGCTGCTAGTCCTCCAGCTGCTTCTTCTTCTGACTTTTTCTCTTCTTGTTTTTCTTCTTTCTTTTCTTCTTTCTTTTCCTCTGCTGCTGCAGGTGCTGCTGCTGGAGCTGCTGCTACTGCGACTGCTTTGTTCATAGCTTCTTCTATGTTCACTCCTTCGAGTGATGCCACGAGTGCTTTTACTTTAGCGTCGTCTGCTTTTTCTCCAGTTGCTTCTATTACTTTCTTAACGTTTTCCTCGTTTACTTCTTTGCCTGCAGAGTGCAGGAGCAAAGCCGCGTACACGTATTCCATTTCTTCAAACCTCCTTTTTAAGCATTAATTGATTTGAGAGCATTAGCTTGTACTGCTGCTTTCTGCAGCAACAATTCTATGCTCTTCTTGTTGTAAATGCCAGCATTCACAGACAAGTTTAATGCCTTGCGGAATGCTTCTTGTATCATGAAAGTGATTGACTGTTTAGTAGGGTATCCTGCGTTTACAGCCAGGTTGAGTGCTTTTCTCACAGCGTTTTGCAGGTTGTTCATTGTTTCTTCTTCGTCAATGTCAAGCACGTCTGGAGTGTATATTACTCCATCCTCATACACTGCTTTTAGTTTCAATCCTATTTCAAAAGGTTTTATGTCAAGTTTTGCAAGCGCAGAAGCTACTGTTGGTGTTATTTCTTCTCCTGCTTTTGCTACTACGCTGTCTTTTGATACTACTATTTTTCCCTTGTCAATCCTGCAGTCTATTTTAGCCATTTTCAGTTCTGATAATGTAGGCCCTACTGGTATGTCTGTTTCTCCTGCTGGTACTATAATGTCTTGTTCTGCTATCATTCCTGCTTTCGCGTATGCTTTGCTTCTGTTCTTTTTCAGGAAGTTGAACAGTTTGAAAGGGTTCTCATCTGATATGATTACTCCTACTGGTCCTTGAGCGTATTCTTCTAATTGTTTCAAGTCTGGTATTTGCTCAAGAGCCCTGCGAATGTAGTTTAGTTTCGTGACCATTACATCTGCTTTTCCTCTTAGCTTCTTTTTTATCTGCTGGAATTGAGCTGTTGGGAGGTTTTCAATGCTAATGATTCCAACAACTGGCTTTGAGAGCATGAATTGCTTTACTTCTTCCACTTTCTTCTTCTTGTATTCTGGCACTTCTCCTTCTCTCATCTCAAACCACTTACTTTAACTCTACTTTCACGCTTGGACCCATGCTTGTTTTCACGTAAACGCTTTTAACGTTCCCTTCCTTGTTTGGCAGTTTTTCAATAACAGCGTTTATCACAGCATCAGCATTAACAGCAAGGTCTTCGTCTGCCATTTCTTCTGTTCCTATGACTGCGTGAAGGGTTGGGAGGAATTTTCCTTTGGTCTTTAAAGTGATCATTCCTTCTGCTGATTTTATAATTGGCTCTAATTTAGCATTTACTGGGACTGGCCTTGGCATTTTCCCACGAGGACCAAGCACTTGTCCCATTTGTTTTGCTACTAAAGGCATTAAGTCTGCTTGTGCGAAGAAAACGTCATACTCGTTAGCAAGCTTTTTAGCAGTCTTTTTATCAATGCTTTCAATCTCTTCTTTTGAGATTACTTTGTCAGCTATTTTCTTAGCTTCCACTATTGTCTCGTCTCCTGCGAAGAAAACAGTTTTGATTGGTTTTCCTCTTCCTTTCGGAAGCTTCACGCTGACATTAATCCTGTTGTTAGGCTTTGAAAAGTCTACTCCTTTGAAGTTCATTACCAAGTCTAAAGACTGTACGAAGTTACGCTTCTTAGAAGCTTCTTTAGCCTTGCTAATGGCTTGTATTAGCTTTTCTTTCAAATCCACGAGAAACTCCTCCTACTCTTAACGAGTAGTGATTGGAAGTTAAGTATAGTTTTGAAACAAAGGGGTTTATAAAGGTTATTGGTTGTTTTTACTTTATTTTTGGCTTGTACTTTTTTATCATTAGAGAGTTCAGGACTACTGACACTGAACTGAATGCCATTGCAGCTGCTGCTATCATTGGGTTAAGAAGGAATCCTGTGAATGGATATAGTAAGCCTGCTGCTATTGGTATTCCTATGGTGTTGTAGAAGAAAGCCCAGAAGAGGTTTTGTTTTATTTTTCTTATAGTATAACTGCTTAGGTCTATTGCTGTTACCACGTCTCTTAGGTCGTCTTTTATTAGAATGATGTCTCCTGTTTCCATGGCTATGTCAGTGCCTGAGCCAATGGCTATTCCTACGTCTGCTTGGGCTAGTGCAGGAGCGTCGTTTATCCCGTCACCTACGAAAGCAACTATTTTTCCCTTCCCTTGAAGTTCTTTGACTTTTTTTGCTTTGTCTTGTGGCAGGATGCCTGCCATTACTCTGTTTTCATCTATTCCAAGTTGTTTTGCAATCGCTCTTGCTGTTCTTTGGTTGTCTCCTGTTATCATCCATACTTCTTTCCCAAGTGTTTTTAATTGTTTAACAGCTTCTTTTGAGAATTTTTTAAGAGTGTCTGCTACTGCTATTATTCCTATCATTTCTTTTCCAATGCAGACCATTACTGTTGTTTTTCCTTGTTCTTCTAACTCTTGAAGGGTTTCTTCAACAGTGTCGTTGATTGGTATTTTTTCATCCTTCATTAATGCCCTGTTCCCAACAAGAAGCAACTTGTTTTGGTATTCGCATTTTATTCCTTTACCAGCAATTGTTTCGTATTTCTTACCTTCTGTTATTCTTATTCTTTTTTCTCTTGCTGATTTGAGAATAGCATCTCCTATTGGGTGCTCGCTTCCTTTTTCAGCTATAGCTGCTAGTTCTAATACTTTTTTCTCGTCATGCTTTGAAAGAGTTATTATGTTTGTAACTTCTGGTTCTCCTTTTGTCAG
>JAJRYS010000003.1 GCA_024275665.1 archaeon | reverse complement strand
TTTTTATTTAATAAAACAAATAAATGAATGTATGATTAAAATAATTGATTATAATGAAAATTTTGAAAAAGGATATTTAGAGGCTCATAATATTAGTTTCGCTGATTCCTGTTATTCTGAAATAGGATGGAATCAAAAGTTGAACAAAGTTAGAAGAGATGTTGATAAGATATTCTTAGCAGTTGATAAGGATAAAGTAGTTGGGGAGATTACCTTATCTTCTGTTGATTACGATGATGAAGAAATATGTATTGATTCAATAAGCGTCTTACCTTCTCACCGGCGGAAAGGAATTGCTTCTCTTTTATTGAAAAAAGCAGAAGAATACGCTTGCTCAATAAATTGTTCTCTAGTTTGCGAAATAATTGATTCATGCGATTTTCTTCTCGATTTTTATCAAAAAAGAGGATTCAAAGTTAAATTCCTAAGGTATAGAGTGGAAACCGATGAAAAGATTTATCCTTTTATAAGTATGAAAGAAGCAAAAAGAGTTAAAAACTGTAAAAGATTTTTAACATGGGTAATCTTAAAAAAGGAGATGATAAAATGATGGTTTTAGTTGAAAACAGGATAAATAAAATATATGAAACAGACTGTAGGAAGCCAGAAGGGGATTGGTGTGGTACAGAAGAAGATAACTGTGTAACTCTGGCTTCACCAGATGACGATGATGACGAAGATGAAGATTATTAATAAAAAATACAATTTATATTATTAGGTTTTCTAGTTCCTATAAACTTAGATGAAGAAAAAGAAGTAAGACAATTATACTTTAAAAAAATAAAAAGAAAAAACAATATTGGGAGTTTATCCTTGGTTTTAACTTATAATTGTAATTTAAGGTGCCCTTATTGCTTTGAAACATTAAATGAAAAATTTATGAATATTAAAACTGCTTCAAGAATCTTGAATCTCTTTTTTAGGAATGTTACAAGAGAGAATAAAAAGAGGGTAATAATCTCTTTTTTTGGAGGAGAACCCTTATTAAATTTTGAGACTTTAGAATTTGCCGTTTGCAAAACAAAAAAATTTAGTAAAAAAACAGGCATAAAAAGTAAATTTAAAATAATTACTAATGGAACCCTATTTCACGAAAAGATGAGTAAATTATTTTCAAAAAATAGTTTGGTTTACACTCAAATAACTTTAGATGGGGATAAAAAATTAAATGATAAAAGGAGGCCACTTTTAAATGAATCTATTTCAAGTTTTAATTTAATTTATGAAAATATCCCGAAATTTATGAAAATTTCTAAAAAAGTGGTTATTAGAATAAATTTAGATAACAGTAACATTGACAGCATAGAAGAATTTATTAAAAACAAATTATCAAAATTCTCAAACAAGAATCTATTCGTAAATCTAGGGATAATCACTAATTTTAATGGAAGAGGAAAAGGATACAACACTGGGGGGTATAAAGAATTAGTTTCAAAAATACCAAGTGTTATAAAATTGTTATATAGAATGAAACTAATAAAAGGCGAACCACAATTTTTAAGATTCAATCAATCATTATGTGCAGCTAACAAAATAAAACCTCATTGGTATGATCCATCTGGAAGAATTTACTGTTGCGAGAGGGAAGTAGGTAGTTCCTTAGATATAGGGAATATTTATTTAGGATTGGATAAAAAGAAAAAAGAGCTTTGGAAAAAATTAACATTATTAAATAATAAAAAATGTTTAACTTGCAGCAAACTATTTTTCTGCGGAGGGCCATGCCCTGATGATTATTATTATGGCAAAAAAGAGGAACCTGCTTGTTATATATTTGATGATTTGATGAAAATTTATGTTAATCAGATAATAAAAGAAAAAGAACTATTAAAATTAAGTAAGTATACATCTAAAGCATGCTTGTTTTAGACCCTCTCACTTCCACAATACTTCTTTCAGGAATTGTACTGCGTAGGCGTATCCTTTCGGTGGAATCCATTCCACTAAGTCGAAGTGCTTGAACTCAGTGCTTTTAATCACGTTGATCACTTGTTCTGGCTTGAACCCTAGTGCTTCAGGAGCACCAGTGCCAACATAACAAGGGTCGAGCACGTCAACATCCAGGGAAAAATAATCAATCCTGCCGTTAAACCCTATTTTCTTGCTCCAGTCAATCTTCTTGTTGCTTGCTGCTTCTTCGTGTTCTTCTCTGCTGCTGCTCCTAACTCCTCTCAGGAATACTTTTTCAGTGAACTCGCTTATCCTCTTGTTAGTGCAAGCGTGTGAGTGCTTGTCACCAGCATAAGAGTCAACAAGGTCGAAGTGAGCGTCAAGACACAAGTAAGACTTTACGCCTAGTGCTTTCGTGGTTATCTGGGTTATTGAGTGATCTCCTCCTATGAACACGAAGCTAATTCCTGGATTTGCTTCCAGCACGTCATTTATCTTCTTGGTTAGTTTCTTTTCAAGAGTTTTGAAAGAGTTTGCCTTCACATCTCCCAAGTCTATGATCGGCTTGTCGAACAAGTCCTCTCCTCGGTCAAGATCGTAAGTCCAGTAATTCTTGAAGAACTTCCTCAGTGCTTGTGGTGCTTTCTCAGCTCCTTTGAAAGCAGTCACTTTGCCAGCGAAAGGAACTCCTATGACTGCTTTCTCCGCTTCTTCCACGGTGTAGAGTCTCTTCCACAGCTTCATGCTTATCAAGCCTTTCTTTTTCAGTGTTTTGCTTTCTGCTTCCACAACTCCCTCTTCTGCTTCAAGAGTTCTTTGGCTACTTCTTTCAACTCTTCGCCGAGTTGCAGTGCTTCCTGCGGAGTCATCTTAAACGCTTTCTGCGATTCTTCGTCCTGAATGCGTATCATCACGCTTCCGTCTGCTGGGAAGCTTCCTTTCATCCTTGCTTCTTCTACTTCTACTTGAAGCATGTTCCTGTGTTTTTTCCCTTCCTTGTCCTCGTAGAAGTGAGGGTATTGCGAGACTATCATTCAAACCACCTCCTTCACACCCTTACCACGTAAGTGGCCTTGTACTTCTTCTTGCCTTTGTGAGCGTCGTACCCAACCAGTTTTGCTGTCTTGAGTACTTTGACTTTGTACTTGTCACGCAAGCGTCTTATTACTTCGTCTGCTACTTCCCTGAAGCCGAAGAAAAAGTCCAAGCCGTCCTTGTTCTCCTCGAACCAGAACGCGCGTGCTTCAGGGTTCTTGAAACTCATCCTGTTGGCCTTGTTTTTCACGAATTTTTCAATGGCTTTGTATTTCCTAATGTCAAAAGGATCTGCCCTCCTAAGCTGTAGCTTTGCTTCATATGCTTTTGCTCTTGTCTTGAAGCACACGTCGCACATCATGTTCTCGTACTCGAGTCTTACTTCCTTGCTTCTTTCCACTTTGTAGTTCCTACTAGAATCAATGTATCCTCTCACAGTGATTAAGATTGTCTTGTCGTCCCTGATTTCAGGGTCTACTGAGTAAGAGTAAAGGTTGGACTTGACCTTGGGACTTACTATTTTCTTCAACAGCTTGTAAGAAGGCTCGTGCCATTCTTTCTTGTAACGCCAACGATCACAAGAAGGACACTTCTTGATGACTATCTTGTCAGGGTATTTGATTTTCACGTTTAACTGCATGTAGCAGTCAATGCAGAATCCTTGGTAGAAGTCAACGTCTTCTCTTCCGCATCTTGGACAGAATTTTTTCACAAGTACTCCTCCACGCTTATCCTGTCACCCATTCTCGGCACCAGGGCAGTGATTCCGAGTTCTTCTTCAATGCGTTCTGCGAACGCGTTTGCTTGTTCTTCTTCACCGTGCTCTATTATTACAAGACCAGGGCTTGTTTTCTTAACAAGTTTGAACAAGCCGTGCTTGTCAGTGTGAGCTGAGAAGTCAAAATACCTTATGTCGAACTCGGAGTAGTTCAAGTCAAAGCCCTCGTACTTAAGCCTCTTAGTGTTAAGGAGTTCGTATCCCGGGGAGTCAGGAGGCTGGTATCCTGTGAAGAACACTGCTGGCTTTGGGGTGTCCCTCATTCTGAACAAGTAGTTCACTGCAGGCCCTCCTGAAAGCATTCCAGCAGTTGACACTATTACTGAAGGGTGTTCGAGTGCTTTCTTCCTCTGGCTCGAAGAGCTAACCCATTCTGCTTGCTTCATCGCCTTGTAGAATTCTTCAAAGTCCCTGAGGTATTCAGGGAAGTCCATCATTATCTCTGCTGCTTGTTTGCTCATTCCGTCCATGAAAATAGGATAATCAAAACCATTCGAAGTTAGGATTTCAATTACTTCCTGAGTCCTGCCAACTGCGAATGCTGGTACTAGCACGTTTCCTCCTTCGTCGCACACATCCCAGCATGCTTGCACGAATTCTTTTTCAATTTTTTTCCTGTCAGGGTGTTCTCTGTCTCCGTAAGTTGACTCAGTCATGAGCACGTCTACGTCTTTGAAGTCAGTGAATCCTGCTTTATGAAGCCTCGTATCCTCGTATTTCACGTCACCAGTGTAAACCAACTTCCTATCGCCAGTGTCAAGTTCTATTGAAGCAGCTCCGAGTATGTGACCAGCGTCATGGAACTTGAATGAAAAACCAGCAACGTTCTTATCCTTCTCATACCCCACTGGTATTGTGTTGCGCCACATTCTCTTCACGTGCTTCTTGGAGAAAATCGGCTTCAAGCCGTTCAACTTGTTCACTTTAATGCTGTCTTCGACTAGCAGGTTTATCATTGGAATGCTTGGAGGAGTCATGAACACTGGCTGTTCAGTGGTCTTGAACAACAAGGGAACTGCTCCACTGTGATCCAAGTGACTGTGGGACACTATGACAGCATCTATGAATCCTTGCACTGGCAGGGGTATTATGTTTTCTTCTGAAGAGACCTTGATACCGTAGTCAAGCACTATTCTCTTGTTGTCTTCTTCTATTACGAAAGCAGCCCTGCCTACTTCTCTTGCTGCTCCGTGAACTTCTATGATCATAACCATTCAACTCCTTTTCCTTGTTCTCAAATTCGGGAAAAATGCTTTTCTCTTTTTTTAAGAGGACTAATGTTTAAATACGTTTGCTGTTTTTCTAAAAACCATGCGTCAGTTGTCATTCGAACAAGCAAGTGCTTTGTTGAAGAAGTACGACGTGAGAGTAGTTTTCTCTGAGAACGCTGACACTGCTTTCCACGCTGCCAAAATAGCTCACCGCATCGGCTTTCCAGTAGTGCTTAAGCTCAACTCTCCTGACGTGATTCACAAGACAGAAGCAGGACTCGTGAAGACCAACATTTACACTCACGAACAATTGTATAAAGAGTACGACGACTTGATGAAGAAAGCCAGGAAAGTTACTAAGAACATTCAAGGAGCCATAGTGCAAAAGCAACTAACAGGCTACGAGTTGATAATAGGAGCAAAGCGCGACGCTCAGTTCGGACCAGTAATGTTGTTCGGCTTGGGAGGAATTTTCACAGAACTCTTCGAAGACGTGTCAGTAAGAATTGCCCCTGTTTCTAAAAAAGAAGCGAGAAGAATGCTTGCTGAGACGAAAGCAGGAAAATTGTTAAGCGGATTGCGTGGGTTGGAGAAAGCTGACAAAGAAGCAGTAGTGCAGACGATAACAGCTTTGAGTCACTTGATGCTCGACCATCCCGAAGTAATGGAAGTAGACTTGAATCCTTGTTTTGCCACGAAAGACGCTTGCACTGCCGCTGACCTGAGAATAATAGTAGAGTGAGGGAAAAAGTTAGCCTTTTATTCAAGGATCTTTTTCAGTTTTGAATTTATTTTATTAATATTTCTCTTAGTTGGCTTTACTACAAGACTAAAAATATCTCTTTTGTTGATTAAGAATTCTAATTTCTTCTTCGTCTTTTCATCAAGCTTGCTTTTAACATCTTCAAAATCTTCTTCAGAGAACTTCACAAGCAATGCAATTAAGTCACTTTGGTCTTTGGGCACGTTCCTGCTAACGAGAGCATAAGTTTTTGACAGGAACAAATTAGTGATGGAGGGTAATAAAACTTCATAATGTGTCCCCCTTAGGAACACTCTTTCAGCATTTTCATACAAGAGGTTAAAATCCAGGACAACCCCAGCATTCTCAATGCTTTCATTTTTCTTGTACAAGTCAAAAAATATGCCTTCTTTGCTTAGCCTTAAACCAGTCAAGGAGTATCCTTCAGTAATGAGAAAATCTACACATTCATCAAATTTTGAGTCGTTGACAATAAAATCAACATCCTTAGAACCAGCATACGGGTTGTATTGGTAAACAGCCCATCCCCCGAACAAAAGAGGAACTTCATTTATCCCATTAGCAAATTTGACAAATTTCAGCATTTCATTAAATGACTTTCTTGTAATAGCCTCATTGTAAATCATTTCAAATCACTTTATTCTTAATCCGTATTTCTCAGCAATTCTGTTAGCAGCTGTTTCTGCAATCCCACCGAAGCTCATCAAGTCAACGAACAACTGGTAAGGATTTACGACTTTCTTTCCTTTTATTCTTCTTTGATTGTAAAACACGTGCTCATCAGGAGCAAGTATTAACACTACGTCATCAAGCAAGTCGCTTACTACTCCTGATTTCAGCTTTGCTTTGAAGTTTGGAGGCACGTAGACTGTTGTGAATCTTGTCTTCAAATACTTGTCATCAAGCCAAGCACCTGAAAACAAGGTATGAGTGTTCTTAACTCCTTTCAAAGCACTTGCATCAGGAGCAAAATAAGCAGGATTACTTCTTATGTTCCTATGAGCAGCCCAGGTTAACAAAAGCTTGCTTGGGTTGTCAAGCACGAAGCGAGCTCTATAAGGCCTGCTTACAAAGCCCTGCCTGATAAGCTCTCTCATGACCCTGCTAACCATTCCTTTACTCAATCCTGTTTCTTTTACAATCTCCTTTTGCATTATCATCTTATTAGAATTAGCCAGCAAGAAGCTCACAACCCTACATGACTTTGGGGCAAAGACATTCATGCTTAAATTAAGAATTTTCATATATAAATAGTTTACTGGACAGTAAACTTATTATAAATCATACTCCGTGTCCTTCTATGTGTTTTCTTCCTATCCTCCAAGCAATCCCCATGAGAACGTAAAAAACAATAATCCATGAGAACATTACCACAAATTCTTGTAAGAGGGAAGAGTAAGGAATCTTGCCTTGTAAGAGCATTACTTGGAAGTAGCCCATGTACTTGAAAGGAAGCAACAGCAAGGCATTCTTAATGGCTTCTGGGAACAAATACAAAGGGATCCATGATCCTGCAAGGAAGTTCTGAACTAACCGCGCCATCCACATCAAGCCCCAATTCTCTTCAATCCACAAAGCACTCAGTCCAAGCGCGAAGTAAAACATCAAACTAAGCAAGAAACCAAGGAACAAGGAAAACAAGTACAACAACACCACGAGCAAGTCAGTGGTTATGTTAAGAGGAACCAGCATGCTCGTAGCCAAGAAGATTGGGAAGCTTGTTAAGAAGATGAAAAACATTGTCCCTGTCCTCTTGTTCAGTAAGTTGGAAAAATAACTCATCGGCCTTATGAGCCAGTAAGCTATCATTCCTTTCACAACTTGCCTTGATATTATGCGCGAACAATCCCCTGCGTGTATTATTCTTCCAGTGAAGAACATAACTACATAGTAAGAGAAAATGTCATGCAGTGAAATGCTGAAGCCATTAGCTATTAATTCCTTCCACAAGAAATAAGTTAGAGCAGCGTACACTGGGAATACTGCTAAAGATGTGAGGAAGTCAAACCAGTAAGCTTTTGAAGTCTTGAACTGCGTTAACACCATTCTCAAGTTCTTGTTCATTCTTCAACCTCCAAGAGACTCGTACCTCTTTATTCCTTTCTCCCACAAGATCCATGCTGTTAAAAACCAAGCAAAGCACACTAGCAACTCCATTAATATTATTCCTGCTGCTAGTTGAATGCTCACGGGCTTTGATACTAACAAAGCAGGGTAGGTTTGAATGAAGATCAAAGGAAGTAAGAAAGTGTACATTACTTGAATAGTGACAGGGAAGACTGAAATAGGATACTCACTTGCTTCCCACAACACGTTCCATAATTCTTGGAACGCTTCTGTCTTCCCAAGCCAGAAAGAGAGAAAACCAACTGCTAAGAATATAAAAGAAAGGATAACAGCTCCTAAGAGAGAGATTAATAGTGCTACTGCGAGGTTGAATAAGCTGATTTCCAAGCCAAGAAGTACTGCTATGAAAAGAGTCAACACTCCTCTTGAGAGATCAATTAATCCCATTAAGTCAATGCTTGAAAGCATGTGTAGCAACACTGGGTGAGCAGGCCTTACTAGTAACTCGTCAAGCTCTCCGTAAACCACTCTTGAGTAAAAGCTGGAAGACCCGTCCAAAAGAGTCCAGAAAAAACCCATTGCCACGTAGAAGAAACCAAGCAATGCTATCAACTGGGAAAAAGTCCAGTTGTTCAAAGAACTAATCCTGGAAAAAATAACTGACCAGAAAGCGAAATAAGCAAGGATAGTTATTAACCCTGCTGTTAGCCCGAGGAAGAAAGACACTCTGTATTCTATTAATCTCTTGAATTTCAACTCCACGTACCTATTGAACAGTTTGAAAAACCGCATTACACTCTACCCTTCTTATAAATCTCTGCTACTATTTCGGAGAGGTCAGGTTCTTCCACGTTCAAATCTATTACTTCAACTGCTTTCATGATGTCAGAGACTACTTTCTTAATATCATGCTCTTCCAAGTTTACTTTGATCTCAGCAAATCCTTTCCCTTGTTTTATTACTTCGACTTTCTTCAAACCTTCTTCAACCATTTTCTTGCTTTTGATTCCAGAATACTCTACTCTTATTACTTTCGAGTGAACGTATTTCTTCCTAAGCTTGCTTAGTTCTCCATCATAAATTATTTTTCCCTTGTCTAAGAGAATTATGCGCTCGCATAATGCTTCTATGTCACTCATGTCATGAGTAGTTAACATTATAGTTGTTTTTTCTTC
>JAJRYS010000028.1 GCA_024275665.1 archaeon | reverse complement strand
TTCGTCTTAAATTTTCTAAATGCTCTATCCTGTAGTAAGTTAAAATTATCTTCAAAAAAAGAAAGGTTTGAAAAAACGTATAAATCGTGATTTGCTTTAATCCTCCTACCCTTAATGAAATGCTTCCCTCTCTTTTCATAATCTCTAACCGAATCCACAGCTATTGAAGGGATTATACCAAGCCTAAAGCAAATTTGTTTCATTTGCTCTTTGAGCAAAGAAGAGACTGTATAACCAGCATCCCCTCTCCACCATCCTCTTAACAATTCAGCTTGTTTCTCAAGAGGGAGGAATAAAGCAAAATCAGGTAATGACTTAGTAAAAGCATTTTTACTTTCAGAAGAGTAACAAAAATCTTCAACAAACAACATTAAATCCTTTGAATAAAAAATAAACTCAATATTTTCTCTCTCGCTATGAATTTCTCTTGATTTTAACCCAAATAAATTAAAAACAATATTCTTAACGTCCTCTGCGTATCCCTGTTCATCCTTATGAAATGTAAAACCAATCCCGTCTTTCCTATTAGAATAACCCTCCGCCAAGTAATAACCAATAAACCTCCAAAAATCTTTACTTGCTTTTATCCTCCCAAACTTTCCTCTCTTAGAAAATTTTTTATTAATAACAATGAACTCAACATCTTTAACCTTGTTAGAACGAGGATAAAGTAGAATATCCCCCACTTCAAGCTCTTCAGCAGGCACCCATTCCGGCTTGTAATTTTCAAAATCCTTTGACTTACAAAAATCAGACTTAGAGCATAAAGGACGGCATGTTCCCTTAGTCCAAGAACACTTCTTCTTTGACTTAATAGCATAAAATGGGTGCTCAGGAGTACAGACAACTCCTTCTCTCATATACCAAGGAATGATTTCATAAACAATCCCAGAATAATCCCTTGAAAAAACTTCTTTCACTCTCCTAAAAACTCCTTTATGAGTAAGAACCTTCTCTCCTTTTGATAATTCATCAATTGGCTTGGAGTAAAAATTACAGACAACCCTGGTACCTGGCAGGAAACAATGAGCAGGAATGACTTCAATCTTCTTGGAAACGCTCAAAGCAAAATCAACTGCTTCTACTAAAGTCTTTCCGAATATTGGCCTGCCGTCATAATCCCTCCTGCCCCACTTGTCAAGCTCGTCGTTGAACTGGTCTACTGTTTCAAAATCAGGCGCTATGAAGACCAAGTGAACGCTCCTGCGTTCTCCCCCCTGCGAGAACATGAAACTAATCTCAGAAGTTGGAACGAACAACATTCCATCATACTCGTAAAACCCATCGTCCCTCTTAACAAGCCTTGTTTTCAACTCTTCCAAGTACTTGGGGTGAGTGAAGTCACCAGTGCCAAGCAATCCTAAGCCCTTCTCTTTTGCTGCTTTTGCAAGGAACTCCGGGGTCATTTTGGAAGAAGTAGCACGAGAATACTTGGAGTGAATGTGAAGATCTGCTATCAAGCGCATGAATAAAATTTAAGAAAAAGCAAGTTTATTAAACCAAACTAAACTCTAAATGCTTAAGGAACAAAACACGTAGGGTCATCAGTAGCTCCTGGGAGAAGCAGTGAAGTATCAATGAAATGATAAACTTCTTTTTTATTATTATCAGCATCCTCTACTGTGAGAGTGATACGAGAAGGAGGGGAGAAAGAAGGAAAGACAGAGAATGTTAACGGATCAGAAGAATAATAATCAGGAGGATTTCCATTTTCAAAAATCCAGTAGTAACTTATTATCCCTTGGTTTGGAAGAGAAGGATCAGCGTCAGGATCGTAAGACATGCTAGCATCAAAGTTTGCTGTTACTGTTCCATCACCATTATCAGTGCAAGTAGCTGAGAAGTCAGCGAAAGGACAGGAAGAATAACAATCATCATCATCACAATCCACGTAACCGTTGCAATTGTCATCAATGCCATTATTGCATATCTCAGTAGCTCCTGGATTCACAGCAGCATTAGAATCATCACAATCACTGCCAGTAGGACAATCGGGATTCACAGCATAATATCCATCACCATCAGAATCAACGCAAGCACATACCGGCTGTGTTACGCAATCACTGTCAGCACAATCAATTTTTCCATCGCAGTCATCATCAACTCCATTAGTACAGCTCTCTGTTGCTCCTGGATTAATGCTTGCGTTTGAGTCATTGCAATCGCTTCCAATCAAACAACTAGTAGTATTCCCAGCATAACCGTCATTGTCAAGATCAGAGCAGTTCACCTCGTAAATAGACGCTGGTTTTCCTTGCTTGCACAACCCGCATGCTCCGTTAGGATCACAACCGCTAACTCCTGTCATTATATCCTTGCCGTTGGAAACGCATGCATCCTCGCAGGACACGCAGGGATCGCTTGAAGATACCAAGCGAGAAGCCATGCAGTCAGAAGCTGCTTGCTTGCACTGAGCAAAAGAAACTTTTTCTTTCTGCGTTCCAAAAGAACCAGTAACAAATAACACGACGATAGCAGCCACTGCTATTACTGCTGCGATTATGATTAAGTATTCTAAAGCAGCTTGACCTTTCTTCTCCTGCATGAAGTTAATAAGAAAACTTGATTTTTAAACCTTCTCTCTATTAACAATCAGCACCATAACTTGTACTCATAACCAGTACCAGCGTTTGAGTGTCCTTGGCAGAAAGGCATCACGTCACAGAAGAAAAGTTTCAAATGGCCGAGCAAAGGAATTGCTGGACCTATTTTCTTACCTACAACCATCTTCTCGTTGACATGCGTGGAGATGCATCCAAGGTTTTCTGAAACGCATTCAACCAGTTTGCCGTTCACTATTCCTAATTGATCAGGCACTGGATTAGCATCCCCCTTAGTAACTAATAATATCCAGTTGCTGGTGTTGATTCTCGCAAGCACTCTGTGAATTATCTGCGAGCCAGAAGGATTAGCGTAATACACTATTATGTCATTACTCTCATTCGGTTTTATCACTTCTCCTGAGATGTTTATTCCTACGAACTTTTCTCCTTCAAACACTGGAGTGAACCCAGTGTAATGAGGAGCGTTGACTAATGGCGCTTTAACATCTTCTGCTTTCACTCCTTTGACTATTACTATGTCTCCTATGTTAAGGAATCCTTTCTCAGAACAAGAAGAAACAATCACGAGAGGAGAGCTAGTGCCGAGAATTGCTGGAAGGATGAGGAAGTAAATGATTGCTACTGTCACGAACGAGACTATCCAGTCTTTCAGTTCTTCTTTCCAATCATACTTCTCTTTTGGTTTTCCTTTCACCACTTTCTTCAGTTTTGATAATAGTTCACGCGCGTCCACTGCTTTCTCCTCTCGTAATTCCGCTTGCTATTAAGTGAGCAAGTCTTATCGGCTCTGGGATGACAGAGCTTATTCTAAAGGATTTTATCAAACTTATTGCTTCAGTGTTATTAATCCCTATTGCTTTAAAATAAACTCCTTCAAACTTGTTAAACTCTTCCTGCTGTTCGAACTTCTTCTTTTTTGAAGGAAATCTTGCAAGAGCTTTCATGACTTTCTCGTATTTTGGTTTTTTCCTCAGCACGCTTATCACTGGCTTTCCTGTCTTTTCATGCAATTTTCTTAAGTCAACTATGTTGAAACCAGCAAAAGTAGTCCCTTGCAAGAAGACAACCTTCAGCTTAGAGTAATGTTTTGAAGAATTAACAAGCTTTGCAATAACTCGTGTAGCGTCATTACCATCTCTCGTAATAGCAGAAGACAGTACTCCTTCTACCATGCCTTTAGAATTAGTAACCACTCCTACTATCAACACTTTTTCGTCTTTTTTTGAAAAACAGCCATCGTCGAAACCGATGGCTTTCAACGTCTTCATGCTAACGACTTGAATTCTTTCTTAATAGAGTCAGCTGCTTCTGCAAGCACTGTCATTGGCTTTTTCTTTCCCTTGACTTTCACGTAAAAAGTAGGCTTTCCTGTCAAAGGATGAGGAATGTTGTATTCTGCTATTTCAACGTTCTTGTTTTCAAGCAAGTGTTTTAACAATAACTGGGAGAAAGTATGGTCTTCTCCTTCGAGAACAAATTCAATCTCATTATCTTTTTCCCTTATCTTCTTAAACTTCACAACAACTCACCTTCGTTAATGCTTATGTTCCCGTAATCAAAAGCTGTCTTGCGTTTTTCAACGTGACCGCAGTTAATGCATTTCAAATGATTGCCTGTTGGGATCATTTCATGCCTGCACACAGAACAGAATGCTTTAATCACTCCAAGATTCTTGTCACTGATGGTGACGGAAACAGCATCTTTCTTAACTTCAAGCACTTTTACTCTTAGAATGTCCCCTATTTTCACTTCTTCTGACAAGTCTTTTACAAAACCCCTGCGCACATTTGAAACATAAAGCACTCCTGTAAGTCCTCTTGGTATGAATGAAAAGTTCTTAGAATCCCATTCAACAAGGTCAAGCATTACTGCGTTCTGAGAAGAATCCACTGCCATTGCAAGAGTCACTACTCCTGGCCCTTGAAGCCTTGGGATTCTCGTCTTCACAAGGACTTTAGCAGTATGATTTTTCTTATCCACGAGAAGCTCTCCTATGTTAGAAGCCCTTACTTCGTCTCCTTCAGCGTAAAGACCAAAACCTGGTAAGACTTCAACAGAGCTTGCTACGTAGTCCCCTGGGTATACAAAATTCTTCTCCATTGAAAAACACCTAACAAAACCAGTGGTTATTTATTAGCACTGTTTTGGTTTATAAACCTGCAGTTCGACAAAAGAAAGCATGACTGTGAAAATAGGAGTAGTTGGGAAGCCTTCAAGCGGGAAGAGCACTTTCTTCAGTGCTGCTACTCTTGTTAATGTTCCAATTGCTTCTTATCCTTTCACTACTATAAAGCCTAACATTGGCACTACTTTCGTCACTAATGAATGCGTTGAAAAAGAATTCAGGGTGAAGTGCAACCCTAACAACTCAAAATGCGTTGACGGGACAAGGCTTACTACAATCCAGTTAGTGGACGTGGCAGGACTCGTGCCAGAAGCCCACCTTGGCAAGGGAATGGGAAACCAGTTCTTGTCAGACTTAGCTGATGCAGAAGGACTCATTCACGTGGTTGACTTGTCAGGAAAGACTAATGAGAAAGGAGAACCATGCCAAGAACACGACCCAGAAAAAGACATACTATTCTTAGAAGAAGAAATAGACTACTGTATTAAAGGAATTCTTGAAAAGAACTGGAAGAACATTCAAAGAAAAGCAAAAACGATTCCCTTGTACGAAGCAGTGTATGAACAAGTGTCAGGCCTGCGTATTTCAAAAGACAAAGTAAAAGAAATAATAGAAGAAGGGTTTTCAGACTTGCTTGACTTGGCTAAGAAAATAAGGAAAACCAACAAGCCGATAATACTAGCAGGAAACAAGATAGACTTGGACTCTGCCAAGGAAAACTACAAGCGCCTAAAAGAAA
The DNA here is from genome assembly GCA_024275665.1 of archaeon. Taxonomy (GTDB): domain Archaea; phylum B1Sed10-29; class B1Sed10-29; order B1Sed10-29; family JAJRYS01; genus JAJRYS01. Next base: position 22,733 of record JAJRYS010000028.1, on the reverse strand, counting down.
AACATGACATAATTCCAGTGAGTGCTGAAGCAGAGTTAGTGCTGAGAAAAGCTGATGAGAAAGGATTAATTCACTACATTCCAGGAGAAAAAGACTTTGAAGTATTGAAACAACTAACACCAGAACAAGAAAAAGCATTGCAGACAATCAGGGAAAAAGTGTTAGACGTGTATGGTTCTACTGGAGTGCAGAAAGTCATTAACAAGCTCGTGTTCGAAATGCTTGAATACTTCCCAGTGTACCCTGTTGAAAACGAGCACAAACTAACAGATGGCAAAGGAAGAATACTGCCAGACGTGTACTTGGTTAAGAAAGGAAGCACTGTATTGGATCTGGCTTTCGCGATTCATTCAGAAATAGGGGAGAGATTCGTGAATGCTTTTGACTGCAGGAAGAAAATGAGAATAAGCAAGGATTACGTCCTGAAGCCGAATGACGTTGTGAAAATATTCACTCGCTGAGCATGTCAGGCTCTTCCTCTTCAGCAGCAGGAGGGTATTTCACCTCCTCTAATTCTTCTCCTCCAGCAGGTTGTTCTTCAATTGCTTTCATGTTGTTTATTTCCTCTTCTTTGTTCCTAAGGCGTTTCAACGCGTACATGTAAGCATTGAGAATACTGTCAAGACTCATTTGCCTTCTTTCCCCTCTTTCAGACACTTCACGAACATAGAGTTCTACTAGTTTGAACGCTATTTCCTCGTCCTCCATGACTCATCACTCTTCTTTCAAACCAAACCTCTCTATTAACGCCAGGTCATGCAAGCTTACTTTTCTTCCTTTCTTGAAATCATCATAAGCTTTCAAAGCCCTTTCCTTAAGTTTGTCAATCTTAGAACCAGCCTGCATTACCACTCTTTTACTCCTCGACTTTACTTCTTTCAACTTTTTCTCAACTTCCCTTAATTTCTTTGAAAGTTTTTCCTCTTCGTCGAACATTTTCAAGAGTTCCTTATGGTATCTCTCACTTTCAGCAGCATGCTTTATCACCATTTCATGATACAAAGAAGCCTCTACACGCAAGTCCTTCAACTTCTTGCTCATCCTCCTAAAACCAGCTGCTTTCTTACGAATTTCTTCAAAAGCAGCAAGCTTTTCCTCTATCTCAGCCATTCTCTTAACCAGTCTCTTCTCCTGCCTGACTGAGAATACCTCTGTCTGGTACTTCCAGTTCAACGCGTCATACTCCCTCTTAAGTCTTCTGAATTCGTTCGCCTTCGCGGAAAAGTCCTTCAAATCAGCATCATATTCCTCAAGCTCTTTCTTCAACTCGCTTATCTTTCCAAGAACTTCACTGCGTTTCTGCTTGAACTCCCTAACCCATTCATTCTCCTTGTCTCTTTTTTCACGAAGTTCTTTTTGTTTTTTCTTAATTTCAGAAATCAGGCTGAGTAATTCCTTTCTCTTCTCTTCGAGTTTTTCTTTGCTCATCATACTAAGTCCTCTTCTCTCACTAGTTCTTGAATGCTTTTCTTCTCAGGTTCTTTCTTGAAAACCTTTTCAGCAAACTTCGTGAGTTTCTTCTCTGAAAGAGAATAAATCCTGAAACCCGTTTTCAGGAAAACAATAGAAACAATCACGAGAGCTGCGAGTATTATAATGTGTATTATGATGTTAAAAAAGCTTGCTTTTTTCAAAGCACTAAGCAGAGAAAGCAGGGAATAAAAGAACAACACTACCGACACTACTCCTCCAAGCATTATAGCAGAAGAAAACAGTTTCTCCTTTGGGCTGATCACCCTAAGGACTTCCACTTCCTTCTCCACTTTGTTAACCTTGGAATCAACGTCAATAGTAACATTGCTTAATTGTTCCTTCAATGCTTCTATCTCTGACTTAACTTCTTCCACTTTCTTATCAGTGTATTCTTTTTGCTCCATTGCTTTCAAATCAAGCTGAAGAGCTAGCTCTTTCTTCAAAGCCTTCATCCTGGAGTCAAGTTTCTTGTCAATAATCTGACTGGCCTTGACCTCTAACTTGGTAGTAACTGACTTGCCAACCTCGTCCATTGCCTTCTTCAAAATCAACTTTGCATCAGACTCTGACACCCCCATCTGAACAAGACTCGCGATTATGTCTTTCTCAGAAGCGTTCTCAGCAAGCATGTCAATTACAATGCTTAAAAGCTTTCCAGGTTTTTTCTCACTAGTTGGCATGGTGTTTTACTCGCACTAGGAACATTTAAACGTTTCGAAAGAGAAAAATTACTTCATGAAAGTAATTGAAACAGAGTGCAAGAACGCGTTGGTAAAGACGAAAATTCCTGGATGTGACTACACTCTAAACCCTTACATTGGATGCCAACACGCATGCATTTATTGTTACATGAGTGCTTTCTTCAAGAAAATGGGACACAAAGAAGAATGGGGAGAGCTTGTAAAACCAAAAACCAATATCCACGAAGTGCTTGAAGAACAACTGAAGACAGGGAAATACGAGGGAAAAACAATATTAATGTCTTCTGCTACTGACGCTTACCAACCACTTGAAAAGAAATACGAACTAACAAGGAAATGCTTGGAAGTAATGGCAGAACACGACGTAGGACTAGACGTGCTGACAAAATCAAAACTAATACTAAGAGATTTGGATCTGATAACTGAATTCAAAAAAGCTAACATAGGTGTGTCAATCAACACTCTTAACGACGAGGTACGCAGGGTATTCGAACCACTAGCATCAACGCCTGAGCAAAGACTAAAAGTGCTTAAAAAACTGAAAGACGAAGGACTGAAGACGTACGCGTTCATAGCCCCAGCACTCCCGTTCCTGACGAACTTAGAAGAATTGTTCAAAGAACTGCACGAGACAGGAGTTGATTTGATAATATTCGACAAGCTGAACCTGAAAACAGGATGCTTGCCAAAAGTGCAGGCAGTGGTCAACGAGTTCTTACCAGAATACTCTGACTTCTACTCGCATGCAAGCAACTTCAAATGGCAGAACGAGTACTGGCAAGAGCAAAGAAGGCTGTTTAAAAAACTCGCAGAAGAATACAAGCAAGCCGCTGCATTCGCTTACCGTGAGAACTTCAAAGAAGCAAAGCCAATAATAGAGTACTTGAAGTAAGTGCCTTGATTGACGAACCAACACTTATTTATTATCGTATAAAGTATTAACAAAGCGATGATCGAGTCCATTATCAAGCCTGAGAGTGTTGAGAGGAGGCCGTGGGAGGCTTTCATAGCAGGATTCTTATTCACGATGACTGCCTGCGTGCTAGTACTGCAGCTCGGGCTGGAAGGAGAGTCAGGAACAGGGTTCCTGGTGGTTTCTTTCATAAGCATTGCAGCAGCTCCTTTCATGGTTAGAATGTTTGACATTGAGGAGAAAAAGCAGAAAGGTGGAAATTTGTTCAGCAGACACGACCAGCTCATACAAGTATTCGCGTTCTTCTTCCTTGCAGTAATCCTTGCTTCTTCTTTTTTTTACGTGATAATGTTCCCAGCAGGAGGAGTGCTATTCACTGACCAGATAAAAGACTTATGCAACAAGGGGATAATTCAAGCTGACAACTGCGATACTCTTGTGTCAGGACATGCGACTCTTGCCCGTCCGAGCTTCTTCGTAATACTTAAAAACAATTTAATAGTCCTGGGCTTGTCTTTCTTGTTCTCGTTCATGCTTGGAGCAGGAGCAGTTTTCTTAATCTCATGGAATGCTACGGTTATAGGAACTCTTATCGGCAAGATTGCTGAGAACCCGTTGGCTTACGAGTCAATAGAACTAGTGAAAGGAAACATTTTCCTCAACTACTTGGTAGCCTTGCCATTTACGCTCTTAAGATTACTGCCTCACGGGTTATTCGAGTTCGGAGGATACTTCTTCGGAGCAATCGCAGGAGGCGTACTATCAGTAGCTATTGTGAAAAGCAAGTTCAAAGCGTACAAGATAAAACAACAAATCATCGACTCCTTGCTCTACCTCGCGCTAAGCGCAGGACTCATTCTAATAGGGGCAGTGATAGAAGTAGTGTTGTGATTATTCACTTCTTAGCCTTCTTCTTAGCGGTTTTCTTCTTTTCCTTTGCTCCGAGTTTTTCTTTGAGTTCTTCTAACAAGGATTCGTTGGCTTTCTCTATCTCCTTTTTTTCTTTTGCGCCTAGGCGTTTTGTTACTCCTTCAGCAAGCTTCATGAGTTCTACTGGGAATATTATCTTAGCTGACTTTCCTTCAGCCATTTTCTCAAGCGCTTGTAAATACAGGTATTTCAAAGTAGGATCTGTGAATTGAGATGCTGCTTGTTCTATTGCTTCGAGCATTATTTTTCTTCCTTCAGCGCGTTCTTTCTGCGCTAGTTTCTCTTGTTCTGCTTGTTTCCTTTTGTGAATGGCTTCTTGCACTCCTGTTGGAAGCTGCACTGACTGGATTTCAACATTCTCAATCACTATGCCCCATTCCTTGGCAACGAGTTCTGTTTCCTTCCTCAGCAACTCGTTTATCTTGTCAATGTTTGAAATCACTTCCTGGAGTTCCATCTTGCCAATAACTGACCTGAGAGAAGCTTGGATGTTTGAAACAGCTGCTTTCTGGTAGTCTTCTACTTCCAGGACTGCTTTCTTCGGGTCAACTACTCTGATGTACAGGATTGCATCTATTTTGAGCTTGATGTTGCTCTTCGTGACTACTTCTTGTGCTGGAATGTCCACTGTCTTAGTTCTCAAGTCCACGAGTTTGAAAGTGTCAATGAACGGGATTATGAACACTATTCCAGGGCCTTTTACTCCTACGAACTTACCGTACCTGAATACCACTGCTCTCTCGTATTCTTTTAAAATGAGTATGAAGGAGTTTGACCTCATTCGTAATCCTAAGAAGATTAACACTATTAAAATTATGATCAAGGACGCTTGGCTCATGTTCAACACTGTCACTGCTGCTATTACTCCTGCCACGAGGAGGATTGCTCCTATTATCAAGCCAGCGAATATTATTGCTTGTTTTTTGTCCTTTGACTTCATGAGAAAAACCTTTCATTTTTGTTTTCTTTTAAAAGTTTTTATAGAGGAGTTAGTATAAAAATATGAGGTACGTTTATAAATCAAGGGGTTTTTCATGGGAGTAATAGTATTATGCGTTGACAGGGACGATGACCTTGGCAAGAAAGCAAGGATCAAGGGCCCTGTGATAGGAGTAAATAATAACATCAAAGCAGCTACTGAGCTCTTGTTAGCTGATCCTGAGGAGAGTGATGCTAATACTATTTTCGAAGCTGTTAAGACTTTCAAAGAATTGAAGGATGAAGCAATAGAAGTAGTCACTATTACTGGGCATGCTTCCCGTGGCTATAAAGCAGACAAGGAGATAAGGTCACAGTTGAAAAAAGTGCTTAGCAAGTACAAGAAAGTTGACGGAGTAGTATTAGTTACTGACGGAGCTGATGATGATCAGATAATACCAGTCATTCATTCCCTTACTCGTGTTGTTTCAAAGAAGACTGTGATAATAAGACAAGCAAAAGAATTGGAGAAGAGTTACTATGTGTTAAAGCAATTACTCCATGAGCCTGCTTTTGCTAGAATAGTGTTCGGCTTGCCTGGAATAATCCTCTTAGTGCTTGCGTTCTTGCAAGAGCTTGGCATGAAGATAATAATATTCACTATCGGGTTGTATTTGATACTGAAAGGGTTTGGGATAGAAGAGCCTATAATAAACGCTTTCAGGAACTTCAAGGAAAGCACGAGCATGGAAAGAGTCACGTTCCCGTTGTACGTAGGTTCTTTCCTTACTTTCATAATATCAATATGGTCTGGGTTGGAGAAACTAGCCACAGCAGAAGCTGACCTGCTGAAACAAGCAGCTGCTTTCACTTCAGGATTCCTAGGAGTGTTCACTATCAGCTTGTTCTTGTTTTTCATTGGAAGAATAGGAGACATGCATTACAGTAAGGAGTATCACAAGATTAAGAAGTACTTGACTTCTATGATTTCCACTCTTACAGCAGTCATCATCATTGCTAAAGTAATAGACTTCATAGTAGGAAGGATATTGTTTGACGCGTTGTTGTTATGGGTATTGCTTGCTTTCTTCTTCTCAGTAGTAGGAACTAACTTGATGAAGAAAATGTACGTGAACAAGTATGTTGCTCCTAAGCTGAAGAAAGAACTTGACGTTTACGACGCAGAAGGAAAAAGAATAGGGGAAATAATAGAAGTTAGCAAGAGCAAGAGGAAGATAGGAGTGAAGACAAGAAAAGGAGTAATAAGAGTGCCTTTTTCCAAGATAGCTCTTGTCACGGAAGAATTCGTTTCAATAAGCGTTAAAGTTTAAGAGATAATTTTTTCAATGCTTTTCAAGAGTTTCTTTTTCTTAGGAGTGTTCTTCAAAGCTATTTTTAAGACGTCTGCAATGTTCTCCGCAGTCACTATTCTCACTTTCTTTAGTTTTTCTTTCTCTACGAGCACGTCGTCCTTGTTAGCATGAGGAACAATAACAGTCTTAACTCCTGACTCAATGGCTGCTTCTATTTTCTCAGACACTCCTCCTACTGGAAGTACTTCTCCTTTTACTGAAAGAGACCCTGTCATTGCAACGCTTTGGTCTACTGGAATGCCTTCAAGAGCTGACACGACTGCAGTGGCTACGCTTACGCTCGCAGAATCTCCTTCCACTCCTTCGTAAGTTTGCATGAATTGAATGTGAACATCATAGTTTGAAATCTTCTTGCCCCTGTACTTTTTTATTATCGCAAACACGTTCTGCACTGCTTCCTTGGCAATCTCTACGAGCTTTCCAGTGGCTATGGTTTTTCCAGCAGTGAGGGACTGAGCAGGGGTTACTACTGCTTCTATTGGCAATAGTATCCCTCCAAAGCCAAGACTGCTTCCGATTACTGCCAAGCCGTTCACTCTTCCAACAGAGAACCCATTAGTCTTGAATACTTCGTATTCTTTTTTCATTGCAATAGCCCTGTCTGCTAATTGTTTTTCAAGAGTAAGAGCAAGCTTCTTCGCTTTAAGCACGTGTTTTCTTTCAACAATTTTTGCTCCTTCTGTTATTGCAATGTCTCCTGCTGCTCTTATCAATCCTCCCAGGTCACGCAGTTTTAAAGTAAGTCTGTTTTTTCTTCCAGCTCTTCTGCGCGCTTCTATTATTATTTCTTCCACTGCTTGCTTTGAAAAGTGAGGAATCTTCTTGTCTTTCACTATTTCTTGCGCTACGAACCTTCTTATCTTGTCCCTATTTTTTTCTGTGTCAGGCATGTCTTCTTTTAAGAACACTTCATAACCATAACCTCTTATCCTTGACCTTAGGGCTGGATGCATTTTCTGCAAGTCAAAGATATTACCAGAAGCAATTAACAAGAAGTCGCATGGAACTGGTTCTGTCCTAACCATTGCACCACTTGACATTTCAGACTGGCCAGTGATTGGGTACTTTTTCTCCTGCATTGCTGTTAAGAGTTCTTGTTGTGCTTTTGGTGAAAGAGAAGCTACTTCATCAATGAACAAGACTCCTTTATTTGCTCTGTGAATCATCCCAGGCTCTACTCTTAAATGTGCAGGCGTGCCAAGTCCTCCTGATTGGAAAGGATCATGCTTCACGTCACCTAATAATGCTCCTGCTCTTGCTCCAGTGGCATCTACGAAAGGAGCTGATTTCTTATCAGAATTGTCTATTAATAACTTGGGAATATTTGTGACAACTCCAGGCATTCTCATGTTCTTAAAACCAGTAATGAAAGCAGTAGCAAACACCATTATTGCTAAGAGTATACCTCCAACTATTATGAAAGCAGCGAGTATCACGTCTGAGAATAGTTTGAAGTAAAGAGCAACTGCTATTGAAAGAGTAAACAACAAAGAAACAATTAACAACGGACCTATTACTGGTTTTATTTGTTCAAGTGATTGCTGTTGAGACAATATACTTTTCTTTTTCTCCTCCTCTATTATCTTTTTTCCTTGTCCTGCTGGAACTACTTTCACTTTCGGATTGTTTTCATCAACAGAGTTTGAATAAACTAACACATCCTCAAGCTCTGTCACTGGCAATAATTCAGCCATTGCTTGCGCAAGCATTGACTTTCCAGTGCCCGGCTCCCCTATAAGAAGTACGTTTCTTTTTTGCTTAGCTGCTTTTTTAATAATTTCAACAGCATGCTCTTGTCCAATAACTTGATCAACCAGCTTTTTAGACACTGGAATTTCTGCTGTTGTTTTAAAACGAAGCGACATGAGCTTTAATTAATACTTTCTTGTTATTAAATTTTATCAAAAAAGCAATTATCAGAAGATTTTGTAAGCGAAAGACTTTTAAACAAAAGGCGATTAGTTTTAAACATTAAAAAATTGTAGTGGTGTGTTAAATGGCTGTAAAGAAAACGACAAGAGGAAAAAAGAAACCTGCTAAGAAGACAACAAAGAGAAAGTGCACTACAAAAAGAACAGCGAAGAAAAAGACAACAACAAAGAGGACAACAACAAAGAAAAAAACAGTGAAAAGAAAAACAACAAAAAAGAAAACAGTAAAAAAGAAAACAACAAAAAAGCGGGTTACTAAGAAAAAGACTACAACAAAGAAAAAAACAACAAAAAAGAAAACTGTTAAGAAAAAAACTCCAACAAAGAAAAAAACAGTGAAAAGAAAAACAACAAAAAAGAAAAAATAAATCTTTTTCTTTCTTCTTTTTATTTTTCACACTAGTCTTGCTTTGAATACAATACTTGGACCATAATAAGAACCTATCCTGGTTTCATCATTTATTGCTTTCACTTCTTTCAATGTTTTAAAAAAATTGCCTGATATTGAACAATAGGAAACAGGACGCTTAATTTCTCCTTTCTCAACAAGAACAGCATTAGTAATACTTAGACTGAAATCCCCTGTCAAAGCATTGGAATTATGCATGCCTATAACACCATAAACAACAACACCAGTGAACTCTTCCAAAGCTAGTTTATCAGTTGACTTGACAACCACGTTAGTCATTGAGATTGAAGGCTTACGAGTAAAAGAACTTCTAAAACCATTACCAGTAGGAGTATTACCAGAAAGAGCAGCTGACTCCACGTCATACAAGAAGTTCACGAGGGCTCCTTCTTCTATTAATGCATGCTTTTTTGTTTTTACTCCTTCATCATCAAAAGGACAAGAATGAACTCCGAATTTTATTGTAGGGTCATCATAAATTGACAGGTTTTCATTAGCTACCTTATCACCACGTCTTCCCACGAACGCTGATTCTTTCAAGAAAACTTTTTCGCCATTAACATTCGGGTGAAGAAAGTATGATAAAAACTCGTCAGCAAGCATTGGGGCAAAAGTAATGTTAAAAACTCCTCGCAAAGGCTTTCCTTTTGACAATTCAATGCTCTTCTCAGCAGCTTCTTCTGCAATCTTTGAAAAGTTTATCATCTTGCGGAAAGAATCATAATAATAGAAAACATTGTCCTCATACTTGTAAGAAGAAAAACCAGCTATTATGTTATCCCCGTATTCTGCATCAACGCCGTTCGAGTTCACAATTCTCATCTTGTTCTCCTCGTATTCTATTTCGTTTTGTATTGAAACTGCTTCTTCAGACACAGAAGCCATTGCCAGGACAGAATCAACGAAGAACTCGTCGCTCTTGTCAATTTCTTTGTTAATTTCATTAACTGATTTAATCTTCTCAGAAGGAAAAGATGCTTTAATCTTTTTTGAAAACTTTGCAGAAGACAAAGCCCTCTCTAATGCTTTCTCAAACTCTTTTTCTCTCGTGAAGAAAGAAAAACCAACCCTCTCATCCTTGATTACTCGCAACCCGAACCCAGCAGTATTAGTGGATTCTGTTGCTTCTACTCTATCCAAAACAGTTCTATAAGTTCTCGTAATCGTTGAAGAATAAAACAATTCTGCTTCGTCTGCTTTTTTCTCAGCTTTCCTCAGCATGCTTTCAAGACACATGAACACCACTCACTCTTATCCTAGGTCCTCCGTCACTCACTGGGACTCCTTGTCCTGACTTCCCACAAGTGCCGCTGCTATCATAATCAACATTCTTGCCTGCTAATACAATATTCTTCAAAGTGTCAAGAAGGTTTCCGCTGAAAATCACATCCCTTAATACTTTTTTCCTCTCACCATTTTCATAATAATACGCAAGCTGAGAGTCAAATTGGAAGCTACCAGAAGTAGGGTCAACCTGACCTCCCTTAGTGCTTTCAAAGACAATAACTCTTCCTTCAAGAATCTCAGAATCACTGGCATCTCCTTTTTCAAACACTATGTTACTCATTCTCACTATTGGGAATTTGAAAACACTCTCAGCACGAGCATTTCCAGTTGAATGTGTGTTCATTTTTGCTGCTGTTTCTCTTGAATGAAGGAAGGAGCTAAGGATTCCTTTTCTTATCATGAAAGTCTTTTGAGAAAGCACTCCCTCGTCATCAAAAGGATAAAAACCATTAGCATCAAGCAAAGGATCATCAACGATGCTGACTGTTTCAGGAGCTATTATTTCCCCTATTTTGTCCTTTAAGATTGACTCTCCGGTAAGAACATGGTCAGCTTCGCAAGCATGTCCTACTACTTCATGAGAAAAAACGCCAGTCATCTGAGGCTCTAACACCACGTCATAAACTCCTGGCTTTATCTTCTCTGCTTTAAGCAGTTCTATTGCTTTCAAAGATGTTTCCTCTGGCTTGTCATAATACTTGTCAAAGAATTCAAAACCATAAAAACCAGCAAACGCATTCGAATAAACCTGTTTGGTTGATTCGTTTTTAGCAAACGACTGTAAGAACAACTTTGAATAGTTAGAGGAGAAAGAAAGGTTAGTTCCTTCAGAGTTCAAATAGTAATACTCAAATACTTTTGAATTGTACAAAGAACTGTAAGAAGTTATTTTTCCTTTCTTCATCAACTTGTTTAATTCAACAAGCCTTTCAACTATTTCTTCTAAAGAAACTTCCTTCAACTCTTGTTCTGGTTTCTTCTCAAACTTTTTTGAAACTGTTTTTTCAGGACTTAACTTAGACCTAAGATTCTTTTTCTCAGAAGCTCTCGCAAGGGAAACAGCTCTTTCAAAAGTCTCTTTAACCTTTGAAAAGTCATTGCTTGCTGCAAAACCAAAAGCGCCATTGATAAGGACTCGGAAAGAATAAGCTGAGAACTCTCCTGAAGATGCTTCCTTTACTTCTGAATTCCTCACTTTGACAGAATTAAAAACCCCTCTCACCAAGCGGGCATCTGCGTAGAAATCATTATTCAGGAAAGCTGCTAACTTGTCAATCATGCTACTAGCCTGCCTTTGTTTATGACCAGTTCACCATTCTTGAACACTTTTCCGTTGCAGTTACGCAGGTCTTTTATGAAGTCAAGGTGAGATGCTGCGTTGGTTTTTCCGCCGAATCCTTTGTTCCAGCCAATAGCAACGTGAATGCTTCCAAATATTTTCTCATCAATTATTATCTCTCCCTTAGTGAATTTTGCTTTCTTGTTCAATCCTATTCCAAACTCCGCTATTCTATCAGAATCTTCCCCATTCTTTTTTATGAACCTCTTCAAGAACACTGCGTTCTTCCCTTCTATTTTTTTCACCACTCCTTTTTTGAATGTTAGTTTAAGGTTTTCTGCTATTCCCTCACCTGGAATTACTGCTTTCGGGAAGAGTATTGTTCCTTCTGCAGAGTCCTCTACTGGCGCGAAAAACACTTCACCAGAAGGGACATTCATCCCAACTTCACCCATCTTAATTCTTTCCTCGTCGTAAAAAGCAGTGTCAGTGTTAATCCTTCTTCCCTTCACTGAGAAAATAAGGTTAGTTCCGTCATCCGCGATTATCCTTATGTCCCTTGCTCCTGTGAATGCTTTCTTATATTTTCTGACAAGGTTCAAAGCGTCTTTCGTGTAAGAGTATTGGATGCTTTCACGCATTACTTTTTCAAGAAACTTGAAACTAATTCCTTTTTCCTTCGCAGAGATTTTGAAAGGCCATCCTACAAGCAGCCAAGGAACTTTTCTTGAGTCTTCTATCTCATTAATCCTTCTGAATACTGACTGGGTTTGCTGGATTTTTGAGACTGGGATTCCTTTGCTCCAAGCAGACCAGTCACGAGTCTCTAAGTGTATTATCTTATCAATGTTTTCAACAATGGCTTTTGAAACAGGATTCAGCTCGTTCAAAACGCCCAATGGTTTTGTCTTGAAGTATTCACGCGCGTCTTTCATGCTCCATTCCTGCATTAGTACGTGGGCTCCTTTTTTCCAAGCGTATTTTCTTACAAGCAAAGCCAGCTCTTTGTTATCAGGATGATACTTCAAAAGTATTGTTTCCCCTACTTTTTTCTTAGCATGATACTTTCCTTTTTTAAAAATGAACAGAGGACCGTAATCTGGTTTTGAATACTTTTCAATGAACTGCTTGAATTGTTTTTCGCTCATCCTTGATTTTTTCAATCCTTGGTTGAAGGAAAAAGCCTCTTTAATCCATGGGAATTTTTTGATTATCCTTGCATAATAAGGATTTATTTTCATTCCAATTTGCATGCTTTTATTGACAATGTTTTGAGCAAGATTGTCAAGTTCTTTCTCTGAAAACATGCTTTGTAAAAACACTTGAATAGTATAAAAAACGTGTACGTCATGAGTTTAAACCAGTGCCATATTGTAAAAACCAGTATCCGTTGCAAAAACTTTTTAATTGATTTTGTTGAGAAAAAAACCATGATGAAAGAAATCCTTGTTTTCATGCTGCTAATAACTGCAGCATTCAGTTTTGAATACTATAAGCCAGTGATGATAAAGGAAACAAGCGGACAATACTTGCAGGACTACCAATTAATGCTCAGCATTGACACTGCCTCACTAATAAAAGAAGGTAAAATGAAGGCAGACTGCAGTGACTTAAGATTCTATGATAAAGAAAAAGAACTACCTTACTGGATTGAGAAAGGCTGCAATACGACTAACACCACAGCATGGGTGAAGATAAACATCAGTGCTGAGCAGGAAAAAGAAATAAGAATGCTCTACGCTGACAACAACTCGGAGAACAAGAGTAATGCCAGTGAAGTATTTTATTTCTTTGATGATTTCACAGGAGAAAAAATTGATAATAACAAATGGAGTAATGGAGTGATAAGGCATGATACAAGAGATTTGGATTACTCATTCGACTCAGATGCTTATACTGAGGAAGGAATATTAAAACTGAGAAAAACAATATCATCAACAAATAGCCTAGCTGATTTTAAATCATTAAAGAGCATAGATCTAGAAAACTTCATTCTGTAAGAAAAAGTAAAATACCCTGGAAACGGTTATGACTGGTCTTTAGCGACAGAATTAGGAGAAAAAGACAATTATATTAGAATATTATTTAATGAATACTTTGACCTTTTAAGCATAGCAGTAATAAAGGATTCAAGCACCAGTTCGCTTGCAAAAACAAGCATAGTAAGAAACAAATGGCTTACAATAGAATACAAAGTAAGCAAGGCAAGCAACACTCTCGTTAGGATAATAAACGAAGACGGGAGCACTGTGATTGACTGGACTGACGTAGGAATAAACATTAATAATTATGACAAGTTCATCTGGTTTTCACAAGGAAGAGGAGGGGCGACAGGAACATATACTGAATACTGTGACGTTGACTACGTGAGCGTAAGAAAATACACTGAAAACAATCCAAGCTATTCAATAGGTGAGGAGAAACTTGTGAGACAGGAATTACTGACTAACAATACTTTTTATTCTAAAGTAGGGGAAAGGGTAAAACTTGTTTTGAAAAACAACAAACTGCAAGAAATTACAAACATAGAGTTAAAACCAAATGAGGGCAGGATCGAACCTTACTTCATTTTATCAATAAAACCAGGCGAAGAAAAAGAAGTCTTTCTTTCATTAGATGACAAAGAGCCCGCAGAGAAGAAGGTTATAATAAGCATTAATTATGACCAAGGGAGCGAAAGCGCAGAAGAAGATATCATACTCTACAAGGAAGAATTGCTCTCTGCTATCGAGAACTGCCGCATAACAGATTATTCTAACAACTGTACGGCAGTAATCAACAAGAAGTTCAAATTCAACACCAGCAGAGAAATTATCTTCACGCACAGCGTTAACAACTTGACAGAAGCACGTTGCTTCAAAGGAACAGAGCAGATAGAAACAGCAATCAGCAATGACTCAACATTCATAAAAACAAAAAGCAGCGGGTCTTTCGGTATTCAATGTGAATTCAAAGCAAATGCTGGGAAGGTCGAGGAAAAAGAAAGAGGATCATATAACGTAAGTCTTGAAAAAGCAGTTACAAGAATCCCTCTAATTTTCAAAAACCCTTATGATCACCCTGTTGAAGTAAACTGGGCTTATGAAAAACAAGCTCCCCCGACTTACATTATTAATAACATACAAGGGAGCTTTCTGCTTGAAGAAAATAATAGTACTCAATACGTTTACTTAACAAGCGATGCTGTCATCGCTTTCAAAATACTTGGAAGACAACAAGCCGCTAATTATTCTTCAGAAGTCAATGGATACTCTTATTCCCAAATTCCTTTGCTGATAAAAAATGAGGATTTGATAAGCTTGAACATTACATGGAGCATTCCAACTGATAATGGCTTTGAGCCAGTAAAAATGAATGGGAGTGTTGTAATCCCAAGCCAAAAAGAAGCTACTGTTTTCGGCATTGAGAAAAACAAAGCACTGACGGGAAAAATAATTCAACTCGAATTATTAGAAGGGAGCATTGAAAACCAAAACTTTAAAGCAACATTAGAAATCACTAATAATGATATTATCCCTTATTCCTCGATCATGTTTGAAAACAACACAATTAATATTACAATAGAAGCAAGAGACAAAATCAATGCAACCTCTTTCATCACTGCTGACTTAGTGAATGAGTCTTTTGAAGTTTTGGGACTGAACAACAGCACAAAAACGATGGCAGTTGTTGAGAAGACAATAAAAACAAGCATTGGAGAGTATAATTTTACCGGAAACTTAAGCATAACTAACCAAAGCATTGAAGGTTGGAATTGCACACAGAAAAAAACCACTGTCACTATTCCGGGAAAAGAAGTTATATCAGTATGCACTAAAGAAAATTGGATAAAAGAACTGGATTCTATGACAGAAGCTCTTGATGAGGTAAGCAGCAGTTCTGAAATAAAAATTAGAAGCAGTGTAGGTTATGAAAGCAAGTCAGAATACCCTATACCAATAACCCTTAAATTCAAAAATACTACGACAAAAGTTGTAGTAGTTTACGGTAACAATACCGTGTTTTTTGAAAGAAAAATTCCAGTAAAATATGAAAAACAATCTGCTTTATTTTCTTTTGATTACGACAACAATGAAATGATTAATATAAGTCTCGATGAGAAAGTTGACAATGCAAGAATTAATATTAACAAGGATTACTTGAAAGCAAGCGTGTTCACTTGTTTTAACAATTGCTATGATAAAAACAGTTGGAGTAGAGCACAGCTCGAAGATGGCTTTGTGAAAACAAGTTTGCCAGTGCTTTTAATAATTAGTTATGAATCTGGGCAGGAAAAAGAAGAAGTAGCAGAACAAGAAACAGAAGAAGAACAAGAAAATGTTATAATAAAAGATATGAATCTGGTGAATAATGAAAATTTTGAAAAAGCAAGCATAACAGGTGATAAGGAAAATATAACAAATTCAGAAGATTTAAAAACTAACACCAGCAATAGGGCTGAAAATAATGGAGAAAAATTATTGGAGAAAAATACAAGCAGTAAAGGATTTGTTGTAACTGGGAATGCTTCAAGCGCCTTAAAACCTGTTTTATTCTCTGTAATTCTTACTATTGCTTTATTAGTATGTTTTGTGCTAAGAAAGCATTTTAAAGCTCGTGAAATTTCAACTCAAGCTTAGGCTTTTCTACTCTTGTTTTCGGTGCTGAATGCTCGTCTATTAATTTTCTTAAAGCATGTCTGAGAGCGTCTGATATGTTTGAGTAATATCCCTGACTTACTAATACTTTTAATTCTTCTGCTAAATGTCTTGGAACACGGGTGTGTATCACTATTGTGTTATCATCGTATACCATATTTATATCACCTAACACTATTGTATACACTCGTATACAGTATTTAAATGTTGCTGAAGAAGCAGTACAAATCCTTAAAAGAAAAAGAAGAGTAAAACAATAATCATGATAGAAATAACTTTTCTGGGAACAGGAGCAAGCATTCCCACAAAAAAAAGAGGCATGTTCTCAATTCACTTAAAACATTTGAACCACAGCCTACTATTTGACTGCGGAGAAGGAACGCAAAGGCAAATGGTGCTTGCTGGGATCTCTCCTTTCAAAGTAGAAAAAATATTCATAACCCATTTACACGCAGACCACGTCTTGGGATTAGCAGGACTGATACAAACAATGAACTTCCTTGGAAGAGAAAAACCATTAGAAGTATACGGGCCTGACAAGATAAAAAAATACGTAAGATTCTTCAAAGAATGGGATTACTTGGAAATGGGGTATGATATCAAAGCGAAAAAAGTGAAAGAAGGAGTTATAGTAAACGAAGAAGATTATAAAATAAACGCTTTTGAAGTAAAACACTCATGTCCTTGTTACTCTTACGTGTTCGAAGAAAAAATAGAACCAAAACTCGACAAAAAAAAGTTCAAGAAACACGGTTTGAAAGAAGGACCAGAACTGCGTGAACTAAAGGAAAAAGGGAGGATAAGAATGGAAAAAGGAATAGTTAAACTCGAAGATGTCTTAGCTCCTTCAAGAAAACCAACAAAAATAAGTATTGTTGTTGACACTCTTCCAATAGAAAAAATAGTGGAAAAAGTGAGAGACTCAGACTTACTGATTAGTGAAGCAACTCATTCGCATGAATTGAAAGAACGTAGCCACGAATACTTCCACATGACTGCGAAAGACGCTGCAATGATAGCGAAAAAAGCAAACGCGAAAAAATTAGTAATCACTCATTTCAGCGCTAGATATGATGATGAAAAAGTATTGGAAAAAGAAGCAAAAAAGGTTTTCAAAGACACTATTGCTGCAAAAGATTTCACAGTTGTACAGGTTTAATCAACTTTGAAAACCAAATCCCCTTCTCTTACTTTATTATTCACTTTCAACCCAATGGCCTGCCCTGCTTGAGCTTCTTGAATTTGATTGTGTTCTACTTGCATCGATTCAACTACTTGTTGAAAATTGGTAGTGTTTCCTTCTATTGAAATAGTGTCACCCACTCTCAAAGGTTTGTCTAACTCAACGACAGCAACGCCTATGTTAGAAAAGTAATGAGTTATTTTTCCAATTTTCTCCTTCATTATCAACGCCTCCTACTCCATGAATAACTTAACTATTATTTAATACTTTGACAAGGCAAGGAAAAGGCTTAAAACTAAAAAAATGCTTAAAAAACAAACATGAAGAAAATCTTTGCATTAGCTATAATCCTTCTAATCTTCGCTCAGTTAGGAAGTGCAAAGAAACTAATCTCACACGACATAAGCATAGAGGTAAAAGAATCAAACGCAGCTGTAACTGAGAGGTATTTACTGGGTTTGAACGTTACAGAAGCAAACGAATTTGATAACATTTCGAAAACAAGCGCTTCAGAATTAAAAGCATGGCAAGAGTTTTATGACAAAATAAAAGTTTCTCTGAAAAGCTATGACAATTTGATGATTAGTTCTACCAAGATAGGAGGAGGGCAGTTTGGGTATGAAGTAAAACTGGAATACTTAGTGGAAAACTTTTCACCAATAATAGAAGAACAAGGCAGGTATGAGACAAGAAAAATAATTGGAAAAGAATTTGTTTTCTATGACAATGACACAGGAATTCTAGTAATTCCTGTTGAAACATATCTTAACATAAAACTGCTTGATACTACTCCTGAAAACATTGTGAAATTAAGCCCAACTCCATGGATAAGCGATGGTACGAGCTTCAAATGGATAGGAGGCACGTATACAAGCGACTTCGAAATAATATACAAAACAGAAAAAGCAGTAAGCGAGAGTTTTGGCCTGGAACAAACAATAAAACAAATAATAACAGACCCCATATACGCTGGCATTATTATAATAATCCTCGTACTGGCAATGATTTACAGAAAGCAATTAGTAAAAATAATAGTAGAAAGTTTCACAGAAGAAGAAATAGAACTGCCTAAAAAAGAGTTATAAACGCTTTTTCTTCATATCCCCCCTCACTATGCTGACAAACTTTAAACCCAACTTTTTAGCAGTGTTCTGCATCCTGTAATCATCAGTCACCACCACTGCTTTTTCTTCAAGAGCCAATGCTAATACCTCCAAGTCAACCCTGCTTAAGCGAGAAGAAGCAACCTTCTTAACTTTTTCAATAAAATCATGTGAAGGGCTAGTAATTCTAAGTCCTTTCTCTCTGGCAACTTCAAACAATCCTTTTGAAGCCAAGTCCTTGACTTCTTCAACAACTCCTGGAGTAGTTAAAGCATTCTCAAAATCAACTGAAAAAGCATTAATGAAAGCTGAAGAGTCTAACACGAACTTTTTCCCCACAATGTTTTTAATATGCACTCGTTTAAATTTAAAACGATCTCCTTATGAACCTGACTAATTACGAGAAAAAACTCCTAATAGCGCTTGCAGAGTTGAAAAAAGCAAGAGAAGAAGAACTAGTGAAAAAAACTAGAATGCCTTTGGCAAGCGTGAGCAGGGCAGCTGCTTGGCTTGAGGAAAAAGGACTTGTTAGAATAGATGTCAAAAAGAAAGAAAAAATAACTCTTGGAAGCGAAGGACTCAAATACTACAACAACGGACTGCCTGAGAGAAGAATTCTTGAAGCAGTTAAAGAGAAAGAAAAAAGCATTAAAGAACTGGCAAAAGAGCTTGGAGAAGAAACAGTAAAAATAGGAACAGTATGGCTGAGGAAACTGAACGCTGTAAGAATAGAAAAAGGAATACTTATACTAACAGAAGAAGGAAAAAAATTACTTGAAAAACCAACACCACACGAGGAATTGTTAAAACTCATAAAAGAAGGAAAGTTAATCCCTGAAAAGCTAAAACCAATTCTGGGAGAGTTGAAGAAAAGAGGAAAAATACTGTTAATAGAAGAAGAAAAAGAAAGAATAATAACAATAACAGAAGAAGGATTGAAAAAATCAACAGGAGTTAAAATAGTTGAAGAAATAACAACAATCACTCCTGAAATCATAAAAACAAGGGAATGGGAGAAGAAAAAGATAAGAGAATATGACGTGAAAGCACCGGTACCCGTAGTGAATCCTGGGAAGAAACAAGCTTACTACGCGTTCATAGATGACTTGAGAGAAAAAATGATAGCACTGGGATTTAAGGAAATGAGAGGAAACATAGTGCAGACAGAGTTCTGGAACTTCGACGTCCTCTTCCAGCCGCAAACACACCCTGCCAGGAGTGAGAGGGATACTTATTACTTGGAAAAACCAAGCAAAGGAGAATTGTTCGAAAAAGAGTTAGTTGAGAAAGTAAAAAAAGCTCATGAAAAAGGAATAGCTGGAAGCAAAGGATGGGATTATGAATGGAGTGAAGAAAAAGCTAAGAACCTTATACTAAGATCTCATACTACTTGCTTGTCAGCAAAGGCTCTGTTCAGAGAAAAACAATACCCCCTGCGTTATTTCAGCATTGGCAGGAACTTTAGAAGAGACGTGATAGACGCGTCTCACTTGCCAGAGTTCAACCAACTTGAAGGAATAGTCGCAGATTAAAGCCTAAACCTGAGAGACTTGCTGGGATTGTTGAAAACATTTGCAGAGGAAATAGCAGGAGCTGAAAAAGTAAGATTCAAAACAGGTTACTTTCCTTACACAGAACCATCAGTAGAAGCCTTTGCAAAACACCCACAATTAGGATGGGTAGAACTAGGAGGAGCAGGCTTGTTCAGGCCTGAAATGCTTGAACCACTAGGAGTGAAAGTACCTGTAATAGCATGGGGCCTTGGAGTTGACAGGCTTGCAATGTTCAAACTAGGATTAAAACACATTAAAGACTTATTCGCTCAGGACTTGAAAACACTAAGGGAAACAGTAATAAGATGGTGAAAGAATGGCATCAGTAGAAGTAAGCAAGAAAGACTTGGAAAAACTAATGGGAATGGAGATAGTAATCCCGAAGTTAGAAGAAGACTTGTTTGATGAGAAAATGGAATTAGACCACTATGATGACAAAACAGAAACACTGGTAATTGAAACAGAGTATGACAGGCCCGACTTGTTATCAGCAGAAGGAATAGCAAGGCAACTCAGGCTCTATTATGGAAAGCAAAAAGGATTAATCAAGTATGATTTCAAACCAGCAAAAGCAAGAGTAAGAGTAAGTAAGGAAATGAAAAAGTACAGGCCTTATGCTCATTACTTCATAGCAAAAAACGTTAGGATGACCGAAGAACTCGTAAAGCAGTTAATGCAAATACAGGAAAAACTGCACGAAGTCTATGCTGGGAACAGAAAACTAGCCTCAATAGGAGTGTATGACTTTGACAAGACAAAACCTGATTACGAGTACAAACCAGTCAAGCCAAAAGAAATAAAATTCACTCCTCTTGGAGAAACAACAGAGATGAATGGAATAGAAGTGCTTGAAAAAACAGAAAAAGGAAGAGAATTTGCTTGGCTGCTTGAAGGAAAAGACAAATACCCTTTGCTTGTTGATTCTACTGGAAGAGTGTTATCAATGCCTCCAATACTTAACAGTGAAGACACTAAAGTAGATGAAAACACTCATAACTTGTTCGTAGACGTTACAGGCACTGATGAGAAAACAGTGAGAATGATAACAGTAATACTAGCCACGATGCTTGCTGAGAGAAGAGCGAGCATTGAAAAAGTAATAGTAGAAGAAGGAAGCAAGAAATTCGAGACACCAATCACCGAATACGAAGAAAAAACAATAAGCGTTGAACTTGTTAACAAGATGCTTGGACTTGAATTATCCCAAGAAGAAGTTGTTAAACTGTTTGAAAAACAAGGCTTTGACGCTAAGAAGAAAGGGAAACAAGTGAAAGTAACCATTCCTTGCTACAGGTTTGACATACTGCATGAAGCAGACTTAGTAGAAGAAGTAGCATGCGCTTATGGTTTGAACAGCATGAAGCCAAAACTCCCGAACGTGTTCACGATAGGGGAAAAGCATAAGATAGAAAAAACAACAGACGTTCTAAGAGAACTGATGATAGGCTTGGGGTTCCAGGAAATAGCCACATTCATATTATCAAACAGCAAGAGCTTTGAAGAAAAAGTAAGAGTAGGAGAAAAAATACTAAAACTGAAGAACCCCATGAGTGAGGAATACGACTGCCTACGCAATACTCTTATCCCAAAGCTCTTGGAGTTCTTGTCAAAAAACAAGCATTACGAACTCCCGCAGAAAGTATTCGAAGCAGGAGACGTAGTAGTATTCACTAACAAAGGAGAGGAAAAAACAAGGACAGAGAAAAGAATAGCAGGAGTAATAATCTCAGCAGATGCTGGTTTTACTCAAGCAAAATCATTCGCTGAAAGCATTCTCAGGAACATTGGAGTAAAGCCTGAATTCGAAGCCAAGAATTACGACACGTTCATAATTGGTAGGAGTGCTGAGATAAAACACGGGAAAAAAGTAATAGGAATAATCGGAGAAATCCACCCTCAAATAATCACTGATTTTGAACTTGAAAACCCAATAGCAGTGTTTGAATTAAGAATAGACGAGTTGCTGTGAGAATTCTTTCCAAACCATAATTTTTAGAAGTAAGCCATTAGTTTTACTTGGTTATTAGTCTGATCAACATACCCTATAGCAATATCCCCTCCATAGATTGCAATATAAGGAAATGCTAATACATTATCATTTTCTTGTCCATCTAATACTTCAAAATGCCACCCATTAGAATCTTTGTAAGCATGTTTCAAATCATAATAAGGAGATCCAAGTACGTATGCAATATGAGGATAATTGTTATAATCTACTGCAATACTATTCCATGCCCAGTTGCCATTAACACCACTATCAATTAAAACACCGCTTCCAGGCCCATTATACAAGTATTTTAACTCATCATCATCAACATCAGAATAACTAATATGTAAGGCATCATTATTATCAACTACAATGCTTGTCCACTTTCCAACATTACCAATAGTACTAAATGACCAGATAGCCCAACTACTCCCAGAACCAGTGCCTTTAGCAACTTTTAGATCACCATTAGTAGCATCATAATAACTAATCCAAGGATTATCATTAGAATCAAAGTCAATACTAGAATATTCCCCAACATTTCCAGATGAATCAACAATAACTGACGACCAACTACCACTGGAATCCCGGCATGCATATTTCAAATTTTTATTAGTATTATCATAATAACTAATGCAAGGGAATGCTGAAGAGTTAAGAGAGATATCAGAATATCTTCCAACATCCCCTGCACTATCTACAAGTTCATTAGTACTTTGCCATCCTGAAGAACCCCACCAAGTACGAGCATATCTCAAATCTTGCCCATCACCATCGTAATAACTTATTTCAAAAGGAGGAGTTAAGGTTGTTGAAATTTCACCAACTACTTTGTGAGAGGGATCCCCAACAACATTGGCAAGATAAACTTTTTTCCCATTATCCATGCTTACAGCAGCATGTTTTAAAAAATAGCTTCCTGAAACATTGCTCTCATAAAAAATATGGATATTATTGCTCAACCCAAAACCAACAGCGACATGAGCGTTCTGAAAACCAGCATTATCAATTGAAAATTTATGCCAACGACGAGGTATGAAAATCTTCTTAGAATAA
>JAJRYS010000027.1 GCA_024275665.1 archaeon | reverse complement strand
GCAAACTCTTTTGCATTCTTACCCATTTTTTCCCTTAGTTTTTTATCACTTATTAACAACAGCATTTTTTCAGAAAACTCTTTCACGTCTTTTGGTTTTACTAAAAAGCCTGTCTTATTATTTTGAACAACTTCTGGATGAGAGCATAAATTAAAACCAATCACAGGCTTTCCGCAGGCTTGTGATTTTACTATTGGGAGGTCAAAAGTTTCCCAAAGAGTACCAGTAGCGTAGAACATGCATTCTTGCTGAAGTTTAAGTAAGTCTTTGTCAGGAATGCGTCCAGTGAAAATAATCCTATCATCCTTGCTTTCCTTTTTTAATTCGTCCAAGTAATCCTCAACAGGTAACCCACCTACAATGACTAATGGAATTTTTTTGTCCTCTGGAAGCATTTCCCATGCTTTAATTAGTAAATGTATTCCCTTATGCCTTGAAATCCTACCAACATAAAGAATGAAATTGTCTTTTCTTAATTCATATTTTTTTAGTATGTCTGATTTCGTTTTTTTTGTTTCATATTCAATATTTATGCCATCATAGATTACCACGCTATTCTTAGTTTTAGGATTGAAAAAATTACTTATTATAACTGCTTTATCCGCTTTCTTCAATAAAGGAACGTGCAGTTTTCCTTCAATCCAATGAGCTAACTTAGCACGAAGGGTCTTGAAACGATCAGGAGGAGAAATACCATGATCAATTATCATGTGAGGAATTCCCTGTTTTTTACTAATGAAACACCCTGTGAGTACAGCATTCACTGTAGGAAAATTGCTTATAACTACTTCATATCTTTTTAAATTTTTTATTTTGTACCTTATAAAGTATTTTAAGAATGGAATTTTGACAAGCCAGTCTGCTTTTATTACCTTTTTATCTCCTTCTTTTGCAATTATATCAACTTTATGCCCTTTTTTAATTAGATAATCCTTCAAATCGCGGACATAAGCTGCTATTCCCGCAGCCTCAGGATAATAATGATTTACAACAATAGCAATCTTCATAACCTTCCCTTCTCAAATAACCCCCACAGCCCATAACCCGAAAGCGAGCATTACGCATGCTGCTTCTATGGCGTCTAGTACGAAGACTTCTTGCCATTCTTTGAAGTTGCCGATGCTCATGACTGCGTGTGTGAGTGATTCTATTCTCTCGTTTTTTGGTTTTAGGAATCCTTGTCTTGTAAGTCTGCCGATGCTCGTAGCTCTGAACTTCTGCTTTGCTTTTATGAACGCTTCTATTATCCAAGGAATGAATATTATTACTCCGAATTTCTCCATGTTGCCGATGATGACTACTGTTGCTATCGCTCCTCCTACTAAGTAAGTAGTAGAGTCTCCTGGTAGTATGCGTGCAGGATACCAGTTGAATTTTAAGAAAGCCAGCAAGGCGGCTGTTGTGATGAAAGCTACTGCGCTTGCTTCCAACTGGCTGTTTATCAAAGCGAAGAAACCCAGTCCTGTGAGTGCTATTGTTCCCATGCTTGCTTCCAAGCCGTTCTGCCCTGCAAGCATGTTAGTAGCGCTTGCCACGCACACTACTGCTACTGGTACTAGTATTAAAGGATAAATTATACCAAGGTTTACTACTCCTATAAAAGGCAACGCCATGGTAGTAGTTCCTGCTTTTACAGCCATTAAAGGAACAGCAGCAGGCAATAACATTACTGTTTTCTGGAGTTGTGACAAACCTTTCCTAAGCATTAACTCCCCGCTCTTGTCTTTTCTTATTTCTTTGTTAACGTACAAG
>JAJRYS010000026.1 GCA_024275665.1 archaeon | reverse complement strand
TTTTGCTGTTTCAAAATTCATTGCTTCTTTGCTTTCCATGATCTTCTCAGAATTTTCAAAAAAACAATAACGACACCTAAAGTTACAATCTGTTGTAATTAAAAGAGTTAATACAGAAATGTTGATTTTTTCATATTTCTTTGCAAAGTTCTCAAAATACTTGTCAGCATCAAAAGAATCATCAACCAGAAATCCATGTTTTATTAATTCTAATGCAAAAGTCTTCTCTTCTTCCTCTAGTGAACCAATATCAATAATACCCTTAAGATCTTTATTAATCCAACTAACTCTCTCAAAGTAAATTTTATTCATTTTTAAAGAGTGATAAAGGCAGTACACACCATCTCGTTCATATAAAAAAGCGAAAGGAGAAAAGTGGTATCGCATTGATAACATCCATTTCTAAAAATTTTAATTTAATACCCCTCGTCATCACTATCCGGACAGTCTATATCAGGGCAGTCTGGGTCAGGACAATCATTATCTGGACAAGTGTTAGTATAATCATAACATTCCTGACAACCCTCTTTCAAAACTTTTGTTTTTAAATTAATAACTAACTTGTTCTCATTTTTTTTAGAAATAACGTACTTCACAACAATACACCTCGTTCATAATTTTATTTATTTTTATAATATTTAAAACTTTTCCACTTCTACACGTGATTATATATAATATACTTATAATTGTAAACAACTAAAATTTCTCTGTTAGTTCTTTGAAAAGAATAATCTATTCTTTCAACGCTTCTGCGTAAGAGTGCAAGGCTGCTAATGCGTTCACTGCAGTGGCTGGCGTGTCAAACACTGGAATGTCATTTTCCTCGAGCTTTTTCGCTTGGAGCTGAGTGTAAGGCCCTCCAGGAGAACACACTACTAACGGCTTCTTCGACTTCTTCGCAAAGTTGATCACGTGGTCAGTGACGCATGGAGTAAGAGGAGCAGTCTGATACAACAAGATTAACAGTATCATGTCAACGTTCTTGTCCTTTCCAACGATTTTCAAAGCGTTTTTGAAACGCTCGTCATCAGCATCTCCTACGAGGTCAAGAGGGTTATGCACTCCAGCGTACTTCGGCAGGATTGCCTTGACTTGCTCGCGTGACTTTTTGGACAACTCAGCCAGCTTCAGTCCTTTCAACACTACTTGGTCTGCTGCAAGCACTCCGAAACCACCGCCATTCGTTATTACCTGCACTTTGTTTCCTTTGGGAAGCGGCTGCATCATTGCACGCGCGTAGTCAAACATTTCAACCATGCTGCCAGCCCTGATTGCTCCTGATTGTTTGAAAGCAGCATCGTACACTCTGTCACTCCCAGCCATGCTTCCAGTGTGAGAAGCCACTGCCTTTGAACCAGCTTCTGTCCTCCCGCCTTTCAGCACTATTACTGGTTTTTTCTTCACAGCCCTGCGCACTGCGTTCATGAACTTCTTCCCGTTCTTCACTCCCTCTAAGTAAGCGCAGATTACTTTAGTTGTTTTGTCTTGCGCGAGGTAGTTTATCAAGTCAGTCTCGTTCACGTCAACAGCATTGCCGTAAGAAACGAACTTGCTCACGCCATAACCCTTGCCACTCATCCAGTCAAGGACTATTGATCCTACTGCTCCTGACTGCGAGATGAAGGAAATGCTTCCCTTCCTCGGCCTGCCTAGCTTCTCGCTTGGCAAGAACAAAGTATCAGCGTTGGAGTAAGCGTCGAACACGCCGAGACAGTTAGGCCCTATGACCCTCATTCCGTAGTGATCAATTATGTCCCTTATCCTCTCCTCTAAGGCTTTGTTGCCTACTTCTGAAAACCCGCTTGAAATGATTACTACTCCTTTTACTTTTTTCTCACCGCATTCTATTAGGATGCGTGGCACTGTCTCAGCAGGAGTTACTATCACTGCGAGGTCAATGCTTCCCGGCACGTCCAGAATGCTTTTGAAAGCAGGCACTCCTTGCACCTTCTCAGCATTAACATTAACAGGATAAAGTCTGCCTTTGTAGTTTTCGTAGAAGTTCCTGAACACTGCGTAGCCTATTTTCCCAGGCTTCCTACTAGCTCCGATGACCGCCACGCTCTTCGGTTTGAAAAAGAAGTCCACGCTACCAGCTCCCTTGTTTGTAAGAAAACAAGAACAGTATTTAAACCTCACTCCAGCCTGAATGCTTTGCGCACTTCTTCTTCGAAACGCTTTCCAGTCCGTTTTTTTATGTTGCGGAGCTTGGCAGAATAATGGTTAAAAGCTTTCAAAGCAGCTGCCAACGCGTCCTTCTCATGATTATTTAATCGTCTGCGTAGTTCAACGTCAATGCTTTTCAACAACTCGTTCTTCTCAGCCACGCTCAAGTGTTCTTCAGGCTCGTACAAGAAGCACTTGAAAGCAGCAGCCACTTTGCGAACAGGACGCGGAGCAGGATTCCGGTCAGTAGCGATTGCGAACGCTTGCCCGTGTTGCTGTATTTCGAAAACAACGTCAGCAACTGACAAGCCCTTACCGCTCAGCACGTCAACAATGCTGCCGTCCAAGTCCACAAAAGCAACGCCCACAGTCGCGCCTGGGTCAACTCCTATTATCAACTGCTTGATGGTTATTCACCTTTTTCTTAGTATTTCTTATTACTCTAATTGTTTGATTAATAATTAAATATTACTTTTAAATTAACTTAATAATATGTTATTAAAATACAAGTCTGGTAATACTCCTTTCTTCAAAGTTGATAATTTAACTCAAAAATTTGGTTGTAATGTTTTTATTAAAGATGAATCTAAAAATCCTTTTGGAACTTTTAAGGATAGGAGAAGTGAGTTAATATTAAAAAAAGCGATTAAAGAACATGTTGATAAATTAGTGCTTATTACTTCTGGTAATGCAGGTTATAGCCTAGAAAGGTTTTCTGAGATGAAGGGAATAAAAGTGATTAGCATTATTGATAAAAGATTAAATGAGAGGATAAAGAGAAGATTAGAGAAGCATGGTAAAATCATAGAGGTTGATTTATCTAAAAAGATATTTACATCTGAAGATGTAATAAATCTTGTTGCTTGTAATGATAAAGAAAAAATTTGGGATGTTACTTATGGATTTCATAGAGCATATGAAAAGATCATTGAATAAATAAAACAAATAAATTACCCAGATTACCTAATCGTCCCAGTTGGGAGTGGTGAAGCATTTGTTGGATTATATAATGGGATTAAGAAATTAAAACTAAAAACGAAATTAATAGGAGTGGGAGTAAAAAATAAGCATTATAGTTTTGCAGATAAGCTTTATACTCCATGGGTTCCTTATGAAAATGAAATCAATGAGATAATAAAAAAAGGTAACAAACTAATTAGATTGAGAGAAGATGAGGTTAAAAAAAGTTATGAAGAGTATAAGGATAAATTTGATATTGAACCATCAAGCTCAGTAGTTTTTGTTGCATTACAAAAACTAAAATTTAAGAATGAAGACAATGTTGTATTAATCAATTCTGGTAAAGGGCTCATGTAAAAGTATTTCAATGGCTTTTTCTAACACTAAGTCTTTGTTGTTTGTAATTGATTCTTCTGCTTTTATTAACACATCTGGTTTTATTCCCTTTCCTTCCAGTAATTCTCCATTCATTTTGTAAACAACCCATGATGGGATTCTAACAATAATGTTATTGTACTTGAATTCCTTAGGATTTCCTGAACTTCCGAAAGTATAGTCACCAATGAGTATGCTGTTTTTCAAGTTTTTCATTGCCATTATGAATGCCTCATTTCAACTTAAGCATGCTCTTCCAATTAGAACACACGCTCTGCCTTTGAAATAATTTTCTAACGACCCTCTTACTGTTCTTGTGTACTCTTTTCCGAGTTTGCATGGTTTGTTTTTATCAATCCTGTACTTGTAAACAGCAACAAGGCTTTCTTTTCCTTTTGGAATAAAGTAACTTACTAACTTCATTGCAAAAGAATCAGCACCTCCTTGGTTTGAACGCACGTCGATTATTACTTTTTCATGTTTGTCAATGATTTTTTTGATGAACTCAGTGGTTTTTATTATTTCTTCTTTTTTGTGTTTTGACCATGTTGTTATTTCTATGTAGAGAATGTCTTTAATTAAGCATACCTTGCTAATGTTTGTTTTGAACAGCTCTTTTGTAAAATATTTTTTTGTAATCTCACGGTTGTAATTTTTTTCATACTCTCTTCTGAATGTTTTGAATTCTTTACCTTTTGAGTCTATCACTGATAAGTGAGGGTCTTTGAAGACGCTCAGCGCTTTTGTTAGTTTTAAAATAAATTCTTCTTCTGTTTTAACTTGTTTGAATTCTGTTGATTTTTCAAATAGTTTTTCTATATCTATTTTTTTGAAACAAAGATATGAATAATTATTTTTAATATCCTTTATTATGTTGGTAAAGATTTGTTCATAATTCATAATAACCCTTTTTTCATTAAACCAAACTATTATAAACAATTAATTGGATAAAAAGCATTAGGTGTGGTTGGAATGGTATTCGCATGAAACTCGGTTGGAAAAAATTGAAACCGTTAGTTTTAATGCGCTGTTTCTTCTTTAAGCGTTTTCTTCAAGAAGAATTCATAGTAGTTGTTGCGTTATGTCGTATGACATAATAGTCGAAGATGTTGTGAAAGTATTCAAAAAGCCTTTGCCTGGGAAGGGCTTGAGACGCTTGTTCCCGCGGAAAGAGGAGATAAGGGCAGTTGACGGAATCTCTTTCAAAGTGAAGAAAGGAGAATTCATAGGGTACGTGGGGGCTAATGGCTCTGGGAAGTCTACTACTATCAAGATGCTTACAGGAATACTCACTCCTAATTCTGGGAAGATTAACTGTATTGGTTTTACTCCTTGGAAACAAAGGCAGGAATACGTGAAGCACATTGGAGTAGTGTTTGGGCAGAAGTCCTTGCTTTGGTGGGACTTGCCGGTAATGGATTCTTTGCTTCTTTACAAAGACATTTATGAAGTGAGTGATGAGGATTTCAAGCAAAGGATTGAAATGTACGACGAGTTGCTTGACATTGGAAGACTTCTTAACCAGAGAGTTAGGAAGCTTTCTTTCGGGGAGAGGATGAGATGCGAGCTTGCAGCTTCGTTGCTGCACAAGCCAAGGCTGTTGTTCTTGGACGAGCCTACAGTAGGCTTGGACGTGGTTGCCAAGGAAAGAGTAAGAGAGTTCCTTAAGAAGATCAACGAAGAAGAAAAAACAACTATAATGTTAACTACTCATGACATGAGTGACATAGAAGCATTATGCGAGCGCATAATTCTCTTAGACAAGGGAAAAATAATTTATGATGGAGAACTAAGCAAGCTTAGGAAGAAATACGTTCACTCG
>JAJRYS010000002.1 GCA_024275665.1 archaeon | reverse complement strand
TCCGAGTGGGCCCACCACTTTTTTCGTTTTCAGGTATGCAGAAAATCCAGGAGATGGTTTTGAATGAGGAGAAAAAAGAAAAAAGAAATCGCAAGCAAAGAGATTAAGACCAAGAAGTACAGAGAAGAACTGCTTGTGAAAAAATTGAAACTCTTAGCAGTTGGCTTAGGAGTAATGCTTGTTGCAACGTTCTTGTTCTTCACATTCAGCGAAAAGACAGCATGCGGAGCTGCTTTGATAAGTGAGGAACAAGCAAAAAACATAGCGTTGAAAACTATTAAAGGATTAATTGATTCTTCTAACATTGATGTCAGCATTCTAAGCGTGAAGAATACTGGCTCGAATTTTGAAATCAATTTAACCCTTAGTGTAAACGGCCAGTCGCAGGAATATACCTCTTACTTGTCACTTGACGGTAAATACTTCTATGTTAATGGAGTTAAAACTTCCAAGTACGTTTCAGGTGCTTTGAAAAAAGCAGTTCCTGACGTCGAGTTGTTTGTAATGGCTTATTGCCCTTACGGAACGCAAATGGAGAAAGCAATCCTCCCAGTGGTCAGTCTCTTAGATGATAAAGTAAACTTCTCAGTGAAGTTTGTTTATTACGCAATGCATGGTAAGAAGGAAATAGACGAGCAACTTAGGCAATACTGCATTCAGAAAGAATACAATGACAAGTACTTGGATTACTTAAGCTGCTTCCTAGAGGATGGAAACTACTCAGAGTGTCTTGCAAGAATAGGCATTAGCGAGGATGACATTGCCTCATGCGTTAACAAGACAGACGAAGAGTACAACATTACTGGAATGTATAATGACAGGAGTACTTGGATTGGTAACTTCCCGCAGTTCCCAATATTCAAAAAGGAAAACGCAGAGTACGGCGTGCAGGGTTCTCCTACTCTAGTGATTAACGGAGAACAAGTGACAGTAGCAAGGAATCCAAAAGCGTTGCTTGAGAAAATATGCGAAGCATTCACAGAAAAGCCACAGGAGTGCAGTACTGTCTTGTCTTCAGACGTTCCTGCTCCTGGTTTCGGATACGAAGGAGTAGGAACAGGCAGTGGTAGTTGCGGGTGATGATGAGTGGTTGTGAAAAGGAAAACCAAGCGTGCTAAGAAGAAAACAATAAGAGCATCAGCAGTGAAGAAAACAACAAAGAAAGCAAAGCAAGCAGAGTGGAGTCAGAAAGACGTGTTAATAGTAACAACAGTAGCAGTGATTCTCATACTCGCAGTGGCTTCTTTCATAGGGTATGTGTCGGTCAAGGTAATGGCTGAGTCTGGTAATGTTTTCATCGGAGAACAACAAGCAAAACTCAAGGCTGAGAAATGGATTTCAGAAATCATAAAACCAGGAGTTGAGTTTGAAGTAATCAGCGTGTCAGAACAGCCAGCGTACAAGATAATGGTGAAAATAACAGACCCTGTTACTAACTCTTCACGCGTAGTGCCTCACTTGATGACAAGCGATGGAAAGTACTTGTTCACTGAAGGATTTCAGCTAAGCTGACTTCCTTCCAATGATGCACGCGTGGGCTTTTTCAAAAGGGTCAAGCAGAACAGTTTCAACGACTTCAAAACCTGCTTTTCTTATTTTCTCTTCTTCTCTTCCTATTATTTCCTTGACTGGCTTGGTAACGTCAATGCTCTTAGTCTTAAGCATTAACACGAAGAATCCGTCGTCTTTCAGGAATTCTTCGCAGTTCTTCAACAGTACGTCGGTTTGATGTGGCTGGGCGACGTCCCCGTACACTACGTCAACCTTGCCAGCTTCTCTCATAATGTCTTCGTATTCTTCTGGCTTGTTAGCATCAGCAAGCACTGGTATTATGTTCTTCCTTTCCTCGCATAACAAGAGTAGTTTTTCAAAAGGCTTGGAAGAGACTTCTACTCCTATAATCACTCCTCGCGTGAGAATGTCTGAGAAATGAGAAGCAGTAGTGCCTTCAGCAATTCCCAAGTACAAGACTTTACTGTTTTTCTTCAAAGGCCAGTTCTTCAACCCTTTCTTGAAAGCAGCAGCAGGTTTTGACCTGAAAGCATTCCAGTGCCTGTACCCCACTCCGTTAACTGTTATGATCTCTTCTCCGTACACTTTCTTCCCAGGCACTGCGTTCTTGGTGTAGTACTCTTTGCCTTGCTTATACACTCCTTCAAAGACTTGCTGCATGGAATCCTCTCCTTATTACTCTTTAATAATCTTAAGGACTTCGTTGAATCTCTTCAAGTAATGCTCGTATACTTTTTTCCTTTTCTGTAGTGTTAAAAACCAGATTTCTTTGTCTTTTACGTAGTACACTATTCTGAAGTTTTTGAACCGCATTGTATAACATTTGTTAGTGACATGAAGGTGTTTTTTCCAGGGATTTTTCTTAATTTCTTTTA
Organism: archaeon; assembly: GCA_024275665.1. GTDB lineage: Archaea > B1Sed10-29 > B1Sed10-29 > B1Sed10-29 > JAJRYS01 > JAJRYS01. The sequence goes on along the minus strand of JAJRYS010000002.1, from coordinate 18,725 downwards.
TTTTCTTGCTGACTTCTTTGATTTCTTTTGAGTTGAACTTTTTAAAATCTTTGAAGAAATCAGGGTGGAATTTTATAACAAAATTAGGCATTTTAACTCATCTTCTTGAGGAATTCTTCAAAGTCTTTTTCTGTCAGTCCTTTTACTTCTCCTTTTTTCAGCTCCTCAAGTCTTTCCATAGCTTTATTCATTAGCATTTCTTCTTCTATTTGTTCCAAGTCTACTACGATATTATTCAAGTGTTTTAGGAAATTTTCTAATAGTTTTTTATCTATCAACACTTTTTCAGTGGTTGTATGCATTAAAAAATCACCTTTTGTTCTTTCTTTTAAATTCAACCATTTTTAAACTTTACTTCACTTGTTTTTGCAATACTTTTCTTATGTCTTCTTCTAATTCTCGTCTGAGCTTGTCTCCTATGAATTCTCCTTTGAAGTAATCCACTTTCGCTGCTATTGCCAGTTTTGCTGCTATCTTCCTTGCAATGCTTCCTCTTTTCTTTTTAGGAGCGCTGTGCAGCCAAGGATGTTGGAATATTATCCCGTGCTTCGGGGAAGCCACTCCTTTTTTCAAGTGAGCAAACAAGGCTTTCTCAGCTCCAAGCACTTGAATAGTAGAAGAAGGCATTTCAGCAAGCTTCCGAAGAGAGCCTGTTGCTGTTATCAGCTTTCCTCCTATCACCGGCCCTATGACTGCGTTAATGTTAGGAGCTTCTGTTTTCATTAATTCTTCCAAGTAGTTTCCTAATTCTTTCCTTTCTTCCCGCAGTTTTCTTATCCTGCTGGCGAATGATGAGACATGTTCAGCGTCTCTTGTTGCAAGGGCTGTTCCAGTGCTTGCCTCTGCTTTCCTCATCACTTCTTCTGCTTTCTTCGTAAGTGGTTTTAGTTTTTCAACAGTGAAATTGTCACGGGTTTTCAATTCTGAGACTATGCTTAAGTATTCGTCAACGTCTCTTATTGCTCTCCATAACTCTGGGAAGTGAACAGAATACCAGTCTCTTAATTGTTCGAATAACAAGTTTGACGTCTTGTCAATGGTTTCAATGCTTTTCACGACGTGAACTATTAGCTTGTCGCGTCTTCCAAGTTCTTTGGTTATTTTTTCCTTGGTTTTCTTCATTGCTTTTTTTCTTAGTTCTTCTAATTTCATTTCAATCACACCAATTTTTATATACTATTTGGTTTAAAATATGCATGCGTTCTGATGAAGAGTTGGATTTCTTAGTAGAAGAGTTTTTCATTGACGGAGGGGAATGCGTTCAGGTTAATGTTAAGGAAATTTCAAAAGAGGTTGAGTCTTTCTTCGATGATTAATGTAATGGTTTTTTTATTTTTTAAGAATGTAAGGGTGTTTGAATCATGAACAAGGTTTTTGAAGAAATAACAGAACTTTCTCTTAAAAGAGCGTTGTTTTATCCGTCTGCAGAGATTTACGGTTCTCTGGCTGGTTTTTACGATTACGGTTCCATAGGTTTCAGGGTCAAAAAGAAATTAGAAGATTACTGGCGCTGGTTTTTCCTGAAGTCTCTTGGCGAGAACTTTCATGAAATACAACCATCTGAATTAATGCCTGAACCTGTTTTCAAGGCAAGTGGGCATTTAGAACACTTCGAAGACCCTGTAGTGGAGTGTTCCAAGTGTGGTTTTGTAGAAAGAGCAGACCAGCTCTTAGAAGGCTTTTTGCACATGGTTTTTGAAGGGTTGTCATCAGAGCAGTTGGATGAGTTGATTAAGAAGCACGGCTTGAAGTGCCCTGAGTGCGGAGGAGAGTTTAAGAGAGTTTTTTCAAAGAGTTTGATGTTTGGTTTTGAAACAAGGAAGGGAATGGTTTACCTGCGCCCGGAGACAGCGCAAGGAGTATTCGTGGATTTCAAAAGAGAATTCAAAGCTAATAGAGAGAAGCTTCCTTTAGGGCTTGCAGTGGTTGGCAAGGCTTTCAGGAATGAGATTTCCCCAAGACAAGCATTGTTCAGGACAAAAGAGTTTACTCAGGCAGAGCTTCAAGTGTTCTTCGACCCAGAAGACGAGAAGCATGAAAAGTTTTCAACAATTGAAAAGGAAAAAGCCAGAGTGGTTTTAGCAAGCGAGCGTGACAAAGGAGAACAGTTGTTAACAGCTGGAGAACTTGCTGGCAGAGGTTATTTTGAGAAGTACGTTTACTACTTGTTCATGATGAAAAAGTTCTACGAGTCACTTGGCTTGAAAGAATTACGTTTTTATGAGAAAAACGAAGAGGAGAGGGCTTTTTACAACAAATTCCATTTTGATTGTGAAGTGTTTTTCAAGAGTTTTGATTCTTTCAGAGAAGTAGCAGGCCTTCATTACAGGACTGACTATGACTTGAAGAACCATGAAGAGCACAGTAAGCAAAGCATGGAAATATTTGCTAATGGGAGGAAGTTTGTTCCTCACGTAATAGAATTGAGTTTTGGGATTGACAGAACTTTCTTCGCATTGCTTGACAAGGGTTTCAGGAAAGATGGTAAGAGAACATGGCTTTCATTGCCAAGGCAAGTTGCTCCTTTCGTTGCTGGAGTTTATCCTCTAGTGTCAAAAGACGGGCTTGATGAGAAAGCAAGGCAAGTGTACGAGTTGCTTGCTTCTGAGTTTGACGTGTTTTATGACGAGAAAGGGAGTATTGGAAAGCGTTATGCTCGTGCTGATGAAATAGGAGTGTTGTATGGCATTACCATTGACTATGACACTATGAAAGATGGTACTGTCACTATTAGGGATAGGGATTCTACTAAGCAGGAAAGAGTTAGTATAAGTGAGATTGGGCAAAGAATAAAAAGGGTTTTTGATTCTTTATACTACTGATGGTCTACGAGTGGTCTTACTTAATACTTTCAGTAATCTTTCTAACTAGTGCTTTTACTATTAAAGCTTTTTCTAAGACTGTTTCTCAGCAGAGAAAGTTTTTTTCAAAAGCATTAGTGTCAATGTTTTTTTGGGGGGTGTTTAATTTTGCAGGAGTCAATGCTCAAAACTCTTCTTATTCTCTGCTGTTTTATTCCCTCATGCTTTTAAGCATTTCAATAATGTCTGGCTTTGTGCTTTTAACTGCTTACTCTTTTCTTTCAAGGCCGGGCTTTCTAATAAGATTCATTGCAATAATCCCTTCGTTCGTTTTGTTACTGGTGTTTCCTTTCCTATCAACCAGCAAGTCTGCGTATGGAAGCGTTTTAAATTCAAACCCATCTGTCTTGCTGTGGGCTTTTTCCTGTATTATCGTCTTGCTCTTGGCATTGTTTTTCATGAGAAGAGTTGTTAAGACTGTTGTAAGAAGAGATATTAAGAAGAAAGTGATGCTGTTTTCAGCAAGCGTGCTTGCAATGAGCATAATGTTTTCTTTTTGTTCTTTCATGAACCTTCTTGTTTTTTCCTTCTTGCTCTCAGTTCCCTTTATTCTTATTTCTTTCCTTCTTTTCAGGTGACTTGAAAGCAAGCCAAGTGAATAATAATATTATTGGTGTTATTAGAGCAGAAGCAGTACTGTGAGTCATCACAGTTAGAAAAGAGCCTATTATGACTGCAAGAGTCACTGGTATTATGAAGTAGGTTATTTTCTTTTTAAGAACTTTGCTTGTAATGCTTGCTTTTACTCTGAGCATTTCCATTACTCCTACCAGCACTAATGAGTCTCCTATAAGCATCCATAACAAGTAAGCAGGGTTGGGTCTTACTTGAAAACCTATGCTTGTTTGAATAGCTACTTTAGTAGAGACCCCTAATATTGCTAAGAACACTATTAGGGGAGTTGATGCTACGAGTTTGCATTTGAAAGAGCATTTATGAGTGAATGACAAGCAACTTAGGAAGAAGAATCCGAAGATTAGTGAAATGCTTATCATCCTAAGGCTTACTACAAGACTTGCTATAACAACAGAACTAGTGTTGACTAGTATGAAGTCTGAGAAAACCCAGAAGAACACGCTTGTCATTGCATAGAGCACGTACCTACGTGACTGGTTTTCAAGATTATCTGAAAGTCTTTTCATGTAAGCTACTAGGATTATCATTACTGCCAAATGCAGTATGGACCATGTTTTTACAATCATCTGAAGAAGCCCTCCACTTTTAATTCCAATCCTCTTCCTATTTCAAAAGGAATCCATGTTAATGGGTGCACAGTGTCAGCCATTCTCGTAATGCGTAGGAACCTCTTATCAAGCTCTAATTTCATGTTAATAGTCCCATCTGTCAAGTAACTGAGAGTAGCCACGTCTCTTTGGTCATGGAGGCCTTCTTCGAGCACTATGAAAGCAGTTCCCTCAACTGCTTTTACTTTAGCAGTTATGAGTTGCATTAGTTTGAATACTGATTGTGGTTCTGAGTGAAGAAGCAAGTCCGAAACGCTGTCAAAGACGAAGATGCTTACTTGTTCTTTTGAAAGTTTTAGTTTTTGTATTGCTTTTATAACAAGCTGATCTAATTCATTCAAGTTTATTATTGAAGAAAGCTGAAGTTCTTGTTCTTCTCTCATTTCCCTGGGGACTCTCCAAGAATAAGCATCAATAAAAGATATGTTTTCTTTGTAGGAGGTGATGTCCCAGTTGTTCAGTTTCATTTGTTTTATAATGTTTGAAACAGGTTCTGTTGTAGTTATGAATACTGCTTTGTTTCCTTTTGAAAGATGATAATAAGTTATTTCTCTTACGAGAGTGCTTTTCCCGCTTCCAGGAGGCCCTACTATCAGGGAAGTGCTTCCTTTCGGAAACCCTCCTTGAAGTACTTTGTCAAGGCCTTTTATCCCTGATTTTACCCTTTGAACTCCATTCATTCTCTTTCGCCTTGTTCTTTTAAAAATCCTTTTCTGTTTAAATATGTTTTCTTTCATTGAACCTTCTACGCAAATGTTTAAAAACACGGTTTGGTTAATTCTTTTCGGTGGTTTTCATGAAGAAAATTCCTTTAGGCATTCCAGGGCTTGATGAAATGCTTGGTGGAGGAGTGCCTGAGAACCACAGCATTCTCGTATGCGGTGGTCCTGGTACTGGTAAGACTTCTTTCGGAATGCAGTACTTATACAAAGGAGCTTTGATGGGTGAGAAAGGAGCGTTCATCAGCCTTGAGCAAAAATCAAAACGCATAGTTGAAGATGTTCAAAACGCGTTTAGTTGGAACGTGGAAGAGGAAATTGAGAAAGGAAACCTGCTTATGCTTGACGTTGACAGGTACAATTTTCAAAACATGATAGACTTAGTTCAATCTTCTGTAATGCACCACAAGGTTAAAAGAGTGGTCATTGACACCATAACAATGCTTAGGCTTTTCTTCAGGGATGACTACGAGTTCAGGAAAGGATTGTTCAACTTGCTTGACTTCTTGTCATCCATAAACGTTACTACTATTGCAACTGTTGAAAAACCTTACTCTGTCAGAGAAGAAGCAGTGTTTGGGCTTGAAGAATTCATTGCTGACGGAGTGATAATGCTTTACAACATGCCTAAGAAGAACCAAAGAATAAGAGCTTTAGAAGTTTTGAAAATGAGGGGAACAGACCACTCTAAGAGCATTTATCCTTTCCAAATAGCATCAGATGGGCTTAACGTATTACTTGAAGAGGTCTTGTGAGGTTTTTTTGAAATGAAAGCAGAAGCATTCACTTATGACTTAGGAACCAGGATTGATTTGTCAAAACTGGAGAAGTTGAATTATTTCAGGCGAACTGATAATTCTGACGCACTTGTAACAGACTTGAAGGGGCTCACTCTCATGGTCTTGTCAAACGGCAGGATAAGATTATTTGAGCATGAGAGAGATTTTGAGCAAATAAGAGACAAGATGCTCACTGCAAGTATTGAGATTTATTCAATAATAGAGGACATCATCAAAACCCTTGGATTGAAAGTGTCTGCCAAGCAGATAATATCATCTGGTAGAAGAGAAGAACTTGGCACTGATGATTTGGCCCTGTTTGAGAGAAAACAAAACCTTTCAACTCATGTGCTAAGGAGTTTGTTATTTGCTTCTTATGATTTGGCAGGTGATTTTCAGGCAGAAAGGATTTCAACCCAGGCAGGAGAGCAGATAGGAAGGAAAGCTGTCAAGATTAAGAAACCACAGTCAAAAGAAGAGCTTATAAGACTTTTGAAAAAGCTGTTCGACGATCTTGGGCTTGGAAAACTAAGCACTGTTGAAAGAGAGAAAGGTTCGGTTACTTTGGAAGCAGTGTTCAGGGTTGATGATTGCGCTTTGTGCAGTGGAGTAGCTCCTGTTAACAAGAAACTCTGCAATCTTACAAGAGCTCTTCTGAGAGGCGCTTTCGCAGAGTTTAAGCATATGGAATCAATAACAGCTAACGAGACCAAGTGTTGGGGAATGGGGGATACTTACTGCGAGTTCGAAGTGTACAGTCTTGCGAAGTGATTGCCAATGGATTCAAAAGAAATGGTTGAAGGGGTTATTGAAAGGCATTGGATGCTTCTTAATGATATTAAGAACTGCAGGTTTATTGACAAGACTAAAAAAGAAGAGTTTTTGAAAAACCTTAAAACCAACTTCTATTACTACTTGAAAGTTAACAAAGCAAACGAATGAATCACAAAATTTTTATACTTCCTCTTGCTTATATAACTCATAATGTACAAAATCCTTATTGTTGAAGATGAAGAAGATGAAGCCAGCGCAATGAAGGAACTCTTAGAACATAACGGCTTCAAAGCAGATGTGTCATTCAACGTTGATCAGGCAATTTCAAAGATCAAAAAGAATAGTTATGACCTGGTACTCTTGGACATAATTCTGCCGTTAAAACTTGGCAACGAGCTTCTGAAGTTTTTGAAAAAAGAAAGAATAACTACTCCTGTAATAGTAGTTACTGCTATTTCTGATAAACTTACAGGAGTTAAGAAAGATTTGAAGAAAATAAACAAGGAAATAGGTTTTATTGAAAAGCCTTTCACGTCAAAGAAACTTATTACGCAGATTCAAAAATTCTTGAAGTGAAAACAGGATGAAGTCAAAAATAGTAGTGCTGTTATTGTTAGTTTCTTTTCTTTCTTACTCAAAGCTCGTAGTAGTTGGTGATGAAAACTTCCCTCCTTTTGAATGGGTGAATGAGCAAGGAGAGTATGTTGGTTTCAACGTTGACTTGATGAAAGCAGTGGCAAGTGAGTTGAATGAGTCAGTGGAATTCAGGCCGATGAAATGGGTTGATGCTGTTGAAAGTGTTAAGAATGGCTCTGCTGACATCATTCAAGGAATCAAGTACTCTGAAGAAAGAAGCAAGTTCCTTGATTTTGCAAAGCCTTCTCTTACTTCATCGTCGGCAATATTTGTGAAAAAAGAAGACTATACAATACATTCTGTCAGTTCTTTAGTAGGTAAGAAGGTTTCTGTTCAGAAAGCAGATTATTCACATAATATTCTCTCAAATGTTTCAGGGATAGAACTCTTATTGTTTGATGACTACGAGCAAGCGTTGAGGGCATTGGAAGAAGGAAAAGTAGATGCGTTCATGGGTGGCAAGTACGCTGCCTTGTATTTCATAAAAAAAGACAATTTAAAAGATTTGAAAATAGCAAAAGATGACATTGACCCAAAGCCGTATGGAATCGCTGTAAAGCAGGGAAATACTGCTTTGCTTGATAAAGTAAACTCAGCGTTGGTGAGAATAGAAGAAAGAGGAGCTAAAAAGGCATTGTTTGAAAAATGGTTTGGTGAAGAGATAAACAACTACCCTGATATTACCAGGATCCTGTCAATATGGCTTACCATATTTGTTGTAAGCTTTGTATTGTTTAACTTTTTTTACTACGGGTGGACGAAGTCACTTGAAAAGAAAGTGAAAGAAAGAACTAAGGAGCTTGAGTATTCGAGACAAGAGCTCCTTGTAACCATGAAAGAACTTGAAAAGGCTTTTGAAAAACTGAAAGAAAAGGACAGGGAAAGAGATGAGTTCATAAGAACAGTGTCCCACGAACTTAAGACTCCTGTAACCATAATGCAGTTGAATCTTGACCTTCTGACAGGATATTCAAAGAAGTACAAAGGAAAAGAAAAGCAAGTGATAAACAGGATTAGAAGAGCAACTGTGAGGCTTGACAAGACTATTAAAGACATTCTTGAGTTTGAAAGAGCAAGGAAAGCCAGACTAAGCAGGAAGGTTAAGGTTAAAGAAGCGATAAGGGAAAGTATTTCAGAAGTCATACCTCTTGCAGAGGCCAAGAAGCTGAAGATAAAAAGGAAAATTAGTGGTTCTCCAATAGCAAGAATGAGTAAAGAGGATTTAGTGAGAGTGCTTGTAAACTTATTATCTAATGCAGTGAAGTTTGATGACAAGGGACCAATAGAAGTAAGTGCTGTAGTAGTTGATGGAGAAGTGTTGATAAGCGTGAAAGACCATGGAGTTGGGTTGTCAAAAGAAGAGCTTGGAAAAGTATTCACCCCTTTCTTCAAAGCAAGCCCTGAAAAACCAGGCACAGGAATTGGGTTGTCAGTTGCAAAGAAAATAGTCAAATTGTACGGCGGTAGGATATGGGCTGAGAGCAAAGGAAAGAATAAGGGAGCAGTGTTTCGTTTCACTGTTCCTAAGGCATGAATTTTTTCAAAACTTCTTTGCTTTCTTCTATTCTGAGGAATTCTGAATTCTTCTCCCAGAAGCTATTACTGATAAGCCTTTCGCGCATGCTATCTAATGCTTCTGCAAGAGAACTAAACTTTAAAGGTTTTTTATTCATAGCGTTCCTCACATTCTCACGCACTTCCCATACTCCCACAGGAGCATAATACTCGCCCCTTATCTCACGCAATATTATTGCTCTTGCTTGTTTTTTCTTCTTGTAAAGCCACTCGCATACTGCAAGTCTTCCAGCATAATAAGCTCCTTCAACGTTCTCAGCGTATTTTTTCCTTCCCTTGAAACCTTCCCAATCTTTCATTATCACTGGTTCTTCTCCTCTCCCAACCCACAAAGAGCCAGGCGCGTAGTATTCCAACTGTTCAAACCCCCACTTTCCAGGGATTAACAATACTTCAAAATGATTACCCAAGTACTCTGAAGAGAATACTAAATACTCATCTATTTCGTCAAACTCTCTTATGCTTTCAAGCAATTTTTTCCCAAGAGTGTCATCAGTAGCAGTGATAGACCACTTTGTTGGAACGAGTTTTTTCTTGAATCCAAACAAGCCAGCTGACAGCAGTTTTTGAATAGAGTCAACGCTCCCTCCTTTAAAGTAAAGTTCTGTCATTGCTTCAACTGCTTTCAGCTCGTCACTGACAATTTTTTCAACAACGTTAGGAATCTTGGGGTTTGACTCTATTACTACTTTCTCAGTTTCTCCTGACAAGCCATAAGGAACTATGGTTGTTGAAAAACTCAAGTCAGGTTTTGGTCTCTTGCTGAAAACGACATCTGTAAACACTTTCCCCCTGCTCATTGCTATTTCCTGCACTGCCTCCAGATTACGTGAACGAGTATGCATGCTTACGTGTTGTGATTGCTTTCCTCTTAACAATCGTGATTTGTGCTCTATTATCTTATGCAAAGGAGCCCCAAACCACTCAGAAGAATCAACACCAAGCAAGACATTCTTTCCAGTAAGAGGCCCTATGTTTACTTTCGGATAACCATAACTTCCTACGAATACGCCTACTGATTCTCCTTCAACCTCTTTTCCTTTTAATTCTTCTCCAATTCTCCTATGTTCTTGGACTCTTATTAATACTGGGCACTTACTTCTGCCGCAGAGCATCTTGGTTCCCTTGCATTTAACGCATTGCAATGGCATAGTAAGTTATTTATGCAAGTGTTTGAATAAATACTCTTATGACAAGAGTAAAAACTCATTCTTTCAAAGGAGAGATATATGCTAAAATCCCAAGAGAAGTGGTAGAAACTCTTGGCTTGACTGCTAATGACGAGGTAGAGTTTGAAATAATCGACGATGAAGTGGTTTTAAGAAAACCTGTTCTGAAAGAAGAGGAAATGAAAGTCTTGAAGAAAATAGCAAGCTTGAAGCATTATGAAAGGACGAAAGGCAGGATAATGGGCTTGCTGTTCGAAGAAGAGCCTAACATTTTCGAAGAATTGTTGTCAAGAGGAGTGTTGTTTGAATATGAAAAACAAGGAAAGAAATTAATAGGTATTGATAGAAAATTTTTCCCACTGGTTGTTGAGAAAACAAGCCCTTTGTATTCTGAATTGTTTGAGAAAGGATTTTTAGTATTGGAAAAAGAGTCAGAAGTTAATGCTCTTAATGAAGAGCTGAGGGAAAAAGAAAAAACAGATCAGGTGATAGGAGTAAGAGGCTTTGACAAGAAATACTACATAATAACTTTGAAAAAACTGAGAGAAATAAAGCCAAAGTTTGAAAAAGCCTTGGAAAGCGAGAAAGTTTTGTCAAAGCTTGCTGAAGAGCTTAAGACAAGCGAGGAATTGTGCAAAACAATTCTTGAAGTAATGAAAGAAAACGGAGAAGTTATTGAAAAAAAGAAAGGCATTTATGTTAAAGCGTGATAAAATGCTTGCAGAGTTAATCACTTCTATTCTTGCTTTGTTGTTCTCGTTTGTAATGTTCTTTAAATTCCTTAAAAGCAAGGATATTAGGAAAGGAGTTATGAGCTTCTTGTTCTTCACTGGTTTCATATCCTCTTTTTCTTCACTTTTATATTATCATGGTTTTACTGGCTTGGAATGTTTCAAAATGTTCTCCTCTGTCGTTATCCCAGCAGGTCTTGTCATAATAGCTTTGATGTTTCTCACAAGGCTTACCAATGGTTTGTTGTTCCTACTTGCAGTCATAACAGCAGCGTCTGCCTTTCTTGCTTTCAAAGACTATTATAACTTAATGGTAGTGTTGTCATTAGCATCTGCAGTTCTTGCGATAGTAATGTTTTCTTTCATACTCTTGAAAACAAAATCCAGGAGGATGTTATTGTTCTTGTCATCAATAATACTGTTCACAATCGGTCCTGTCATGGTATCCCTTGGTGCAAGCAGGCAAGTACATTACTTCTTCATAATAATAGGATTGTTAATCTTGTTCTACATTTTCAATAAATGACAGTGCAAAACGTTTAAATTCTTGTTCTTCTTTTAATCACTTCATGGCAGTGATTACTAACATTAAGAAAGGCTCGAAAGAAGACGTGCTGGAAGTGAAGATAAGCAAAGAGGAACTAAGCAGGATAGGAGTAAGTAGGCACGTGTTGATAATACCAATAAGTCTGAATTTTTTTAAGAAAAAGCTCACAGCAGGCAGGCTTGGAACAAGCTTTAGGATAATGCTTCCCAAGAAGACCTTGGAAAAAGAAGGAATTACTTCCCTCCCGCCGAAACTGCCAGCGCAGTTCTTTGACTTCGACCATCAGAACTTCTTAATAGTCAAGCTTAAAAAAGAAGTAGGAGTACCAGTATTTGAAGAATGAAAAAGGAGGTTTTTGAAAGTGAAAAGATACTCAACAGGGCTTCCTGCTCTTGACAAGAAAATAGAAGGAGGCCTTCCTGAAAAAACAGTCGTATTGTTATCAGGTAATATTGGAACAGGTAAGACTTTGATGGGCTTAAACTTCCTCATAGCAGGAGCGAAGAAAGGAGAGAAAGGAGCTTACATCTCGCTGAATGAGAAGGAAGAAGAACTCCTAAGAGCATGCAAGGGAATAACCTCCTTAAAGCAAATAGAAAAATACTTGAACAAGAAAATAATACTAGAGCACATCCCACTTGGTAAGATGGTTGACTTGGAATACTTTACAAACATCTTTGCTTCTTTCCCAAAAGTAGATAGGTTGGTAATTGACAACGTGAACAAACTCCTATTATTTGCCGAGTCTAAGAAAGAATACAGGAAACACTTAGTAGAACTCATTGACTACTTGAAGAAAAGAGTAGGAGTGACAATCTTGTTGTGCGAAACTCTTGACGCTACTCTTGACACTAACAGTGGAGAAGCTTACGAAGCAGATGGAGTTATTAACATTTCATTCGTTGACGTAGAGGAAAAAGCTAAAAGAATGCTTGGGGTTTACAAGATGAGGTATACTTCTTTCGAGCCAAGACAATTATACGAGCTGAGAGTATCAAAGACAGGTCTAAAGCTAAGCGATACTTACATGGTGTGAAATGGTTTTAACAACAAAGAGGGAGTTACTTTTTGAAGCTAGCGCACTCACTTCACAAGAAAACGCTAGAAGCAAGCGTAGGGCATTTGCTGAACAAGTTCAAACTACGCAAGAGAAGGGATACTTTGTTTTTTGAAGATATTCTTTCAGAGTATGTGAAGCTATGCGAGGAGAAAGGAATTGATACCAGCATACTGGCGAGAAAATGGGTTCACGTGACTCTATTTCCTTCTATTCCTTCTTATTTAAAAAAGCTTCCGATAGAATTTTTGTACAATTCCATTTTGAATAAAGTATGGGCTAATCTTGGAATTTTTGACAGTATTCATTTTGAGAAAGTATCAAAAGACGTTGTGAGAATAACAGTAATGGATGAATCAGAAACTCGTTCAGTGGGCCCTAACAAAGGAATGATAGGTTTTCACATAGGAGTATTAGAAGTCCTTACTGGTAAGAAAGTAGTATGTTTGAAAGCTGTTCAAACACGAGAAAAAAGCGTGTATGAATTGAAAATTATTCCTGAAAAAGCAGAAATCACAGTTGGAAAGTCAAAGAAAGAGTATGATGCCATTAACGCGTTAAAGCCTATCAAAGGATTCACTCTTAAAGATGCAATGGAGAAAAGGATAATACATCTTAAATCACCTAATAAAATATTTTTCAGAGGAAAAAGAATATGTTTTTTAGAGAATACTTTTTTCCACATTCTATCTAATGAAACTCCTTTCATTGATAAAATTGCTGATATTTCTTATGAATATTTTAAGCATTTAATTAATAGTAATTCAACTAAGAATGAAAAATTAAAACTCTTGAAATCTCTTCTTCAAATAATGGGATGGGGTATTGTTAGTTTTATAGTATCTGGCGATTCTATTACTCTTGACATAAAACATCCACCTCATGGATATCAGAAGGAAAAAGATAACCTTGCATTTATAGCTAATACTGTTCTCGGTTATTTGCGTTTGATCAATGGCAAGTTGAAGATTAAGGAAATACGTCACTACCCACAAGAATTAGTTGTTAAATATGTTGTTTAAGTTTCTTCTTTTAGTAATTCCTTGAATAAACCGTTAACTAATCCTTCGCTGTACAAGTTTTTGTTTTTCTCAAACAGTTCGTCTAATTTTTCATTCTCAATTGCTTCAAGTTTTTCTCTTATTTTTTCCTGCATTTTGAATTCTTTACCAAGTTTTTCATTCCATTTTTTTTCATAATTTTCAAGAGTCCCTTTTCTTATTGCTCTGGCTAATATTTCTGCCTCATCTAATGCTTTGTGAATAGAGCTCCCCATTAATGGTTCTCCTCCTGATGCGTCTCCTATTAAAGCGATGTTGTCTTTTACTTTTTTATCAACAACTGATCTTAGTATAATCCCTCTGAAACGAAGTCTTGGCACATAACTAGAGTATAGTGTTTTGAAAGAGTTTACAAAAGTCTTGAATCGTTCATGGACGTTTCCGGACAAACTTCCTATTCCCAATTCTGTTTCTCCGTTCAAATCAAGACTCCAACCATAAAACCCATCAGCAATATCCTTTGCTAAAACACAAGAAGTTAGCCCTTCACCTTCTACAACCTCGTAATAAGCATTCACTGCTATTGGTTTTTCATTAGTGACAAATCTTCTTATTGTTGAAAAAGTTCCGTCAGCTCCTACTAAAAAGTTGAATTTTATTTTGTTGTTGTTTGTTATCAATTCATTCCCTTTTATTTCAATAACTTTTGTATTCAATAAAGTGAAAGTACTGCCAAGCCCTTTGAACATTTCTTCTTCTGCCTTTCCTTTATCTATTATGAATCCTCTATTCTTCTCTTTTATAATCACTCTTTTTCCTCCAGGCGAGAAAAAATTGAATTCATCGATAGAGTTTATTATTATCTCTTCTCCTGTTTCTTTCTTTAATTGTTTGCTGAAAACATCTCTGTTCACTACTCGGTTCCCATACTTTCCTATGCTACTACTTTCTTCAACTAACGCAACTTTAAACTCGTCTTCCAATTGTCTTGCAGCATGGAGTCCACTTATTCCTGCTCCTACTATCACAACATCAAACTCATACATTTTGACACCACCATCCATAATGCTAGTATTATGAATAACAAACCAAACAAACCATGCGAAGTATTGAATTTATCCCTAATCAAGGAAAAAAGAATCAATGGAAGAAATAGAAAGGATAATAGTAATCCTTTAAAGTACAGGACTAAAAATGCTGATAATAAAATTAAGGAAATTACAACTGCTTTTGTCTTCTCTTTCCCTATAACTATCGGGATGGTTTTTGCATTTATCTTTTCATCTCCTTTAATGTCACGAAGGTCAGAGATAATACTCGTCGCAAAAACCCATAGGGAGATTATCAAGTAATAGTAAAGGGATTCAAGTGAAAAACCCTTTGCAACTGCTCCCATTAAGAATATTGCACTTACTCCGTAATAAGTGTAAATATTCTTTATTAAGAAAAAGCGTTTGAATTTGTGTTTTGAGTAAATAAAACCAAGAAGAACCCCTGAGGAATATAAGAAGATACTGGCCTTTGAAAATGAAACACTAATAACGAATCCGATGAAAAAAGCAGCCCATGGAATTAGTATACTGTTTTTCATTCTAACAAAAGGGTTTATTTCTTTCCTGTTTTCCAAGTCTTCTTCCATGTCATATAAATTGTTGTAAGAATATACTGCTACTCCTGCAAGGAAAGAAGTTATAGCAACTTTAATGAGTATTTCGTCAATATTATTGAATAATAAATACCCTAAAATTCCCAAACTAAGTACATACAAGCAAATTTTTATCCTTATGAAATTAAGAAAATCTTTTGTCAAAGAGCTGTTCATAAACCCACCTCACTTCATCGATATTCATTGTCCTTTTCGTATTTTCAGAGTATATTTTAACAATGTTAAGGACTGTTCTAGCTTCTTCATCATTAATTCCATGATGATGTTTTGATATCGCAAATTTTATCATATTTTTCCCAGAGTGTTTTCCAAACACTAGTTTTCTTTTATGCCCTACAAAAGAAGGATCAAAAGCTGCATAAGTGGAAGGTTCTTTGATTACTGCATCTGCATGAATTCCTGATTCATGAGTGAAAAAGTTTTCTCCCACGATTGGCTTGTGAGGCTGTATTCTCGCATTTGAAAAAGAACCAACCATATCACATATCTCTTTTATCATACTATACTTTACTCCTAGTTTTTTGCCTTCGAGAAAATGAAGAGCCACCACTACTTCTTCTATTGCAGCGTTGCCTGCTCTTTCACCAATCCCACAGAAAGTCCCACTGAAGCTGTCAGCACCTGCTTTTATAGCAGCAAGAGTATTAGCAGTTGCCATTCCCATATCATTATGCCCATGAAATTCTATTTTTGCTTTTGTTGATTTTAATTCCTTGATGAATTTTGTTGTTTTTTCAGGAGTGAGTATCCCAACAGTGTCTGTAAAAACAAAAAAGTCTATTTTTTTCTTTATTGCGTTTGCAAACGATTTTATGTCGCTGGTAGGCGCTCTTGATGCATCTTCGCATGCAAAATCTACTTTCATTCCAAGTTCTCTTGACAAATCTATCATTTCTAAAGCTCTTTCAAGGTTTTCATCTTTGCTTATACCAAGTTTTTTATTGATATGTAATTCTGAAATTGGAGTGAATAATACGACTTTGTTTAATTCAAGTTCTGCTGCTTCTTCTATTGTTTTTTTTGAAAGAGAGCAAGCAGCTCTTATCTCAGCATTCAGCCCTGCATTAGCTAGTGCTTTAGCTACCAAGCGTTCTGTTTTTGAAATTGCTGGCATTAATTCAATGATGTCAACGCCGAACTCGTCTATCTCCATTGCGAGTTTTATTTTTTCTTCTGGTTTGAAGTAAATGCCTGGCATTTGTTCCCCGTCACGTAGGGTAGTGTCACAAATAGTAATATTCTTAATCACTGTATAAACTATTCTTTAATAAGTTTAAATACATTTATAAATAGTAATAAATTTACTACAAATAAGTATAACTTAGAGTATTTTTAAACAAATTCAGAGTTACGTATATTATGAGCCTGTTGGAAGATTTTGAAAAAATGATAAGAAAAGAAGTTGATGGAAGTGTGTTTATACTAAGGGGTTCTCCTGGAACTGGTAAAACTTCTTTCATTTTAACAGTTTTAAAAGACCTTTTGTCACAAAATAAGAAATGCTTGTTTGTAACAACCCAAGCTAGGCCAGAAGAAGTTAGAGTCAAGCTTAAGAAATGGCTTGGAGTAAACTGCGATAAGAAAGAGAAAGAAGGAGTTTTAAAAATTATTTCTTTTTCTCCGGCTTCTTCAATAAATCTTGACCTGAATGAGTTGAACTTCAATCTTTCAATTGCCTTGAAAGAATTCAAGCCTCAGGCATTGTTTTTTGACTCTTTGACAAGCTTGTTAATGTACAACGATCCTCAAATAGTGACAAGGCTAATGCAGAGGCTTGTAATGAAATTAAGGGATTTAGGAGCGTCAGGTTTTTTCGTAGTTGATTCTGGAAGCGTGGGTGAAAAAACAGTTGAACTCGTTTCCTATTTCTTAGATGGAATTCTTGAAGTGAAGATAGAGGACTCGTCACCAAATCCTATAAGACTATTCAGAGTATTTTCAATAAAATTCGGCCACAGCTCTTTGGAATGGACTCCTTTCACTATTAGTGAAAAAAGATTCGAGTTTCACAAGAGAGAATTCTGAATCTGTTTGAAAATCTTCACTACTTCTTCTGGTTTTTTGTTGTACTCCAAGCACAGTTTCGTTAACTCCACAGCAGTAGGATTAAAAGTTTTGTAACCAAGCTCCACTAACTCTTTGTCAATGCTGTGAATTAACTCGAATTTCCCATTCATCAAACCACCTTCAAAAACACTTTAGCTTCTTCATTCAACTGCGGCACGTTCACTCTCACCACGTAATCCCCTTTCCTTGCATCTGGTTTTACTAACACGTTGAAAGAAAATAAACGAGACTCTCCTGCTCCTACTTTGCTTTCCTCCTGCACTGCATTGCTTATCACAAGATTATCGCTGCTAGTGGAAGCAATCACTGTGAAGTCAGTAGTTCCTCCTGCGTTGTTGTAAACCCTTACCATTAGAACTGCTTGCTCCCCAGGGCCTACTTGCGAGTTCTCAAAGAAAGCATTAAGAGAATTGCTTTGGAAAGACAGCTGAGAGACTAACAGCAATAACAGCAGAAACATTACTGCAACTACTGCTATTATTCCTTTTCTTGATTTCAAAAATCCTGGAATGCTTATCATCTTCATTTTCCCAAAACCTCTTTCAAATGATACCCTTCTATTTTCAAATGCCCGAGCAATACGCCGGCATCTATGAACCCATGAGCATAAGCCACTGCTTCCAAAGCAGTAGCATCGTCTTTCCCAGTATAATACTCTGCGTCTTTATAATAATCTTTCGCCCACTTCAAAAGCAGTTCTCCTTGTTTATCAATTGTTATTGCTTTCTCGATAGCTTGTTTGGTTATGCTCATGCAGTATTCTCTTTTTTCTTCCAGTGTTTTCACAACCTCACCTTTTCAACCTTGTAAAAATCCACTGCTTTCTTCATTTCCTTATAATTGTTCTTGAAATGCTTCAAAGCAATCTTTCTTGCTTTCTTGGTGAAGAAAGGCTCTGGTAATAGTTTTTCAAACAGCTTGACAGTGTTGAAAGCTATCACGTCAGCAGGATAATCAAACTCTTTCGCGAGCTGCATGCTCTTCACTAAGAAACTACCATCAGCGACTTCCATCAAGTCAGCGTCCTTCACTATTGCTTGTTCCCTTGCCTCAGGCTTCGCGTGCAAGTGGTCTGTTGCAAGAATACATGACCTTATTCTTTCTGTTTCTTCCTTGCTGAAACCAATCCTTTTCAGCATCTTAACTGCTTTCAAAGCACTCTTCTTCTCATGCTCCTCGTACGGCGATTCTGTTAACGCAATGTCATGAAGCAAGCACGCTGCTATTATCACTCTCTTGTCATCTTTTTTCTTGCAGAGCCTGAGAGCTCTGGAAGCAGTCCTAAGCACGTGGTCAAGATTATGAAAACCCAGCTTTCCAACGCTTGGTTTTGAGTATTCTTTCTTAACCTCTTTGAACAGTTTTGACAATAACTCGTCCTCGGTTATTGCTTTCTTCAAATCCTTTTCCGCCTTCCTGAAAGTCTTGTTCAACTGCGTTAAACTCATTCTCCCAGCCTCAGGCAATAGTACGATAAGTTTATATTTAACTGTTTTCAATTAATACTCTGTGGTATCATGAAAATGACTATTCCTTTCCCAATAGTGATTGCAAAAGAAGGAAAATGGTTTGTTGCTTCTTGTCCCGTGCTTGGAATTGCAACACAGGGAAGAACAGAGAAAGAAGTAAAAGAAAATATGAAAGACTTGATTAAAGATTACTTTGAAGATCCTGATACTGTGAAACCTAAAATAAGCATGATGAAGTCAATCACTGTTTCATTAACAAGCATTCCTGTTAACATAATAAAAGGTGTTGGCCATCGCAAGATCACAACCTCTTCCAAGGCGTAAGGTTGTAAAAATACTTGAAGAAAATGGTTTTAAGAAAGTAAGATCAAGCAAGCATGACACTTTTAAGAAGAAAAAGCATGATGGAAGAGTTCTAATAACCTGGGTT
>JAJRYS010000025.1 GCA_024275665.1 archaeon | reverse complement strand
TTCAAGCGCTTTCTCAACCATTCTTGAATGCTTTTTGAAGTCAATTCCAGTCTTCTTGCCGAACAGCTTTTCAAAGACTGGAAGCACTGTCTCAGTGTTATACTCCCCTACTCTTGGAAGCAAGCCCTTGCCATGCACTACGAGCTTAGGATTCGCTTGCTTTGCAATTGCTTTCACTTCTTCTTCTATTATCGGCTCCAGTTCTTCCACTACTATTACTTCTTTCTTCCCTTTAAGGAAGGCAGAGATTGCTTTTTCAGGAACAGGGTAAGTCATTTTAAGTCTTAGTATTGGTGGTTTTATCCCAAGCTTTTCAACTACTTCAAGCACGTACTCGTAAGACACTCCAGAACAAATAACTCCTATCTTTCCTTTGCCTGGAATTAGTTCTGCGAGTTTTTCAGAATACTTCTTCCTGATCTTATCGTTCTTTTCAATCACGAGTGAGTGAAGTTTTTGAAGATTAGGTTTTATGTTGTAGTAAATGCTCTTGTCTTTCACGAACTTGCCTTTCTTCTTAGGCTTCTTCAACTCCCCAAGCTTGACAGTGCCAATAGAGTGGCTTACCTTGGTAGTAGTCCTAAGCATTACCGGGATTTTGAATTCTTCTGAGATTTTGAAAGCAAGCTTCGTGAACTCCCCACATTCTTCCGGATTGGCTGGTTCTATTGTTGGAATATGCCCTAATCGTGAATAGT
The DNA here is from genome assembly GCA_024275665.1 of archaeon. GTDB lineage: Archaea > B1Sed10-29 > B1Sed10-29 > B1Sed10-29 > JAJRYS01 > JAJRYS01. Next base: position 1,597 of record JAJRYS010000025.1, on the reverse strand, counting down.
AACGAGTGTCTTGCTCTGACTGAGCAGAACTCCACCCCTGAGGATCATCAGCAACCATTATCACTAAAGGAGCTTTGACACCAGTGTAAACAACTGGCAGGATTGAATCAGAAGCAACGTTGAATCCGAAGTGCTTCATTGACACAATAGCTGGAACGCCTGAAAACGCTGCTCCTGCTGCTGTTTCAAAAGCCACTTTCTCATTAGTAGAATACTCAAAATAAACGCCTGTCTTCTTTGCAACGCGTGAAAAAGTGATAGGGACTTCTGAAGAAGGAGTGCCAGGATAAGCAGTTGCTACCCCTACTCCTGCTTCCAACGCTCCCCTGACAATGGCCTCGTTCCCTAACAAGACTACTTTCTTACCTTTCTTCTCAAGCACGTCCATGATTAAACACTAACGAGAAATGAGTATTTAAAAGTTGATGCAAGAATATCAAAGTGATAACAATACTAATCCTGTAAGCACTGAGAATATACCTATTACTTGATTAAAGTCAATAGTTTCTTTCAAAAACAATCTTGCCAGTGTTATGGTGATAACAGGGAAAGTTGCTGCTACTGGAGAGACTATTGAAACATACGCTGAATTAATACCCATTCCAAACGAGATAAAAGCCATTGTTTCTAAAAACCCTATTAATAATACGAGAATAAGAGCATTCTTTGGAAAAGAAACATCTTTCTTTGATAACTTCAAGTAAGGTAACAAGTAGAAAATGCTAATCACTTTCGCAAAGAATATTGGAAGAAACCATCCAAGTTCAGAGATGAGCATTTTCATTGGTACAAAATATACTCCCCACCCTAGCATTGCAATAACAGCGTAACTAACTCCTATTGATAAGTTTTTTAACTTCAACCCTAACAAGTCACGCAGTCTGAATGAGACTAAAACAGTACCAATTACAGCCAGAATAACTCCAATAGTTTGAGTTTTCGTCAAAGCTTCATGCAGTATTACTAATCCTAGGATCACTGTGATCGCTGCCCATGAAGAAGCAATAGGAACCACAACTGGCACTTTTCCAACCTGCAATCCCTTGTAATAAGCCAAGTAAGAAATCACTCCAAGAAAACCAGCAAAAAGAAGCCACACAATACTACTAAGAGAAGGTAGTGAAAAATTGAAGAATAAAGAAAAAGCGATGAAAAACAAAACCAGCCCTATTATCTGACTCCATACAAACGTCTTGAAAACACTGGTTTTCCTGACAGCAACAGCTGCTAGGAAATCAGCTATGCCCCAACCAATCATCGCAATGATTCCAAAAAGAACTCCCAGCGGCAAATTCATGAGAAGGAAGAAGAATGAAAAATATAAAAAACTTATTGAAAAAGAGTAAAGAAAAGGGTTACTGTGCTTCTTGGAAAAGAAGAGCAATTCATTGCGCTTCTTGGATTATTTGGATGCTTGTTATCAATGCCCATACCCACATTGCTACTACTAGTATTAATCCAATTCCTGCGAACGCGAGGAATGCTCCTAACAAGTATACTACGAGTTGTGTTATTCCTTCCTGGCTTTTTCCTGCTACAAGAGTGCCTACTCCTGGTATCACAAGGTTAAGTATTAGAATTACTATCGCCAGGTTCA
>JAJRYS010000024.1 GCA_024275665.1 archaeon | reverse complement strand
TAACTCGTTATGGGAGTTGCTTGAGCAAAAAGCATTTGCTCATCCAAAACTCTTCAAAACAATGCAAGAAGTAATAAAACAAACTGGTTATTTTGACAAGACAGACCCTCTTACTAAGCAGCATTTCTTCTATAACCCAGTGTTCTCAGAACACAGGACTGAGTTCAAAAGAGCCAAGGAAAGAATAAAAACGATAGAAAACAGTGATGTGCAGAATACAGTGTTTGGTAAAGTGCCTTCAACAGTGCTTGAGTGTTATCCTTTCGCTCAGACTGTAAGCCCTGATGACATTGTAACCACTCCTTCTTCTAATGGTTTTGAAAAAATAAAAGATGTTAGTTTGTACTGGTTTGGCGTTAACATATTTCCTGAAAAAGTGAGGATAAGAATTTCTAAGAAAACTGGGAAAATAAGAGAGGTTTATGAAGGAAAGAGATTGTTAGCGGTTTTCAGAGCTAATGATTTCAAAATACTGCTTCATGATGCTGCAGAGTATTTGTTTGAGAAGACTGACAAGTACAGAGTAGTAGTGAGGGAAGAAGCAGTGCCTTTCATAAAGCAGGGAAAATCAGCATTCGCAAAGCATGTGATAAGAGCTTATGAATTCATGCCAGGACAGGAAGCATTAGTGGTATCAGAGTCAGGAGAGTTGATAGCAGCAGGAGAAGCAATATTAACTGGAAAAGAAATGATGGAGTTTGAAAGAGGGCCTGCTGTTAAGATAAGATGGGTTAAAGAGTAGAGTCATAATTCCCATGGTTCTTTCTGCTCTTGTTTCATTTTTAGTTCTATTAATTCTTGTAATTTTTTCTCAAGTTCTATTCTTGCCAAGTGAGATTTAGTAGTAGCAATCTTATTTTTCACCATTTCAATTTCTGCGTTTATATCCATTTAACAACTCCTCCTGAAAAGTTTATTCAATTCTCCTGGCCCAAATGAAAAAACCAGGAAAGCCCATTAATCCTTTAACACGAGCATACTTTTTAACAATTACTTCTTCAAACCCAAGCTTTAAGCATCTTATGTCTGTGAATCCTTCTTCTTCGAGTTTTCTCCACACTGGTTTTATATCATCCATTATAGGAGAATAGGCTCCCATGAATCCTCCTTTTTTCAAGAAAGGCTTGACAATGCTTATCACGCTCGCAGGGCTTTTCAAATCAAGGAACACTGCATCAAAGCTTTCTTTTTTGTGTTTTGCTTCTTTCACATCCTTGTTAAAAAGTTTGACATTCTTGTATTCTGACAGGTTTTCTTTTGCTTTTTCAAAAAACTCTTCTTTTGCTTCATAAGAAAACACTCTTGCTCCGAGTTCTGCGAGGAATAAAGTCATGCCACCGCTGCCTGTTCCTGCTTCAAGCACTCTTGAACCAGAAGTGATGCTAAGCAAGGCAGTGATTACTCCCGCGTCATAAGGGTAAATAGGACGAGCCCCCATCCTAAGGTTTTCTACTTTCTCCAATAAGCTTGGCTTTACTACTAAGAACTCGTATCCTTTATGCGTTTTCACTACTCTTGCTTTACCAACACATTTATTAATGTCCTTGCTTTTAATTACTCCGTACTGGGTGTTAACATCACCCTTTCTTTTAACGAAGGTCTTTTTACCATGCTTGTCAATGAGTATGATAGCCATGTTGAAGATTTACGAGTCAAAGAATTATAAAGCATTACTCATAGTCCCAATAATCATACTGTTATTTTCTCTTTACTTTTCAATGCAGGTAAAGCAAGGAATAGACTTGCGTGGAGGTACTTTGATTCAAGTCACTGTTCCTTCAGGAGTGAATGTAGAGCAGTTCACAGAAGAATTGCTGAAGGAATTTGAATTAGAAGACTTGAAAGTAAGAGCAATCAAAGGAGGAACGAATGGGCTGTACATAGAGTTCCTTGGTGAGAAAAATTTACTTAAAGCGCAAGAAGCAATTGAGAAAAAAGAGTATGATAAAGCAGTTTCATTGTGTGAAAAGTGGGCAGATGGCTTGCAGGTAAACACTACTGATGATAAAATGATGGCTGATGCTTATTTTTCAAAAGCAAGGCAAAACTTTAAAAATTCATTAACTAGTTTTATTTCAAGCAAACTTGGTGTAAGTTCCTCTGATTTTACGATTCAGGAAATAGGCCCTTCACTTGGCCAGTCTTTCTTAAACCAAGCCAAGAATGCCATAATAATAGCTTTTGTTTTCATAACTCTTATGATTTTTTATTATTTCAGAAAACCAGTAGTGTCTCTTGCAGTAGTGCAATCAGCATTCTTCGATGTTTTTGTAGCTTATGCTTCACTTGGTTTGTTTGGAATACCCTTGTCTCTCGCAACTATTGCGCCGTTGTTAATGCTTGTTGGTTATTCAGTTGATACTGACATAATGCTTACTGACAGGCTTATCAGCAGGAAGAAAGGAACAAAATATGAAAGGATTTACAGTGCTATGAAAACAGGACTAACAATGACTGCAACCACTTTATTTGCTTTGATAAGCATAGCAATAGTGTCTTATTATTATTCAGTGAGCGTCATGCTTAGTATTTCAATAATACTCATAATGGGCTTGCTCGCTGACTTAATTGCCACTTGGTTTACTAACGCCACGTTAATAATGTGGTACTTGGAGAGGAAAAACAAATGACTTCATGGTTGAAAGAAAAGAAGGTAGTCATAGCAATAATAGCTTTAGTAGTGATTGGTATTTTGCCTCTTGTTTTCAAAGGACTGCAGTTTGGAATGGATTTCAAAGGAGGCACAGTAATACAGATTAATTTAAGACCAGAGGGCAATCAGTCTTATGATATTGAGACAGTAATAAGCGTTATGCAAACAAGGCTTGATGCTTACGGATTGAAAGACATTTCAGTGAAGCCTTTTGGAACAGATTATGTAGTGATAGAGATAGCGGAAACAAATCCAGAAGTAGTGAACCAAATACAATCCTTATTAGGGCAGCAGGGAAAGTTTGAGACTTTGTTTCAAGGAAGAGTTGTCTTAACAGGTTCTGATGTTCTGCTCGTGTTCACTGATCCTCAAAGGGGTTATGGGATAATTCCTTCAGGGGATTCTTATGAGTGGAGAGTGCCTTTTCAAATAAGTGCACAAGCAGCTCAAAGGCTTGCTGAAGAGTTTAATGGAAAATGCAGCACTCCAACTGCTCAGACTTGCCCAGAAAGGATATTCATGTTCATTGACAGGCCTTCAAATGCTGTGATTCTCATCCCAACAAGCCTTGCTAATGAAGAATCTGAGATACCTGAAACTCTTACCAAAGAAGAGTCTCCAACTGCTTCTAAAATAAGCATTAATGAATTGGTTAAAGAATCAGGTGAAGAGTTGATAATAGCAAATGATTTGACAGATGAAGTTCTTGAAAAAATAAAAGGGAAAGAAGTAATAATTCCTCCTAATACGTATGATGAAACAAAACTCGAGAAGTATGCTTCAAAAGTAATAATAAGAGAAAAGACAGGGAATTATTGGATAGCGAGCGCCTTGAACCTTGAGAACATAGTTCATTTAACTCCTGGTGTTACTTCTGGTTCTCCAGTGACCACTCCTGTGATTACTGGACGTGCCCCAACCCCTGAACAAGCAAGGAAAGAAATGGAAAGAGTAGTAATCTTGTTGAAGTCAGGGAAACTCCCAGTAGCTGTTTCCATAGGAAGCGTATCAACAATTTCCCCTACTCTGGGGCCAGAGTTTTTGAGATACAGCATGATAGCTGGTGTAATGGCTTTATTTTCAGTAGCCTCTTTCATAATGGTAAGGTACAGGAAGTTGAAAATAACAATCCCAATAGTAATAACAATGCTTATGGAAATCACAATGATTCTTGGTACAGCTGCTCTCATAGGATGGCAGTTGGACTTGCCAGCAGTTACTGGGATAATAGCAGCAGTAGGAACAGGAGTTGACCATCAAATAATAATAACAGATGAAGTGCTGAGAGGGGAAAAAGAAGAAGTTAAGACACTCACTGCTAAGGTTAAGAAAGCTTGCTCAATAATAATGCGTTCAGCTACTACGACCATAATGGCTTTAATACCATTGTTCTTGATAGGGCTTGGTGCTTTGAAAGGATTTGCATTAACAACAATAATAGGAATACTCTTAGGAGTGTTCATAACAAGGCCTGCTTTCGCAGTGATAATAAAGCGCATACTATGAAGAGGGGAGTTTGAAGTGCAGAGAATTAAAACAGGAATCCCTGGCTTGGACGGGCTCATAGAAGGAGGATTCCCTCACCCCTCTTCTATACTTATTACCGGAGAACAAGGAACAGGTAAAACAATATTCGCTTTGCAGTTCTTGTATAATGGGGCAGTGAACGGAGAGCCAGGACTCATGATAAACATTGAAGGCTTTCCACAAGAAATTCAGTGGTATGCTGAGCGCTTCAAATGGGATGTAGCAGGCTTGCAGAAAAAAAACTTACTTCTTTTTTCTTCTTATGATCCAATAGAATTCGAAAAGTTTGAACTGAGAACGCTTCACTCGGAAATAATACTACAACTAAGCAGAGTAATCACTGACCTGGGGGCTAAGAGGGTAGTAATAGACTCCTTGGCTCCGTTAGCGCAATCCATTGGAAGCAAATCAAAATACAGGACTTTGCTATACTATTTGTCAAAAGCTTTGAAAGAGAAGGGATGCACTGCTTTGTTTGTTACTGAGAGAACAGGAGAGTATTTGACAGACTTCAACGTAGAGCCTTTCGTAGTGGATGGAGTGATAGAGCTTTCAATGGCTCCGCGTGGAGACGTACTAGACCACACTCTCACAATTAGGAAGATGGTAGCGACTAAGTTCTCAGTGGCAAAGTACTTACTTGACATTTCAGACGAAGGACTCAGACTAGCGACTGGGTATTACTAATTCTTTAAGAATTAATAGTCCCGGGCGGATTCGAACCGCCGTCGCTGGCTCCAAAGGCCAGCATCCTTGGCCATTGTCCGCTTGCCGTCAGGCAACGAGCAAGCACTAGACTACGGGACTGTTTTTTTCACAAGAAAGCTCCTAATGCCATTCCTATTATTGCTCCGCTCGTGGTTGCTATGAAGTTCGTAGTAGAGTTCCCGCATTTCTTCTTGTTCTCGAACACTGCTCCTATTAAACTATCTATGAGGTTCCCAAGGGTCCCTGCGATCACTGCTATTGCTATTATTCTTAAGTCATTTTTTATCAATAAATAACTTGCTGTTCCTATGAGTAGTGCTGCAGTAGAGCCAACAACGGTTCCGAAGATGGTTATTGCTCCATTCTTCCCTGCTTTTACTTTCTTAAAACTCGTTATCATTCTTGGTTTTTCTTTTGATAATACCCCTACTTCTGATGAAACAGTGTCTGCTGTTGCTGTTGCAAGAGAACCAACAAAACCGTATAACCCTATAGGCCCTCCAAGCAAAGCCATCAGCATTGGCATTCCTCCATTGCTTACGACATTCTTAGAACTTCTTACTTTCTGAGCTATTTTCATCTTCCTTTTCTTTTTTTCCCTGTACTTTGTTGCAATGCTTCCTATTAAGAAGAACAAGAATAATACTAAGAACCAGTTAAGGTTTTGAGTTAGCAGTATTATGTAAGCAAGTAAAAGAGCTGAGATTGCTCCAGGATAATTAAGTGACCTTTTCTCAATGCTTATTACAATTATAAAAAGAGGGAGGGAGTATTCTATCATCCAGTTCATTATTTACCCCTTATTGTCTTGCATTTTGAAATTTCAATTCTTATTATTGGTGCTATTTGTTTTGCTTCCTTGAACATTTCACTTGCAATGTTCCCAAAAATACTCTTTTGGAAGAATGATTCAAAATTATTTTTCTTTATTTCTTTTTCTAAGATTTTTCTCATAACTTCTCTTATTGCTTTCTTCTTGCTAGTATCAACTTTCCTAACAGTAAAAGCATATGCTGTTACTCTTATCCCTCTCTTATCTTTTGTTTTTCCATTAAGCACTAATTTCACCAAGCTTCTTCTCCTGCGAATGTTCCTTCTTAAATACTCTTGTGCCATTTCAAATCCTTCTGCTTCAGTATGCGCTGTTGTTCCTTTGATTTCATTAATTCTTAGGGATAATTTTATGAATTGATGGCTCATTGTTCCAGTAATACTTCTTAGAGGAACCTTTACTATTCTTCCTATGACTTTCTTGTCATCATTTGCTATAGTTGTTGCTACTTCTTTTTCTTCAAAAAACTTTGGAGACAGAACCGAATACGCTTGTTTTGTCCTCCAAGTGTCTGTTTTTTTCTTCTTTTTCTTCACAGCCATCTTTTATCACTCTTTTATAAGCAGTCTTACTTTTTCAGGGTCATAATACCAGTCGCTGCTTATTAATTTCTTTCTCTTGTAATATTTTATTAATCTTCTTATTTTTGATTCTGTTAATTGTAATGCTCTTTTGTTGTGAACATCTGACTTGTTGTTCTCCAAGTGTTTTCTAATTCTTACTGCTTTCTTGAACAAGTTCATAATGTCTTCAGGCCATTTTGGCAGTAGTTTTTCTTCTCTGAGTATTTCAGAAATTGATTTTCCCACTACTGCTTTCACGCTTGGTATTCCGTACTGGTCTCTTAGCAAACCGCCTATTTCCGAAAGGCTCTTGCCTTCTTTGAAGAGTTTCACAACTAGTTTTATTACTTCTTCTTTTGAGTAAGTCACCCAGTCTGGTTTTATTTTTGCTTTCGGGTGAGTGGAACCACTTTTTCCTCTCTTCCTACTGTGCATTCTAGCCATTTTTCATAACCTCTTTCCTGCGACAGGCAAGACGTGTTCGCGTCTTCCTCTTCAACGCAGGTTTTAAGGGAATTAGTGAACACCACCAAATCCTTTTCATTCCCAAGAAAAGTAATTATTATTCTGTAACAATTCATTTATAAAGGTTTGGCTTCACCCTCTCTTCTTCTTCCTTTTGCTTCCTTCAAAGAGTTCGTATAATTTTGCTTGCATTTCCTTATCAGAGGGCCTTAACCTTCTTTCTGCTAGGTAAATTTGTTCATCGTAATACGCTGCTACCTGCGCATAAAGTCTCTCAAACTCTTTTGGAGTTATTAATCCTTTTTTGAATTCTCTTTTTATCTCATCTAATTCACTTTCTTTACTCTCTCGTAACTGTTTTTTTCTTTCTTCTATCTCTCTTATTTTTTCTCTTTCTTCTTTGGTCAAAGGCCTTCCGTAAGTAAGGCGCTCCATTTGCCCATTTAACAGGATTTCACTATCACGCACGTCTCTTTGAAGAGACTTTTCATTGTATTCTCCTTTCTTCAGCCTTTCTATCCTCCTGGTTAGTGTTTCAATGTACTGGTCTGAGACTTTTTCACCTATTTTTTTCCTTGCTTTTGCTATTGCTAATGCTCTTTCGTAATTTTTTATTGCTTCTTCCACCTTTGGCCTGGTCTTTTTTTCTCTTGCTCTCTTCTCTTCTGCTGCTTTCCTAGTAGTACTTCTTCTCATCGCATACTCCTCTCGTTTAATTATGCCATTGATTATTTAAAAATGCTTGCTTAAGCATATCTTGCTCTTTTCTCTATTTCCTCCACTTTGCTTAGCACTGTTTCATCGCCGTATCCTTGTTTGAAAGCCCCCCATATTTCTTCGAAGTCTTTCCAGTGAGTTGACTTTAGCATTTTCTTGAAGACTAATAAATCTACTGCTTTGTCCTCTGTTTTGTCAGACTTGTAAGAAAGACCGAAGTCGATGAAGTGAATTCCTTTTCTTGTTTTTATCATGTTAGAAGTGGTGAGGTCTCCGTGTATTACTCCTTTATCGTGTAGTTTTTTAATCATCCTCCCTATTTCTGTGCTTGTTTTCTTCTTGTTTTTGTATCCTTCCAGGAATAATTGCTTTAATGTTTTTCCTTCCAAGTACTGCATTATTATTGTGTTTTCTTTCAAATCAACGCTTAGCACGAAAGGGGTGTTAACACATCCCCTCGCTTCTGCGAGCATTACTGCTTCTCTTCTTGTTCTGTTTTTTCTTATCCTTTCATCTATTTGTTTTATTCTGTATGTTTTTCTTATTCTTCTTTTCACAACCACTGGAAATCCCAAGTATTGTGTTTCCCATAACTCTGCTTCTGCCCCTTTGTAAATCAACTGCATAGTAATCATTTTATACTTTCTTGTTTTTAACATTTAAGGGAAGTGGTTTTCTAATGCCTGTTATTTCAAGGGAAGAATTTGAGTTCATAAGATCGCGTCTTAACTCTCTTAAGGACATTGATTTCATTCATGAGCGTCTTGGCTTGCCTACTGACATGCTTTTGAACATTCTTGCTAAGAAGATTACAAGAGACACTACTAGGCGATATTATCAGGTCAAGAAAAAAACCTTCGTGTTTTTAAGAGAATGGAAGAAAGGAAAAACAATATATAGAATCGCAAAGGAGGAAAACTTCCCGCCCGCATTGATGGCGATGTTCTTGTTAGAAGCTCTTGGTTATTCAAAGAAGAAAGTGAAAGCATTCATCAAAGACCCTTCTCTTATCCCTGATTCACGTCTCAGGAGAGAAGTGAGGAATGCTGTTTCAAAGGATTTCGTGTATTCTCCTTCTTCTTCAGAGTCGCAGTCCAAGAATGGTAAAAAAGCAGAGGATAAGATTAGCAAGTGGCTTGACTCAAAAAAATAAGGTATGTTACTGAGGTTGAGGCAAGAGAGGAAGGAGCTAGCAAGACTCCCGATTTTCTCCTTGAGAAACCTATAAGGATTCGCGGTAGTGGAGTTCATTGGATTGAGAGCAAAGCTAGTTTTGGTGATGATTATGAAATTAGAAGGGATTATAAGCGCCAGCTTTCTCATTATGTTAAATTGTTCGGAGAAGGAGCAGTGGTGTATTGGTATGGTTATGTTGAAAAACCTTTTTCAAGAGGTTTTTTGGTTTTGACTAAGGAGGACGTCACTCGAATGACTTCACGTCAGAAGTGATGTGTGTTATTTCATTGCATGGCAGCTCTACGATGAAGTTTACTTCTTTTCGTTTTATAGTGTCTTTTTCAAAATAAGGTATGTTCAAACTGTAAAGCCCTACTTTCATCCCTTTCAAGTTAACGGCTGTTATCTCTATTTCAACGTTTTTGACAGAGTCTCCTGTGTTATGCAAGGCTATTTCCCCTGTTATCAAGCAGTTTGTTTCATTAACAGGTGCTTTTACTACGTTTTGTTCAAAGATGCTTATTATTGGTTTTTTGAAGCTTATCCCTTTGAAAGGAATGAAGGAAAAGAATACTACTATTATTATTCCTATTATCAGCGCTATCATGACTTTTTCATACTGTTTCATGATGGTTTCTTATGCTTTTCTTTTTTAAAATTCTTACCATTCAACTTCGTCAGTGCGCCAGCGAGGGTTAATGTCTTGGATTGTTTGTTTTTTCTCCTTGATTGCTACTGCTCCTGCCCATGCTATCATTAATCCATTGTCTCCGCACACTTCTTTATTGGGAGTGAAAAAATCAGCTTTATGCTCTGAAGCCATTGTTTTCATCATTTCCTGAAGTCTTTTGTTCTGTGCCACGCCCCCTACGAGCATTACTTCTTTTTTCTTAGTGTGAGCTAATGCTCTTTCAGTCACTTCTGTGAGCATTGAGAATATTGTTTCTTGGAATGAATAACACAAGTCTTCTTTGCTTGCTTTTTTCTTAACAGCTGCTGTTACCAGTCCTGAAAATACTAAATCCATTCCTTTTACAGAATAAGGTAGTTCTACGTAGTGTTTTCCTTGCTTGGCTAGTTTTTCAACAATAGGCCCACCTGGAGTTTCAAGCCCTATTCTTCTTGCGAACTTGTCAATAGCATTGCCTATTCCGATGTCAAGGGTTTCTCCTATGACCCTATACCTCCCTCCTTCATGAGCGATTATTTGAGTATTCCCCCCGGATGCGTATACTGTTAAAGGATCTTTCATCTTGCCATACAGTTTTCCTATTTCAATGTGCGCTATGCAGTGGTTTACTCCTATTATTTTTTTCCCAAGAGATTTGGCGAATCGCATCCCTTCAGCGAGACATGGGGGAAGCCCAGGCCCTGCTGCAATACTTATCACGCCGATGTCATCTAGTGTTATTGCTGCTGTCTTGAGCGCTTTTTCAAGAACTATTGGAGCTATTTTCCTGTGGTGCGCTGCTGCTTCTGCTGGTATTATTCCTTTTCCCTTCTCTGGTTTGTAAATG
>JAJRYS010000023.1 GCA_024275665.1 archaeon | reverse complement strand
CCCTGGGGGAGAAGTGGTTGGCAGGTATAAAGACTTTGAAGAAGAAGCAAAAAGCCTTGCTGAAGTGTTTATCAAGACTTTCAATAAAGGGGATTTCTCAAAGCAAAAATTCAAATTCCCTGAAATATCCTTAAAGAATTATGGAGGCAGAGCAAAACATGAACTGCCAAGACCAACTTATGTCATAAAACAAGAAACGAAGAATTCTTCAGTACTTTTTGGTAATGTGTTACAGACTAATGGATTGAATGGACTTGGCTCAGGGATTCTTCAAAAAGTATCAATCAACATGGTTAAGATTGCTAAGAAGAGTTATGATGAAAAGTCTTTTTACGAGAATTTGGAAGAAGTAATCGAACTTACAAAAGAAGTAATGCTTAAGAAAAGAGAGGAGATAAAGCAAAGAATTTACAAAAACAAACTTCTTTCGTTCCTTGGCCAAATAATTGACGGAGAAGAATATGCTGAGATTGACAATTTCAAATGCATTAATGCCCTTGTTGGCCTTCCCCAAGCAACAAAACTCTTCTTGCAAAAAGAAACTTACGACTTTGACTGCGTTGTTCTGAGTGAAAGAGTGCTAAGGTTTGTCAGAAGAAAATTTAGAGAGTATAAGCGCGATTATAATTTATCCTTTGCAGTAAGTGACAAAACAAGCATGACCGCTTTAACAAGATTCACTTCTGAAAACAAGAAAGAAGGAATCAATGTTGATGTGTCTGAAGGGTTCCTCCCACAGGAGCTTGATGAAAAACAAAGGAAAGAAGCAGCTGAAAGACTGCAACAACTATTTACAGCAGGCGCTTTCCTCGAAATTCCTGGCAAAAAACTTCCAGAATATAAGGATTTCTTATTCTTAAAGGTTTTTTAGTTTGAAAAAACAACCTTATTCTTATTAAACAAGTTGGTAGTTATTGTTAAGCCAGTGATAATATGATAATCGTTAAGGAAATCAAAACTACAAAAGGAGAAATGATACGATTTCATATTAAAACTGTAGAGGGAGAAGAACAAGCTCACCCAGCCGCTGCTCCCTCCTACTTTTATTCAAATAAATAAGCAAGTAAATAGTATTTATACTAATTCTGCTTTCTAAAACAATATGATTAATATTGAAAAAAGAGTCTCAGAGTATTTAAATCAAAAAACATGGGAAGTGAGAGAAAACAGCAACATCCCTTATTCTTGGGCTGGGTTAATGCTTAATGTGAGCGGAGGAGTAATAGCAGAATACGCTCTTGACCACATATATCCTAAAAGAATAAGTAATGCTCACAGAAGCGGAGACATGCACATCCACAACCTCTACATGGGAATAATAGGCTATTGTGCTGGATGGGATTTAGAAAAATTACTACTAGAAGGATTTAACGGGGTTCCTGGAAAAATAGCCTCAAAGCCAGCAAAGCACTTTGACACTGCTTTAATGCAAATGGTTAACTTCCTTGGAACAATTCAAAACGAATGGGCGGGAGCACAAGCATTCAACGCAATAGACACCTACTTAGCTCCATTCGTATACTACGACAAACTCACCTATAAACAAGTAAAACAAGACATTCAAAAATTCATATTCAATCTTAACATTTCAAGCAGGTGGGGGTCCCAATCACCTTTCACTAACATAACCCTTGACTGGACCATATCAAAAGACCTTGCTAAGAAAAACGTGATAATAGGAGGAGAACTAAAAAACAGAACTTATTCAGAATTTCAAAAACAAGCAGACATAATAAACAAAGCAATCATTGAAGTATTCTTAGAAGGAGACATGAACCACAGGCCTTTTACATTCCCAATCCCGTCTTATAACATAACAAAAGACTTTGATTGGGATAGTAAAAATGCAGAATTACTATTTGAAATGACTGCGAAATACGGACTTCCTTACTTCTCAAACTTCGTGAACACTGACTTGAAACCAAGCGACATAAGGTCAATGTGCTGCCACTTAAGACTTGACATGAGGCAGCTTTACAGGAACGTGACAAGCGGTTTATTCGGTTCAGGGGACACCACTGGCTCAGTAGGAGTAGTAAGCATCAACATGCCAAGAATAGGCTACTTGTCAAAAAATGAAAAACAATTCTTCGAGAGGCTTGAAAAAATAATGAACCTTGCAAAGGAGTCACTTGAGATAAAAAGAAGGATAGTGGAAAAGAATATTAGTGGTGGTCTTTTGCCTTATTCAAAAAGATATTTAGGAACTTTAGAAAATCACTTTTCAACAATAGGGCTTGTTGGAATGAACGAGGCATTATTAAACCTGTTTGGCTTTGGCATTGCAACAAAAGAAGGGAAAAAATTCACCATAAAAACCCTGAAGTTCATGAAGAAAAAACTCGTTGAATTCCAAAAAGAAACAGGGCACATGTTCAATTTAGAAGCTACTCCTGCTGAAAGCGTGGCATACAGATTCGCATTAAAAGATAAAAAAAGATATCATGAAATAATAACATCAGGAAAGAAAGAACCTTACTATACTAACTCAACATGGCTTCCAGTTTACAAGACAAAAGACCTGGCGTTCGCATTAGAGCATCAAAGCGACATACAAAAACACTACACTGGAGGGACAGTATTTCATGCTTTCCTCGGAGAAAAACTTCCAAATGCAGAAGCCTGCAAGAATTTAGTTAAGAAAATAGCATACAACACTGAAATCCCTTACTTCACAATCACGCCTACTTACAGCATCTGTCATGAACATGGTTACTTTTCAGGTGAACACAACAAGTGCCCAATATGCAAAAAACCATGCGAAGTTTATTCACGCATCGTGGGGTACTTTAGGCCAACTTCTAACTGGAATGCTGGAAAACAAGAAGAATATAGGCAAAGAAAAACTTATGAGAGGTCTGCATGAATGAAATTTGCAGGGATTACAAGCATTTCATTATTAGACTATCCTGGAAAAATATCCTCAATCCTGTTTACACCTGGGTGCAATTTCAGATGCCCTTATTGCTACAACAGAGAACTGGTGTTATACCCGGAAAAGTATGAAGTGATAACTGAAAAACAAGCCATAAAACTCTTGGAAAAAAACAAGTGGATTGATGCAGTTGTATTAACAGGTGGAGAACCAACAATCCATGAAAACCTTCCGAGTTTTTTGAAAAAGCTAAAAAAGGAAACAAAACTATTGATAGGGTTGGAAACCAACGGGTCAAATCCTGAAATGCTTGAAAAATTGATAAACGAAAAGTTAATTGATTTCATTGCAATGGATATAAAAACTTCACTGTATTCTAAAAAATATTCAAAAGCAATAGGAGGAAAAGAGAATTTAACAAAAATAAAAAAGAGCATTAGATTGATAAGAAAATCAAAAATTTCTCACGAATTCCGAACTACTGTGGTTCCAGGGATAGTAAGCGTAAAGGATGTTGAAGAAATTGCAAAAGCAATAAAAGGAGAAAAAAATTATTTTCTACAGCAATTCAGACCAGGAAACAACATAAACAAAAAATATGAAAAAAAAGAACCATACGATACTTCCATTCTCTTTAAAATGCAGAAAAAAGCAAGCAAATTCGTGAAATGCAAAGTGAGATTATGAGGGCATTCATAGGAATAAGAATAATCCCTTTTGAAGGGATAAAAGAGGTATTAAAAGAGTTGAGAAAAAAAGGGGGAATTAAAACCGTTGAAGAAGAAAACCTTCACATTAACATAAAATTCCTTGGGGAAATCAGTGAAAAACAAGCTGAAGAAGTGAAAGAAGTGTTAAAAAAACTGAAAGCAAAGCCATTCAATGCACTCATCAATGGTATTGGTTTTTTTCCAAGTGAAAATTTCATAAGAGTTATTTTCATAAAAGTAATTTCAGAAGAACTAATGAAAATAAATGAGTTTATAGAAGAAAAGCTCTATGAAAAAGGATTCATGAAAGAAAAAAGAGAGTATGCCCCACATATAACTCTTGCAAGAGTAAAGAGGCCTCTTTCAAAAAAAGAGGCGGGTTACTTGAAAGAAAAAGAAATAAAAAAAGAAATTAGGATAAGAGAAATAGAATTAATAAAAAGCACTTTAACAAAACAAAAACCAGTATATGAAACAATATTCAAAGTGAGTTTATCATGAAGAAGGCAATAGTGTTCTTACTGTTCATAATCTCCTGTTATGCTATCAAAAATGTAGGGCTTGGGGAAGAAGGATACTTGATAAGAGCTGATAATTACGTATTAAAACTACCAGCTACTTTAAAAGAACCAGCAACAATCAACGGCATGTACAAAATTCAATTAGTCCCAACAATAACAACAGACAAAGGAGAAAGCTTTTCATTTTTACCTGTAGTAAGAGAGGAATCAATAAGAGGCACTAAAAGCAGGTACTCTTTTGAATTCGAAGACAAAAAAGGAAGCATCTCCCTCTGGCAAAGGATAGATTTAACAGATGAGTTTATTTCAACAACAATGAAAATAAAGAATGAGGGAAACGATGAAAAGAAGATTACTGTATCATTTAACGTAATGGGAATAAAAGACAACCAAGTGTTCTTTCCATCAGCAGTAAGTAAAAAAGCAGAAAATTATGTGGTATTTTCAGAAAAAGGTTCTAAAGGAAACAGCATTGGTGTAAAAACAAACTTTGAATTGCCAAAAAAAGGCCAAGCAGTGTTGTCCCAGAACAATTACGGAGTCATCGCAAATTTTAATCTGCAAAAAGGAGAAACAGGAACAATAACAGTTTATTATTATCCTTTCTATATTCAAACACAAAAAACAAACTTTCCGCTTGAATACTCCTCTTTTCTAACTGAAAAAACAATAAGCACTATTGGAAGGCCAAGGTTTTCAATTTCAAATGAAACCACTGATAAAATAAAAGCATTGCTTGACGTTGTAAAAAACGAGAAAAAAAGCGTCGAAGGAGAATTCAGTATTATTCATAAAGTGGATTTGACAACTGAAAAAGACAGTCTTGGAATGAGCGCATATTTCAAAAAAATGTGTATAGAAGAAAACATGCCATGCAAGCTGATGATTGGAAGAAAGGGAAATAAGATGTATGCATGGGTGAGAGCTTATTTTAATGGGTGGCAGGATGTCGACCCTTTCAAAGGAACAAAAACAGATCCTGGCATTGAAACAATATTTGAAGAACCAAGCTCAAAAGTAGTATTCATGGAAAAAAACACAGATGAAGAATTTTACAAAAAAACAACATGGGTAAAGGACGTTGGAAAAAGCAACTGGTGGATGTACTCAATAATATTATTAATAACCGCAGCAGCAGTGATAATATTCTTACAGGTCAAAGCAGGAAGCATTGAGAAAAGAATGAAGAAGACAGAAATAATAAAAGAGAAAATAAATGGAAAGTATGAGATAGTGAAAAAAGAAGAAGTAAAAGACGAGTTCGTTAAAGAGGTTCTACAAAAAGTGATGGAAAAAAGAGGAGATATAAATATTGATGAAATGGCTGAAGAAATGAATTATTCAAAAAGCCTTATCTCATACGCTATTGATTACTTAAAAGATGAAGGGTTTATAAGAAGGATAGAGGCGGAGAAAAAAGAAGAAGGAAAGGAAAAACAGAAAAAAGTGAAAATTGACAAAAGAATAATAGGAACAATAGCGATAATAATTTTTACAATAATCTTAATCTTATTGCTAATAATATAAAAAGGTAAGAAAAAATGAATGCTGAAGAGGTAGAAAAAAAAGTATTAGCTAAAATAATACCAAAAAAAGAAGAAATTGAGAAAACAAAAAAGATAGCTGAAAATATAATGGAAGCAATACGAAAAGAAGGATATGAACCAGTGTTTGTTGGTTCGCGAGCAAGAGGAACATGTATTGCAGGAGACCGCGACATAGACATCTTCGTATTCTTTCCTGAAACAATTAATCTAAATGAGCTTGAAAAAAAAGGGGTAGAACTTGGTAAAAAAATTCTCAAAAAATACAAACCTGAAACACATTATGCTCAACACCCCTATGTCAAAGCAAAAGTAAAAGGGATAACAGTAGAAATAGTGCCATGTTACAAAGTGAAAAACAAGATAATATCAGCGGTTGATAGAACACCTCTTCACAATGAATATTTGAAAAAGAAAATGACTGAGGAAATGAAAAAACAAGCATTATTATTAAAACAATTCACCAAAGCGCAGGGAATATATGGTGCTGACCAAAAAACTAAAGGTTTTTCAGGGTATTTATGTGAGTTATTAATTCTTCACTACGGGTCTTTCAGAAAAGTATTAGAAGGAGCAGCACACAGTTGGAATAAACGAATAATAATAGATATTGAAAAAAAGAGAAAAAGCTATGAAAAATTCAAAGAACCATTAGTAATAATAGACCCTGTTGATGCTGACAGAAACGTTGCTTCTGCATTATCAATAACAAACTTAAGTATTTTCATATTGAAAGCAAGACAGTATTTGGAACACCCCTCAATTGAATTCTTTTTCGCAAAAAAGAAGAAAGTTGAGATAAAAAAAGAACTAAAAGGAAGAAATATCATAAGCGTATCTTTCAAAACACCAAAAGTGATCGAAGAAATAGTATGGTCACAGCTTGAAAAATTAACAAAGACAATAAAAAAAGAATTATACGAAAAAGAATTTGAAGTGTTGCGCTGTTTCCACTGGACTAATGAAAAGAAATGCGTGATGTTATTCGAGTTAAATACTTATGAATTAGGAGGGTATTCAAAACACAAAGGGCCTGAAATTTGGGACGAGGAGCACGTTAAATCTTTCCTGAAGAAAAATGAAAAATGCTGGATTCAAAGAAGCAGGATTTATTCATGGAAGAAAAGAAATACTTCAACAGCAGAAGAAGTGATAAAAGAAGTTCTAGAAGATGAGAGCAAAGTGCCTTCCTACTTGAAAGATGGTGCTAAGAAAAGCAAGATAAGGAAAGGAAGCAAAGTGAAAAAAGAAAAAGAAGCACTCATAGAGTACTTCTCATGGGTATAAACGCCCCCACAGGGACCCCCAATGCCTTCTTCTTCAAACCATGAAAAAGAAAGGCTTTTTGAACCCTGGTCACAGGCTCCGCAAGCCTGCGTTCTATCCGCTAAACTATGGGGGCATAGTAAAGCATATATATTGCAGTACTACAAAAATATAAAGACTTCTTAAAAAAAGGTGAGTTTAATGATAAAATGCAGTTCTTGTAACACAGAAGTAACAAACGACTACGTTAAATTCAAATGCCCTAACTGCGGGAAAGCAGTTATAACTAGATGTTTGAAATGCAGGAAGAATGCTATTCCATATACTTGCCCTGAATGTGGATTCACTGGGCCTTAAATAAAAAGGAGGAGAAAAAAATGGGAAAAGCAATGGCTGTTTACAGGATTTATCCTGAAGAAGGCTACGACTTGACAAAACTCATAAACGATTTGGAAAAAATAGAAAAAGTGAAATCAATTCAAAGAGAACCAATAGCTTTCGGCTTGGAAGTCATTAAGATAGGTGTATTATTTGATGATAAAAAAGACAACCCTGAGGAAACTGAGAAACAAATAAGAGAAACGCCAGGCGTGAAAGAAGTAGAAAGTCTTGACATAACATTAATATCCTAATTCTTTCAAACTCTTTTTTATCCTAATCCAATGACTCCCTTCCCAGTAGAGCTTGCCGCATTTGATGCAAACCCATTTATCCCCTATTTTTCTAAGCTCTCCGTTGCAAACAGAACAACGTGAATGCTCTGGGAACAAAGATTTTAAGTGAAATGCGTCAAAGACTTCTTTCAACTGTTTTAAATGGTCGTCAGATTTTACTAACAAAACTTTAACAGATGCCCTTATCCTCTTATCCCTTGTTAATATTACTCTATCTTCTTCTACTGCTTTCCTAACAACAAACTCGTCAGAAACGTCAGGCTTCATTATTATAGTATCATAACCCATCATCCTAAGCCAACGCCCAAGACGAGCAAGCATTGCGTCTGCTAAAAACTTCATGAACTAATTTAAACAACAAGAGAGTAAAAAAACTTCATGGTGCTCTTAAGACTTCTTGCAATAGCTTACTCTACAGGACCTCTTGGAGCATTCGCTTACGGATCAAAATACTTTGAAATAAGCCAACTAATCATTATTCTCTTTCTAAGCTACACTCTTCCACTTCCATTAGTATTTTACATATTTGGAAAAACACAACACGAAAGCAACAATATAATAGTAAAAACATTCGTAAAAGTAACAAACACGCCAGTAGAAGCAATGCAAAAAATAACAAAAGTAATCGTTGAAAAATTTAGAAACAAATGGGGCCACTTCGGATATTATATGTCCTTGGCTTTTCTTTCATTCGTATTCGGCTTCTTATGGGCAGCAGTATTAGCTTATTTGTTTGGGTTTGAGAGGAAAAGAGCATACGCTTCAATAGCTATTGGAACAATAATAGGCCTAACTTTTTGGTCGGGAATATTTTACTTATCAATAAAATTCATAACAGCTGAATTAGTATTCATAGTAGTTTTGTCAGCTTCAGGAGCATCACTACTAGCTGGTAAAGCTCATGAAAAACAAGTGTTATTATCAATTAAAAGAGACCTGGAAAAAGTTAAATTAAGGAAGAGACATAAAAAGAAGACATGATAACTAAGCTTATTTTAAGAAACTGGCGCTCGCATGAATTAAGTGAGTTTGAATTCGGAAAAGGCACAAATGTGTTAGTAGGGCAAATGGGGGCTGGAAAAAGCTCTGTAATGGATTCTCTTTGCTTCGCATTATTCGGCACTTTCCCAAACCTACAAGCAAAGAAAATAAAACTAGATGAAGTGATAATGAACAAACCAACTCAAAAAACATACGCAGAAGTAAAAATATTCTTCACATTGGGTGACAAAGAGTACAAAATAATCAGGAAAATTGAACTTGGAAAAGGGACCACTGTAAGCGAATTATGGTAAGAGGACAAGCTGATAGAAGGCCCACAAAACCAAAGGACTACTGAAGCAATATGCGAATTATTGAAAATAAACTATGACTTATTTTCAAGAGCTGTTTACGCAGAACAGAACAACATTGAATACTTTCTTGAAATTCCAAAAGGACAAAGAAAACAAAAGATTGATGAACTTCTAAAAATATCAAAATTTGAAAAAGCAAGAAAAAACTTATTATTGCTGATCAGAAGACTTAAAGATAGGATAGAAGAGAAAAAGAAACACTTCGAACAAGTCACAGAAATAAATGAAATTCCCATGCTCCTAAAAGAGATAGAAGAAAAAAAAGGAGAATTAGAAAAAATCCTGAATGAAAAAAAAGTTAAAGATGAAAAACTAAGCAAGACCATGGGAGCTTATGAACTCGTTGAGAAAAAGAAAAAAGAATACGATGAAGTCAGTAGAAGAATTACAGAATTATTAGTTAAGAGACAAATGCTGGAAGAAAGGATAAACAAGCTTGAAAAAACTGAAAAAAAAGAAGAGGAATTGAAAAAAGAGCTTGAAGTCCTTAGAAAAAAATTATCTTCATTAATAGAAAAGCAGGAATTGAAAAAGAAACTTGAAAAAGAGATAAACAGTTTAGAAGCAATAATCAAAAGCCGCGAGAAAGAAGTAGAAGAAATAAACAAACAAATAAAAGAATTATATGTCATAGAAGGCCTTGAAGAAGTACTTGAAAAAGCAGAAAAACAACTAGAGGAAATTGATAGAGAAATACAAGAAATGACTATTAGGAACAAAACTCTCCAGGCAAAAAAAGAAGAAGAGGAAAAAAGCAAAAAAGAAATAATAGCCCATGAAAAATGCCCTTTGTGTTACACACCATTAACAGAAAATAAAAAAGAGGAAATAATAAATGCTAAAAAGGACTTTGTTAGCAGAATAAACGAAAAAATCGCTGAGAACAATGAAATCATCAGAAAGCTTGAAGAAGAAAGAGAAAAGGTAAGAGAAAAAATTGAAAAAATAAAAGAGGAAAACAAGAAAGCAGAAGAAGCAAAGTGGATTAAAAAAAGGAAGGAAGAGCTTATAAGAGACGTTGAAGAAAACAAACAACTTTTTGAAGAAAGAAAAAAGAAAATGGAAGAGCTGCAGATTACTGAAGACGTAGAAGAGATAAGAGAGAAAATCAAAAAGCTTGAAGAAAAAGCAGAGTATGCTCAAACTCTGACAAAATTAGAAAAAACAAAAGAGGAAATTGAGAGCCTTAATGAAAAAATAAAAACATTAGGGTATGATGAAAAAACAGAAAAAGTTCTTTTCGAGCAGTTAAAAGAACTTGAAAAACAGCAAGCTGTGTTAAAACAGAAAATTTAAAACATCAAGCAATTACTTAATGAAAAAGAAAAAAGAGCTGAAGAACTAACAAGATTAAAAGAGGAAATTGAGAAAAACAAAAAAGCCGTTGAAAAATTAACAAACATAACATCTTCTCTTAGCATACTATCAAACATACTTGAAAAACTACAAACAGAACTAAGGCAAGAATTCACTGATACTACTAATGCAGCGTTGACAGACATATGGAACAGGCTGTACCCATATGGAGATTATCTTGACCTGCGCCTTGCAGTAGATGAAAAAGGAGACTACGTACTACAAGCAAAGACTGCTGCAGGAAAATGGATTAATGTTGAAGGAATAGCAAGCGGAGGGGAAAGAAGTACAGCTGCTCTTGCCTTGAGAATAGCATTTTCACTTGTATTAACCCAGAACTTATCATGGCTCGTGTTAGACGAACCAACACACAACCTTGACAAAGAAGCAATAAGAGAACTTGCAGTAATGCTAAAAGAACACTTACCAACAATAGTGGAACAAGTTTTCATAATAACCCACGAACCATTATTAGAAGAAGCTGCATCAGCCTTCCTCCACAGGCTAGAAAGAAACAAAGCAGAGGAAAGGCCAACAATGGTAATTACTGAAAAACTATATTGATTCCTTCTTAGCAGCATTAACAAGCAAACCAGCTACCACATTTCTTGCTCTTTTAGAAGGAAACCCAATCTCTTTTAAGAACGCTTTGTTCTCTTCAAAACTAGGTGAGATTTTATCAGGATAGTTATCACTTATTTCAAGAGCAATTCTTCTCAATGACTTGCTTGAGCGTTTTCCCATGACATATCACCACTCTATTAGTAAATCCTCTGGTCTTACATCAATTATTTCCTCATAACCATTAGGATAACGACGCAAAGCAGACAGGGGAAGGACTCCTTTCTCTATTTCTTTTCTCACTATCTCAGTCGCCGTTGTATTTTTATGTACCTTGATCAGCACAGGAGCTCCTAATGATATTTGAAGTACTCTTGCACCTATCACTCTTGCTTTTTCAAAACGAGTCAGCATTTTATCACCTTTAAAAAACAGTGTAAATAATTCTACAAATACTCATTTTTAAAGCTTACTACAGCTCTCTGAACATCAGAAGCAATTATTAATAAGACAAGAGTAAAGAAAAAAGAGGGATATGAAGTTCAAACAAGTAATAGTAGTAAGGAAAGACCTAAAACTAAGCAAAGGTAAAATGGCTGCACAAGTAGCTCACGCCTCCTTAGAGTCCTTTATAAAAACACAAAAAAAACACCCCGAAATTGCAAAAAGATGGTTAAGAGAAGGGGCAAAAAAAGTAGTAGTATATGCTTATGATGAAAAACACCTTCTTGAAATAAAAGAATTGGCTAAGAAATTCCCAAACGCGTTGATAAGAGATGCAGGATTAACCCACTTAGAACCAGGAACCATAACATGTCTTGGAATAGGCCCTTTTGATGAAGAAGAGCTGGATAAAATAACAGGAAGTTTAAAACTGGTGAACTAAATGGTTACCAACTACCAGAGAGGATATTCTCTTGAAAAAAGAGCAGTGAAAATACTTGAAAACAATGGATGGTTATGCATGAGATCACCTGCTTCAAAAACAGCAGTAGACATTCTCGCTGTGAAAAACGACTATAAATTACTAGTGCAATGCAAGAAAACCACGAAGGACAAGACTTACATCACCGGATTAGGCGACCTTGTTAGGAAAGCAAAAAAATACTCTGCAATACCATTACTAGTGTACTCTTTTACAAGAACCCCTCCTTTCGCTGTTGAAGTAAGGGAAAACTCTGTGAAATTAGAAAGAATTAATAAGCACGTTGAATTAGACAAATACTTAAAAACTCTTGAAATAAACGATTATGAAAACTTGATAATGGGAGGAGAATGAATGGCAACAGGAATATTAGTCTCGGACATAATGAGAAAAGCCGTAATAACAGCCAAAGAAAATGACAGCATATTAAAAATAGCACAAGTAATGAAAAAAGCAGACATTGGAGGGTTGGTAATAACAAAAGAAGAAAAAGTAATGGGAATAATAACAGAAGGGGACATCATAAAAGAAGTAGTAGCAGAAGGACTTGACCCGAGAAAAGTGCAAGTTAAGGATGTAATGAAACACCCTGTAAGAACCATAACTCCTGATACTGACGTGGAAGAAGCAATAAGAATAATGAGGGACTTGAACATCGAAAGACTGCCGGTAGTGTCAAACGGAAAACTGACAGGCCTTGTAACAGAAAGAGACATTACCTTAATAGAACCAGCTCTCCTTGAACTTGTAAGGGAAAAAGAAAAACAACCTGTAATAAAACCAGAGACCAGCTTGTCAGGGTATTGCGAGTCATGCGGGAACTATTCAGAAGGGTTAAGATTAGTGAACGGGAGATATTTATGTGAAGAATGCAGAGAGGAGGAAGGAGCATGAAAGCAATTGACTTGGTAACCCCTGCTTACGCCGTAAGACCAGAAGACAGTATAGCGCATGTTAGGAGAGTATTCTTAAGCAAGAAAACAAACCGAGTGATAGTTTTTGACAAAAAACCCGTTGGGATAATAACAGAAAAAGACCTTGCAAGAGCTCTTGAAAAATTCAAAAAGCCCATAGATGAACTAAGAGCAGATAAAGTAATGAAAAAAAACCTAATAACTGCAGCTCCAGGAGAAGACATAACAAGACTATGTCAAATAATGGTGAAAAAGAACATATCAAGTATTCCAATAGAAATGAATGGTAGAATGCTTGGAATGGTAACAAAAGACGACATAGTAAGAGTATTTGCTAAGAACATGAAAGGAGTGGCAAAAGTAAAGGAATTAATGACAAAAAAAGTTAAAACAATAACAGAATTTCACTCCTTATTACATGCAGAAAGAATAATGGGTGAAAACAACATAAGCAGATTAGTAGTATTAAGAGACGGGAAGATAGGAGGCATAATAACAAAAAGAGACATAACCTTCGCAACAATACAGCCAAGGAAAAGCAAATTCAAAATACTTGCAAGGCAAAAAGAACTGCACAAACATCTGAAAATATTGCCACTGATAGTAGCAGACGCTATGAGAACAAACATTAAAACAATAAAAGAAAATAATGATGCTGCAAAAGCAGCTGAAATAATGCTGAAAAGCAGAATAGGCTCTCTTGTAGTGGAAAAAGAAGGAAAACCAGTTGGAATAATAACAAAAACGGATTTCATAAAATTCCTCACAGAAAAAAGGTTTTAAAAAGAGAAAGTACACTATATTAGAGCAGGCGCGTGGGTGAAACGCGTTGACTCATGAAACGCGTACAAAAACGCGCCTAACATTAACTCACCATCATATATCATCACCTAATCAAAAATGCTTACCATTTTCATCAACATCATCAAAAGAGCAAGTACAGTATACGCTATTTTTGATTAGGTAAAAGAATCTTTAGTGTAAAAAATGATAGAAAAAATCATCATAACAGTAAACGTAAAGCCAAACAAAGCAAAATTCAAAGTATATAAAAAAGAAGACAAAATAATAGCAGAGATTCCAGAAAAAGCAGAAAAAGGAAAAGCAAACAAAGAGTTAATAAGAATGTTTGAAAAAAAACTCAAATGCAAAGCAAGAATACTAAAAGGCATAAAATCCAAGCAGAAAACCATAGAACTAGAAGGCAAAAACATAAAAAGGATGTTCTATGAACAAATTAGAAAAAATTAACAGACTACTAAGAGAACTAAAAGAAGAAAAAGCAGTGAAAATAGTAGAAGGCAAAAAAGACAAAGAATCCCTAGAAAAACTAGGGATTACAAACATAAAAACCCTCAAAAGACCACTACAAGAAGTAACTGCAGGAATAAAAGAAAAAAAAGCAATCATACTAACAGACTACGACCGCACAGGAACAAAACTTGCTGAAAGACTAAAAGAATTAATGGAAAATGAAGGAATTCATCCTGATCTTACATACAAGAAAAAATTCCGGTTGCTAACCGGGATCAAAAAGATAGAAGAATTATTCGAAAGATATGAGAAAATCAAAGAAGAGGTGTTAACAAATGGGAAAAACTTATATTGACACAGTAAAATACGTTGTTCACGCAGACCTTGAAATAGACGGGATAGTAGAAAAACCAGACGTAGTAGTAGCAATATTCGGACAAACAGAAGGACTACTTGGAGATGAACTAGACCTAAGAGAACTGCAAAAATCAGGTAGAATAGGCAGAATAGAAGTAGAAATTCATACAAAAAACGGAAAATCAATAGGGGAAATAATCCTTCCATCCTCACTTGATAGAATAGAAACAGCAATACTTGCAGCAGCATTAGAAACAGTAGACAGAGTAGGACCATGCGAAGCAAGGATAACAGTAAGAAAAATAGAAGACACAAGAACTATGAAAAGAAAACACGTGGTAGAAAGAGCAAAAGAATTAATAAAAGGAATGATGAGCGAAATAATGCCAGAAAGAAAAGAAATATCAGAACTAGTACTAGACGAAGTCAAACTAGCAGACGTGCAACAATACGGGCCGGAAAAAATAGCAGCAGGGCCAAACATAGACGAAGCAGAACACATAATAGTAGTAGAAGGAAGAGCAGACGTACTAAACCTTTTAAAAGCAGACATCAGGAACGTCATAGCCCTGCAAGGAAAAATCATACCAAAAACAGTGCAAGAACTATCCAAGAAAAAGACAGTAACAGCATTCATAGATGGAGACAGAGGAGGAGACTTAATAATAAGACAATTAGCAGACTGTGCAGAAGTAGACTACGTTGCAAGAGCCCCTGACGGGAAAGAAGTAGAAGAATTGACAAAGAAAGAAATAATAAAATGCTTGAGAAACAAAATACCATTCGAACAATACTTAGCCAACATCAGCAAAAAACCATACAGGAATTATTCTGAAACAAGACGCTATCAGAGCAATAAAAGAGAAACAAGAGAAAATAAAAACCACAAAGACCAAAACAACAACATAAAAGAATACTTAAACAAACTATCAAAATTAGAAGGAACACTAAAAGGAGTAATAATGGATAAAACCAACAAAATAATAGCAGAAGCAGACGTGAAAGATTTGTCAAAAGAACTTCAAAAAGCAGAAAACGCTGAAACAGTAATCTTTGACGGAATAATAACACAAAGAATAGTAGACGTGGCTAAAAAAGCAAAAATTAAAACCCTTGTAGGAGTAAAATCAACAAGAATAAATGACAAAGAAGGCGTGAGGATAATAACAAAAGAGGGTCCGTGGTCTAGTGGTTAGGACGTCGCCCTTACAACAGCTTCCAACAAAGCTGGAAGCAAGGCGAAGATCCCCAGTTCAAAAAGGGGTTGCACCCCCTTTACATTTGCGAACTAATCGTTCGCAATCTTGAAAACCAGAAGGTTTTCAAGCCCAGCAAGCCACGTAAAGTGGCCTATCGCTGGGGCAAGAGCAACTCCTATGAAAGTCTGGGCGGACCCACTCCTCATGCTTACGCACAAGACTCCGTACAACGGCGAAAAACCAAATGCGCCTGTAGCCGTAGCGACTGCCACAGCCAGTCGACATCTGAAGACCACTCCCTCACAGGAGTGGACTGGTCGCCTAACGGCGAAAAACCAAATGCGCCTGTTGTCTAGTGGTATGATACGGCCCTGCCACGGCCGAGGCCCGGGTTCGATAAAACAAAAAAACCATTCAAAGTGGTTTTTTGAGTCGAAAATCCCGGCAGGCGCATGCGAAAGACACTAACCATAACAAAATGGAGGGGGTCACGGAGGACCCTGGAACTGGGGGGAACCGCTAGGTGCCCTGCGGTTCGGATCCCGGCAGGCGCATGCGAACAGGGAAAAAAGTTGAGAAGGGAACAAGGAAATGATAGATGTTAAGATGATCAGGGAGAATCCTGAAGAATACAAGAAGAACCTTGAAAAAAGAAAATCTGATTTTCCCATAGAAGAATTAATAAGCAAGGACAAGGAATGGAGGAATAAATTGCAAGAACTTGAGAGACTAAAACACGAGAAAAACGTGCTGACACAGGAAATAGCAAAACAAAAAGACGAGGAGAAAATCAAGAAAGTGAAAGAATTAAACCAAAAAATAGACGAGTTAGAAGAAAGAACGAAAACAATAGAAGAAGGAGTTAGAAAATTATTAATGAGGGCTCCTAACGTTGTTCATGAAAGCGTGCCAGTGGGGGGAACAGAAGAAGACAACGTGGAAATAAGGAAGTGGAGGGAACCAACTAAGAAAGACTTCGAGTTAAAACCACATGGAGAGTTAATAGAAGAACTAGGCATAGGTGATTTTGAAAAAGCAGCAGAAGTTTCTGGAAGAGGCTTTAATTACTTGTTCGGAGACTTAGTATTACTAGACATGGCCTTGCAGAAATTCGCAATAGACTTCTTAACAAGGAAAGGATTCAAACTAGTTTATCCTCCTTTCATGCTGAGGAGAAAAGCATACGAAGGAATCATTGACATGACTGACTTCGAGGAAGTAATGTACAAGATAGAAAAAGAAGACAAGTATTTGATAGCCACATCAGAACACCCTCTCATAGCATTATACTCAAACGAAGTAATACCAGAAGAAGAACTGCCAATAAAACTCGTGGGGATAAGCACTGCCTTTAGGAAAGAAGTCGGAGGACACGGCGTAGACACCAAGGGATTGTTCAGAATGCATCAATTCAACAAAGTAGAGCAAATAGTAATATGCAAGCCAGGAGAATCATATGAATGGTTTGAGAAAATGCATGAAAACATAGAAGAGTTATTCAAACAGCTTGAAATACCATTCAGAACAGTGGAAATATGCTCAGGGGATCTGTCAATAAAAAACAGCAAGCAGTACGACATAGAAGCATGGTTCCCGAGACAAGGCAAGTACGCTGAAGTTGGAAGCACTTCAAACTGCACTGACTTCCAGTCAAGAGCCCTTAACATTAAATACGGAAAAATAGGAGGAAAGAAAGAATACGTTCACACTCTCAACGCTACTGGAATAGCAACAAGCAGAGCAATGGTAGCAATACTTGAAAACCACCAAAACGAAGACGGAAGTGTTACGATTCCCAAAGTACTAAGACCTTACATGAATGGAAAAGAATTAATAACAAAACAATGAAAAAAGAAATGCAACAATGACAAAAATGGGCCCGTAGCTCGGCCAGCCGGCCTTTCTCTTCGCAAGAGAAAGAACCGCGGAAAGAGAACACAAAACAGCCGAGATACGGGAAACAAAAAAATGGGCCCGTAGCTCAGTCTTCCTTCAACCCTCGCAGAGGATGAAGGATTGAAGTGGCAGAGCACCTGGCTTTTAACCAGGGAGTCGCGCGTTCAAAAAGGGGCTGCGCCCCCTTTACCCCTGCAGGCCACGTAAAGTGGCCTATCGCTGGGGCAAGCGCAGCTCCATGAAAATCGCGTCGGGCCCGTTAATCAACAAAAAAAGGGGAGGTAGCTCAGACTGGGAGAGCGCCAGGCTGAAGACCTGGGTGTCGCGGGTTCAAATCTGCGGTGAAAAACATTTCACCGAGCTTTTCACCGCTGGTGAAAATCCCGCCCTTCCCACCTTCTTGTCAATCTCAACTAATTATTTTTTAAAACAAAACAGAGTAACTTCACTCATGAAAAGACTATTCCTACTCATCGCACTGCTAAGCATTACTATTGCTTCTTTGAACGACGCTTCTTTTGTAAAAGCAGAAATCACTATGAGTGGGAGTGTTAGCAATGCCGAGCTGCTCCTGCACGTGCCTTTCAACGACTCCATGCAGGAAGTAACTCAAACAAGCAGCTATGGAGTTTTCTCAGACCCCACAGGGAACTACATTAAAGTCAGTAATGATTATGAGTTCAAAGCAATAGTAGTAGTCAACAAGAGCAAGGTGAAAATAACCACTAACCCTCTTCTTCCCGTAAACACTAACAAGGAATACGTCGAAGCAACCGCCTTGATTGACAGTGACAACCCCAGAGTTAGAGAAGTTGCTGGAATGATAGCAGGAGACGAAGACAAATTGCTTGAAACCACTGCGAGGATAGTTGAATGGGTTTATGAAAACATGAAGTACGATACTTCAATGATAAGTGCTGAGAAAAAGAAGGCTTCTGAAGTGCTAGCAAGCATGAAGGGAGTATGCTCTGATTACTCCATCCTAACAGCAGCCTTGTTAAGAGCAAGAGGGGTTCCGGTGAAGTACGTGGAAGGTTTCTTTCTGGAAGAAGGAAAGACCATCCCGCACGCGTGGCTGGAAGTGTATGACAGGGTTGAGTGGTTTCCAATAGACCCTACCAACGGAAACGTATTAACAGGCGCGAATCTGGTGAAAATACAAGAAGGAAAAGACCCTTCTGAGTTAAAGGATACTGT
>JAJRYS010000001.1 GCA_024275665.1 archaeon | reverse complement strand
CCAGTTCTTATGGAGAAAAAGCACTTGAAAGCGTTAAAATACCAGCCAAGTGGAAGAAAGCAATCCTTGAAACAGCAAAAAAAGCAATAAAACCACAAAAAGTAAACATTCATGGAATAATGCACATTGTTTCTTTCAATCCTGAAGGAGTGGAGGAAATAAGAAAAACGCTTCTCAAAGTTGCTAAAATGCAAGGAGTAAGCATAGAATACGTGTCTGCTCCGAAGTACAGGATAAGAGTGGAAGCAGTTGATTATCCTACTGCTGAAGAACAGTTGAAAAAAGCACTTGAGAAGATTGAGAAAGAAGTTAAGAAATTCGGAGGAGAGTTCAGTTTTGAAAGAGAAAAGAATTAAGATGATGAGATGCCCAAACTATCACTATTCTCTAAGGGAAAAGTGCCCTGAATGCGGTCTTGCCACAAGCTCCCCTCATCCCAAGTACTCTCCTGAAGACAAATATGGAGAGTACAGGAGGAAAATGCTTTACGGTGAGTGATTGTTAATGGAGAAAGACGAAATAGTATTGTTGAAAAAACCAAGATTGAAGAAACCAGTATTAGTAGAAGGGCTGCCAGGATTAGGATTGGTTGGCAGGATAGCAGCAGAGCACTTGGTTAAGAAGATGAAAGCAGAGAAATTCGCAGTAGCTTACTCTACTAACTTCCCACCGCAGGTACGTATAATGCCTGATGGCACTGTGAAAATGCGAACAGCGGAATTCTACTACGTGAAAGGCAAGAAAAGAGACTTAGTAATACTAATAGGGGATGACCAGCCGTTAACAGTAGAAGCACAGTACTCTTTCTGTGACAACGTGCTTGACTTTGCAGAAGAACTAAACATAAAAGAAGTAATAACACTTGGGGGCTACGGAGCGCTCAGGCAAATCAGTAAGAAGAGAAAAGTGTTCGGAGCAGCAAGCGACAAGAAGTACGTGAAAACCCTGGAAAAGCACGGCGTCTTGTTCGGGGAAGTAGGAGGCGACATAGTAGGAGTAGCAGGATTATTAGTAGGGCTTGCATCAGCAAGAGGGCTGAAAAGCGTTTGCTTAATGGCAGAAACAAAAGGAAACTACGTTGACCCTAAAGCAGCTGAAAGCGTCTTAGAAGTACTGAACTCTTACTTAGAGCTGAACGTTGACTTGAAAGAACTAAAAGAAAAAGCAAAAGAAACAGAGGAAATGATAAGGCGCTTGGAAGCAGCTCAAAGAGCACAGCAAATCCCGCAAGTTCCCAAAGAAACAGAACCGCTTAGTTACATAAGATGAACCCCTTGTTTTTTTAAATCCTTTTTTCTTATTCTTCTCTGGTGATGTTGAATGAGAAAGGCTCAGGGAAGTTTGGAGTATTTGATTATAATAGCTGCTGTTTTGGCTATTGCTGCTATTGTAGTGTTGTTCATGACAGGAGCTGTCAAAAGCAGCAGTACTACTGCAAAAATAAGTGGGTGTAAGACAGAAGCAGCGAGATGCGCTAATACTCTGGCAACTACGGACACTGGATATTCTCTTAATTACAACGGGCAGATCATAGAAACATGCAACCCAGCGCAGGAAACAGGCAATCCTTGTTATGATGCTTGTACTGTTAACGGGCAGGATATCCTCATTCAAGACTCTTCACAGTTGAACGCATTTTATTACTGCATAATGGGAGAACCAGAGGAAATATACGAAGGCAATTCTCTTCCAGGAAGCATTAACCCAGTGACTCCTCCTTCATTGTTCTGAAACCCCTTTGTTTTTTATTCCCTTCTTCCTAATTTTCTTTTGATGAGATTCCACAAAGAAGACTCCAGGATAAGAGTGACTCCTCAGACTCCGGAAGACTTATGGCACTTGGAGAAAATAATAAAACCAGGTGACAAGGTTACTGGAAGAACTCTCAGAAAATACGCGCCTGAAGGAGGGCAAGTAGAACGCAAGAAAATAATAGTAACAATTGAAGTAGAGCAAGTCAGCTTTCATCCTGGCTTTGAAAAACTACGCGTGCTCGGAGTCATACTCTCAGGAAAGCCAGAAGAGTTCATAAGCATTGGAGCCCACCAGTCAATAGACATAGGAATGAATGACTCCATAACAATAGAGAAAATAAAATGGGCTAAGCACGAGTTAGATAGGTTAAGAGAAGCAGCTGAGAAAACAAAATCGCCGAAAGCGTTCGTACTAGTTCTTTACGAGAGAGAAGCAGAATTATTTGTAGTAAGAGAATTTGGGGTGAGTTCCCTTGGCACCGTAGATCTTACGGGAGCTGGTAAGTACAGTGAACAAGCAAAAGAGCAGAAGACAAAGAATTACTTAGAGATAATAAAACTTCTTGAAAATAATAATGTTGAGAAACTAATAATAGCAGGTCCTGGTTTTGAAAAAGAATCTTTTTACAAGTTCATGAAAGAGAAAAAGCCAAGCATCAGGGCTTTTGTTGAAAGCACTGGGAACACTGGCAGGCAAGCAGTAACAGAGCTCATGAAAAAAAATGCGTTGTCAAGAATAACTGCTCAAATGAGGCTTGTTGAGGAGACAAAAGCAATAGACGAATTCGTTGAAAAGCTTGCTAAGGAGAATGCGACTTACGGCATTGACAAAGTTAGAGAAGCGCTTGACTACGGAGCAGTTGAAAAACTAATAGTCCTTGACTCAATGCTTTCTGACAAGCGAGTTGAAGAACTCCTTGACAAAGCAGAAAAAACAAGAGCAAGCATAATGATAATATCAAAGGAAAATGAAGAAAACCAGAAGATAAAAGCACTTGGAGGAGTGGTTGCCACGTTAAGGTTCAAGGTAGGGTAAGGTTTTTAAGATGAAAAAGAGTAAGCTGGGTTTGATGCACCGCGGAATCAGTCCTGTTGTTGGAATAGTTTTACTGATTGCTGTTAGTGTTATTGCTGTTGTTGGCGTATGGTTTTGGATGGGAAATTACACAAGCAAGCCTGAAGTGATTAATGTCCCCTATGCGAAGCCTGCTTTGACTGTTGTTGATTTTGAGGGATATTCTGCTGTTGTTAGTAATGTTGGAGGGGTAGTGGCTGATTCTGCTGCTTTGGTTTATAATGCCAGCGGGGATTATGTGGGTTACCTTGCTTTGAATGAGACTCCTCTCCAAGCAGGGAGTAGTGGGGTTATTGATTTTGTTAGTGTTGTTGATACATTATACGCTGGAGAGTATTCCATAGTAAGCGACGTTTACCCAATGACTACTTTTTACCTTCCTAATGATTACTTGAAACCAGTGTATGTTTTGTTTTTTGGAAGCCAGGATTCTCATGTTTATGCTGTTTATGCTAAGAACGGCTCTCAGTACTGGAATTATTCAATGTATGAAGGAACAGAGTCTTCCCCAGCAGTACGCAGTGGGATGCTGTTCATTGGAGGAGGGTATACTAACGGGACGTTGTATGCTTTGAATGCTTCTAACGGTAGTAAGATTTGGGAGTTCAATACTACTTACTTAATAAGGTCATCCCCTCTTGTGATTAACAACGTGGTTTATTTTGAAAGCAACGACGGGAGCCTCTACGCCTTTTATTCTAATGGCACGCAGAAATGGAATGCTTCAATAGGGGCTTCTTCAACAGAACACAGGTCTTCTCCTACTAATTACTCTGACGTCATAATAGTAGGATCAGGTGATCAAGGCATAACTTCTTCGACGAACGGAAAAGTGTACTGGTTTTATTCTAATGGCACGCAGAAATGCTATTATGACGTGTCTGGAGAAACCGACTACTCCTCTCCTCTTGTTAAGAACGGAGTAGTATACATTGGAAGCGGAAGGGATGGTAATAATACTTTTGCCTTGTATGCTGGTAATTGTTCAAAAAAGTGGAACAGAAGTCTTAACAGCCACATGGTGTCCTCTCCTGTTGTTTCAGGAGAGCTGATGATAATCTCAACAGACAGAGATGGGAACACTACTTATGCTATTAACATTACCAACGGGGAAATAGTATGGAATTACACGGCAGGAGCAGATGTTTCCTCGTCAGCGTTCGTGTATGAAGGAATGGTCTTCGTAGGAAGCGACGACGACTACCTGCACGTGCTGAACTTGTCAACAGGAGAAGAATTATGGAATTACAGCACAGGAGGAGATGTTGATTGTTCACCAGTAGTACACGATGATGTTGCGTATTTTGGTTCTAGCGATGGTTACTTCTACGCTGTAAACACCACTAGTCATGAGCAATTATGGAACTTCTCAGCCCTCCCAGGATACCAAATAGACTCCTCTCCTGCCTTGTGCAATATTAGGAACTGGAACTGCATTTACCCAACAATCAGCGGCATGAGCAACTAACGCAAGTACTTTTCTATTATCTGCTTCTCTTGCTCTGGCCTCACTCTTCCTTTTGTTTTCTTCAAAAAACCAGCAACATTCCCCTTGGCAAGCATTCTTAACTCTTCAAAGCTTACTCCTTGCTCATGCAAGGCAACTCCAAGCCTGCAGTCAATTCCCATTCCTTCAATCAATCGCCTTGTTTCCTCTATTCTTTTCGCAAAAACTCTGTTCTGTTTTCTCTTGTTATTCATGAAAACACCTTCCTGAGTTCTTTGAAAAACCTCTCCCTTTGCTCTGCGTTAAGCCTTAGTTTCTTATTAGCAACACTTACTGCTTCTTCCAAGTACTCTTCTGTCATTAATAAATCATTGTCTTTCTTAACAGGAAAACCCATCCATTGTGTTCCACGCAGTTCTATTTGAATCCTATCAGGCTTTATGCTGAAAACGCCTCCTCTCTTCACTCCAGCATTGTTCTTTGCTTCTAACACTTTCCTCGCCGTTTCCAAGTCCTTGCAGGACACGTGAAGAATGAAAGGCTCCATCTTAAACCACAACTCTCCTCGCTTGCTGTTGATTGTTTTTAGCACTTTATCTATAGTGGTTTCATGATGCCATTTTCCCACGAACTCCGCGTCCTTCTTGCTCTTGCTGGGAACGAACATCACGCAAATCCTTCCACTGCAAGAACTCGTGGAAAACATCCCAGGCTGAGAGTTTATGAAGTCAAGCAAAGGAACCACATCTTCGTCTACTTCTCCCTCTTTCTTGGCTTTTTCCAGTCTTCTCATGGCTTTTTCCTTCAAAAACCCGAACTCCATGAAACCACTCCACAGTAGTAATGCAATTTTTTTGTTTAAACAAAGTTTTTATAACAGAAACGAGTTCATAAACCATTGATTATTATTAAAATTAATAGTCGTACGGAGGTTGGTATCAAATGAAAAAAGCACTAGGATTAATCATCTTTGTATTATTCGCAACAATAATGATGAGCACTGCGAGTGCTGATTATGGGAACTTGGCCCCTGCTACTGTGAAAGAAGGAGCTAATGTTTCAATGTTATGGTTTAATATTACTAATACTAGTTCTACAGGCAACACTCTTATCAACATTACAATAGACCAGACTGGAAATGCTGCGGATTCGAACATAAGTGCTGTGAGAATTCTTAATGAATCAAGTGGGGTTGTAAATGAGAGTTCAAATCCTACCTTCCCTATAACTTTAGGAATAAACTTAGTAATTACACAGGAAAGAAATTTCACAATAGAATTCGAGATAAGCTCATCTGCTACTGATGGAGTAACCCTTCAAGCAAATGTTACTGACATTGGAAACGAATCAAACGTGACTCATTCTCCTACTCCTTTTAATTCTAGTACATTGACTGTGGACTCAGCTTCTCCAACTGTTGGTTTTGAAAACCCAACTCCTTCAGATGGGGCGAATTTGTCAACAACCACTGTTACATTTAATGCATCTTCTGTTGACACTGTTACTGCTATTACTTCATGCTTGCTGGAGTTAGATGGAGTAAATTACACTATGAGCATTGATGGTTCTGGAACATCAGTTTATTGTAATTATACAAACAGTTCAATGACTGAAGGAACTCATACTTACAAGATTTACTCTAATGACTCTCATAACCACTGGGGAAATACTACGCAACAAACTGTTGTAATTGACCGCACAGCCCCTACAGTAGTTCAAACAACCCCTGTTCCTGGTTACAATGCTTCAGGTAGCGTTATTATAAACACTTCAATAACTGATGCTGTTTCAGGAACCCAGTATGTTTATTACTGGATTGAAAACGCAAGTGGAAATCAGACTGCATGGACTGCAATGACTAACACTGGAGGGGATATTAATAGTGGTAACTGGAGTGTAACTTTTGATACCACTACAGTTCCTGACGGAGTTTACAATATTACTATTAATGCCACTGATTTTACAGGCAGCAATACTGCTATTGCAAAGACAGAAATAGTGATAGACAATACAGCACCTGTGCTTGGTAATATAATATCACCAGCGCAAGGAGCAAATGTTTCAGGTTCTTTCTTGCTCAACATTTCAATAACAGATCCTGGCGTTTCCGCTACTGGAGCTCAGACAGTAAAATATTACATCGTTAATTCAAGTAACCCTGCACAAATTATTGTTGCGCCTACAAGTACTTCTCTTGGAAGTGGCTCAATCAAGAATGGTTATTGGAATGCAACTATTGATGTTTCAACACTAACAGAAGCTACTTATGTTGTTTACTTTAATGCTACTGACTATGCTGGTAAGTACAATGATACTACTTCAGTAAATGTTACCATAACAGTTGATAACACTGATCCAACCATTTCTCTTATTTACCCACAATCAGGTCTTTACTTCAATAATAGTTTCTACTTAAATGTAACAGTAAGTGACAATCTTGTAGGAGTTCCTCTTTCCAACGTATCTTATAAAGTAGGAAATTCAACTTATAACATTACTAACTGGCTTCAGATGGGTAATGATTCAACAAATATTTTACTAAGCAATTACTCTATTTTAATTAATCCTTCCTCTCTTGGTTTGGCAGATGGGGTTTACTCAATATACGTTAAGGCTACTGACTTTGCTGGCAATGAGAGAGTTTCAACATTAAGCTGGTTTGGTTATGACACGCAAGCTCCTCAAGTATCTTATGCTGTTAGTGATCCGGCGTTGACTGGCGGCAGTACTGTGCAATTCAATGTTACTGTGACCGACTTGAACATTTCAGCGATTAACATCACTGTTAGACACTTGTTAAGTAATACTACCTGGTTATTAGCAAGCCTGAGTAACGTGAATACTGGAACTAATCTTACTGAATTATCTTTTGTTCCTAACTACAGTGGTTCTTATCAGTTAGAAGTGGTTGCATTGGATCACGTGCAACCAACTCCTTACAATACTGTTGTAACAAACAGCACCTTCTTCACAGTGTACAATGGCATGCCTGTAGCTTCTAATGTTTCTGGCGCAGTGTCTTTGATTAACGTAAGTTTTGCTCAGTTCAAGAATCGTTATGACTTGCCAGTGCCTTTCTACGCTGGCAATCCTGGTGACAAGGAGTTCAGGACTAACGTGTCCGGATTCCAGGTAATGCCTCTCTTCACTGACAAGCCGTTCTTCGCAGGACCTACTGAAGTACAGAACCTTGCTTATAATTACTCCTTCGTGATTGACACTAGCAATTTGGCTGCTAATACGCCTGTCATACTGAACTTCAGT
>JAJRYS010000022.1 GCA_024275665.1 archaeon | reverse complement strand
TTGAGCTGGCAGGATTTGCTAACTTTTTTCATCTTTCTCGGAATTACAATAGCAACTCCTGAAAACAAAAAACTAATACTGCTTGGAGCTGCTTTAATCTTTTTATCTCCCTTCATAGTACTAGAAAGGTATAGCATTCCTTTATTGAGAAAAAACCAAAAGCTAAGCGTGATAATAGGACTGCTTACAGCAATAGCAGGCGCTTACTTGCTAACACTGTCTTGTTCTTGTTAAAAAAAATTAAAAAAGGAGACCGGGCAAGGGACGTGATCGTCCCTTTATTGCTCGGCCCAGTACAAGACCTTTTTCCCAATGCGTTTTTTTCTGAGCAATCCTTTCTCATACAACGCGTTAAGCCGTGCGGAGGCAGCATTGTTTCCCTTGTATCCGAATTGCTCTTTCACCTTTTTTGCGTCAACCGTGCCTTCGTGGTGAACGAAATCAAGCAACTGCTGTTCAACCTCTGAAAGCAACAACTTTTTAGGTTGTTTTTCAGAGTTTATTTTCTTCAACTGTTTTAGTATTTCTTCAAACAGTTGATTGGTTCTTTGTCTTTCCTTTGCAAGCCTGTATAATAACAAGCCAATAGTGGCTGGGTCTTTGAACTTGTCCTTATCGTATTCAACGTCTAATAGCAAATCTTTATATTCTTGTTCTGTCCTATCTATTAACATTCTTTTGAAGTCTTCTGCCATCATGACACCATCATAACTGTCATGATTAAGTCATGACTGGTATATAAACTTAACGCTTCTCAGACACAAAAAAGAAGGTGATTAGTTGCCATTCACTCAGATAGTAACTGTTTTTCAAAGCAAAGAGAAACTTGAAAAAGCAATGAAAGAATTCTCAACAGAAAAAGTAGTATTCATTACTTCAAAGGAAAAAATAAAAGAAACAATCAGACTAAGAAATGAGATAGCATTAAAGTACAGAATTCCAACAGAAGTGAAAACAGTTAAAAAACCAGCCGACTGCGTGAAAGTACTCACTGAGAATGAGAACCCACTGCTGAACATAATAGACCACGACTACATCAACTATTACTTACTAAACGCTGCTTTCATAACAGGGACCAGGGCTTTTTTCAGCAACGGACATGGAGAAGAACAAATACCAAACCCAGGCATAAAATTCAAAGCACTCATAAATGAAGACCAGGCACGCATATTAGAAACACTGTTAGAAAGCCCTCTTACAGTAAAAGAATTGATGAAGAAAACAAAACTAAGCGAAGAGATGCTTTACTATTACTTGCATGGGAAGAAGACAATAAAAGGACTTGTAAAAATGGGTTTAGTGAAAGACAACGACTTAATAGAACTCACAGAACTTGGAAGACTCATAGCTCATTCCTAATTATTCTGATTCAAAGCCTTCTTAGCCCTACGAGCTAATGCTTTCAAAACTCTTAATTGCTCTGCGTGTTTTTTCAAAAGAATTTCAAAAGCAATATCAGGGTCTACTGCTGAAAACTTCTTAGGCCTTACAAGACTTGACTTAACAAGCCCTCTGTATTCTAATCCCCTCATAACTGAGTAAATTTTTGACAAAGGCACTCCGCTCTTCCTGGAAATTTCTTCTGCTGTTGTTTCTTTCTGAAACACTACTGACAATGCAAGAGATTCATATTCACCAAGCCCAAATTTCTTCAAATCCTCTGCAATCACTTCATCACCCAACAATGTTTCTGTAGACTGGTTTTAAAAAAAGCAAAGTTTAACACATTAAACCAGTTGGTTTAGTAAGACAAGCAAGAACAGTTTCAACTTTAAAAAAGAATTCACTTGACAAAACTCATTATAGTACTCTGACCTCCAATGTATTGCTTTTCAGCATGCTCTGCAAAGCGTTTGACTGAGATTATCCAGTCAATGTTAATCTCATACTCTTTCTCAGGAGTCTTCACAACAACTCCTACTTCCATTAACTCAGTAAGAGCTTTGTAAACTCCTTGGAAAGAAACACTCTTATTATGAAACACACGCATTCGGTTCCAGATTTTCTTAACAGAAAGAGGATGTTCTCTTAGAAGAAGATGGATAATGAAATCCTTAGTGCTTAACTGGTTTTGGTCAGGGATTATTACTAAAACCATCCCCACACTCTCATTGAGTACTAATTATTTAGTAGTAACAAGTATTTAAAACCTTTGCTATTAGTTTAAACAAATACAAAAAAAGTTTATATAAAATACTATAATGCTAAGAGGTTAGAATAGTTTTGAAAAATCATCATAAACGCTCTCCCTATGCCCAATGAATAAAACTATAACTCTTTCCTTTTTGTTATCCACTTCATATATTACTCTATAACTCCCTACTCTTATCCTCCAAAAACTTGAATACTTCAAGTGCTTGCCCCTTTCTTCAGGGTATTGTTTTAGTTCTAATATCTTGTCTTTAATCCCCTTACGAACACTATGTTCTATTTTTTCAAAAGCTTCCCTTGCTTTTGGATGAAAGAATATTTTGTACATCACAATTCCTCAAAAGCAATAAGAATGCTTGGATCCTTTTTCACTTCCTCACTTCTCTTCATTAGCATCTTATAAAATTCTCTTGTTTTTTCTCTTTCTTCATACAATGCAATAATGGTCTTTATAGCATCACTCCTACTCTTAAACCTGCCCTTGCTTACCCATTCATCTATCTCTTTAATTGTCTCTTTTGGAACTCTTAATTGAACTTGAACCATTATATCACCGTAAACATTATTGTTTACATGATTTATAATACTAACCCTAGTCTTAAAAAATTAATAAAATATCAATTAGTTGCAGCATATGCAGGGAGAGGGATTCTGAACCGCGGGAAACACCCATGGTTTCTCCCCAGTTCTAGGGAATTTCTGACCCTCTTCCCTCCTAGAAAACAATAAATCCATAACACTTATCAACAGTGTCTGTTAAAAGCCCTTTGTGGGCTTTTACGGGCGCTTAGCCCGTCGACCGGATACGGTCGATGCAGGGAGAGGGATTTGAACCCTCGTAGGCACTAAGCCACAGGGTGTCACAACGTTATCGCACTAACGAAGACGTTCCTAAGCCCTGCCCGTTTTTCATCCACTTCCACTTGCAGCGGAAAGTGAATTCCAAGCTCCGGCATCCCTGCATGCTTTGTTTTTCAGGGGGGAATCAGGAAGACACTGAAACTGAAGGGGGGATGTGCCCCCCTGCGGTTCGGT
Organism: archaeon; assembly: GCA_024275665.1. Taxonomy (GTDB): domain Archaea; phylum B1Sed10-29; class B1Sed10-29; order B1Sed10-29; family JAJRYS01; genus JAJRYS01. The sequence goes on along the minus strand of JAJRYS010000022.1, from coordinate 5,572 downwards.
TCCAGGCTCCGGCATCCCTGCATGCTTTGTTTTTCAGGGGGGAATCAGGAAGACCCTGAAACTGAAGGGGGGATGTGCCCCCCTGCGGTTCGGTTCCAGGCTCCGGCATCCCTGCATAAACGTTATTACTTATCATTAGAGTAATGTAATTATGCTAAACTTTATTTAAATACTTTTCAAAAACAAATGTGAAAAACAGTAGAACGAATTACAGTTTTCCTGCTCTACGCTTCCTCTTACGCTTTTCCCTGCGCATTCTCTTCTTGACCCATTTCCAGCGCATGCGTCCTTTCTTCTTCCATTTCCTTGGCTTGCTTTTCAAAAAATCACCTTTATTTCACTTTCTTCTCTGCTTTCTTCGGCCTCAAATAAGTAGAGCCGCATTTCCTGCACTTTTTAGCAGTCCACGGATTAACCGTCTTGCACTTCCTGCATACCTTTTTCTTAATCCTTCTTTCTTTAGTCTCTGGGAAAATAACCACTGTTAAACCCCCTAACGTTTAAAAACAAGTAAGCTTATAAAATTGTGTTACTTTTCATTTAAAAAACCAACGCATGAGGCAATCATGCTCCGGTCTTCTAGCTCGGCCAAGGATTCAGGCCTTTCACACAACGCTTTTAAACAATAAAGAGGCTTTGTGAAGACAGCCTGCGACGCGGGTTCAAATCCCGCCCGGAGCACTCTTTCTGAAAAAATGAGAGAAGGCGAGCAAGTTGATAAAAACCAATAAGGACAAAGGCAGGAATTTTCTTAAACTGTTAATGAAAGCTTACAATTCCGGACTGCTTGGTTCAAGAATTCATAAAAAATTCAACTTGCCGAAAAACGCTAATACAAAAGAAGAAAAAGCAAGGTACTACTTTTATGTCATCTCAGTTGATTACGGAGTGAAAGCAGAAAATCTTTTTGAAAAAATGAGAAGGTTACATGAAGAAGATAATAGATTGTTCGACCCTGTGCTTGTTTCACGAATGAGCAAAGAAAGACTGGAAAAACTAATGAGAGAATTTGGAATGCGTTTCCCAGCGCAAGCAGCAGCCAGGTGGGAAGAGAACTCTGAAAAACTCATAAGAAAATACAATTCAAGAGTGTTAAAAGTGTTCAAAGGAAACACTGAAGAAGTAATAAGAAAGATCAAAGAGTTCAAAGGTTTTGGTGACAAACTATCACGCTTACTTCTGAGAACAATAGTAGACGCTGGAATTATTAACCCTCCTGCTGGTTTTGAAGAAATGAGCCTGCCGACAGACATTCACGTGGTAAGACTCGCATTCCGCTCAGGATTACTAACAGGTGAAAAACCAGAATACTCAAAGCACGTTGAAAAAGCAAGAAAAGCATGGACTGAAATCTCCTTAGAAGAGGGATTCGTTCCAGCAGAAGTTGACAGGGCCTTGTGGGTGCTTGGAGCAGAATGGTGTTATAAGAAAAAATGCAAGGAATGCCCAGTGAGAAAAGAATGCGCGGATAAGGTCATCCAATAACTTCAACAACTATTCTGCGTTTCCTTGGCCCGTCTGCTTCTACTAACACTATTGCCTGCCATGTGCCAAGCAAGAGCTCCCCGTTCTTCACAGGCACTACTAGTGATGGTTTTAGGAAGCTGTTAACAAGGTGAGCGTGAGCATTGCCGTCAATGCGGTCGTGCTCGTAGCCAGCTCCTTTCGGGAACAATTCTTTTAACTTGTTCTCCAAGTCATGCATCATGCCAGGATCAGCTGACTCGCAAATAGTAAGAGCGCAAGTAGCATGCAACGCGAACACGAACGCTACTCCTTCGCTTACTCCCTTTTCCTCGCATTCTTCTTTAACTGCTTTGTTAATCTCTCCAGTAATGTCAATAATTTCAAAACTCCTACGAGTGCTAATAGCGATTTCTCTCATGGTAACACTCTTTTCAAGTCTCTTGGGTGGAGAACTACTTCACGAATGTTAGGCAAGCCAAGCATTTTCTGCACTAGCCTGTCAACTCCCAGACCAAAACCGCCGTGAGGAGGCATGCCGTACTTGAAAGCATTCAAATAAAACGCGAAATTCTCTGGTTTCAATCCTTTCTTCTTAATCCTCTTAACAAGCTCATCGTATCTGTGTTCTCTTTGCCCTCCTGAAGCTATTTCCTCTCCTCCCAGTTCCAAGTCAAAGGAATAAGACAATCCATCACCTGCTTCCATTATGTAAAAAGGCTTTTCCTCTTCAGGGAACAACGTGATGAAATACAAGCCCGTCCCTTTTTCCTCTTCTATTATCTTACCAAGTTTTTTCTCTTCCTCTGTTCCAATTTCTTGTCCTTGTTTTAATCCGAGTTTTTCAACAGCTTCTGAGTAAGTAATCCTTGGGAAAGGAAGCTTCGGTACTTCTAATTCAATTCCTAGAATGCTTAGCTCTTCTTCCCTGTGCTTTTTCACGTGCTCGAACACTCTCTTGATTCCTTCCTCCAAGAACTTCATGACATCTTCTTGTGATTCTATGAAAGCCATTTCAACATCCAACATAATGAACTCTGCCACGTGCCTCGAAGTATCTGACTTCTCAGCTCTGAAGTAAGGGGCTATTTCGTAAACTTTGTCAAAACCAGTGGCCATGATCATTTGCTTGTACAACTGAGGAGACTGAGACAAGAAAGCCTTCTTCCCGAAGTAATCCACTGGGAAGAGCAATGCTCCTCCTTCTGCTCCTGCTCCTACTATTTTAGGGGTGTGAACTTCTATGAATCCTTTTGACTCTGCGTAGTTCCTAATAGCAGTGGTTACACAGTCGCGTATTGCGAAAACAGCAGCTACTCTTGGATTACGCAAGTCCATGAATCTTGCGTTAAGACGGGTTTCGAACTCTGACTCTATTTTTCCTGAAATGTCAAGAGGCAATGGAACCTCTGCCTTGCTGAGTACTTTAATCTCTTCTGGGATTAACTCCCATCCGTTCTGCGCTTTCTCAGACTTCCTTACAACCCCGGTGACTGCTACTACTGATTCTGGAGTGATGTCCTTCACCATGCTGAAATTAGGATTGTCCTTAGTAATGGTTACTTGAGAAACTCCTTCCTTATCCCTGACTTTCAGAAAAACAATGCTACCAAGCACTCTGATGTTCTGAACCCATCCAGCAATCGTGACTTTCTCCCCGTCCATGCTTGACTTTACTTCACGCGAGTAATGAGAACGAATCACGTTTAATCACTTTTCCAAGTAAACAGTAGTAGTAGGGAAAGGAATTTTAATCTTGTTCTTCTTTAACTCTTTGAAAACATTTTTCTTAAACTCACTTCCAACCATCCATTGCTGTGTATAATCCTTCAACCGTAGAATGACCGTGAAGTCAAGAGAATAGTCGCTGAAGTTGTCAAACCTTACTATTGGCTCGTAGTCTTTTACTGTTCCCTCTGACTCTTTTTGAATCTTAACAGCTACTTTTCTTAGGATTTTTTCTACTTTGTCAATGTCGCTGTTGTAATCCACTCCTATCTTCATTATCAACGAGACCGGCTTCTGAGGCAAGTCGTAATTGTATATTATCGTCTCAGCCAGCTTAGTGTTAGGAACAACTATCAAGTAATTCTTCAAAGCCCTTATCCTAGTGCTCCTCCAGCCAATGCTCTCAATGTAACCTTCTTCTCCAGAAGCAAGCTTGACATAATCTCCTACTCTTATGGGTTTGTCAGCAAGCAAGTAAAACCCTGCAAAGAAGCCTGAAAGAGTATTCTGCAATGCCAGGGCTATTGCCAGTCCTGCTACTCCAAGACCTGCTAGCAGTGCTGTGACATCATAACCAAACAAAGAGAGTATTACTGCGAAAGCCACGAACCATATGAAAGCCTTGGTAATATTCCTTAATATTGGCAGGATTTGCTTGTCCATGTCAGTAACAGTGCCCCTTCCTACTTTCTGCAAGCTGATCGTGAGTATTAAGTCAAAAGACTCGAAGATCAACCTTGCCGCGATAATAACATACAAGACTGAGAAACCCAAGTCAATCAAATGATAGTAAGGAGAGAAAGCAGTAATGTTCTTTGCTCCCAGGTGGAGACCTATGAAAATCGCCAGCAGCGTTATTGGTTTCTGAGTCCTGGCAATGAACCTGTCATCAGCTTTGGTCTTAGTCTTGGCAGCGAGCCTGTGAAGCACTCCCACAAACAAGTAGTTAATCAGCTTCACTACTGCGAAGACTATTACAAGCGTGAGAACTGCTATGAGCACTTCTGACTCGAACTGCGGCAACCCTAACACCATGATTATGATTAACCAAGAACTTGTTTTTAAAAGCATACTGTTAGTTTTCACTCAACAATCTTCAAAAGCTCTTCTACAATGTCAACATGGCCTTGTTCTTGTTTTGACAAGAACTCAAATAATTCCTTTGCCCATTCTTCCTTCAGCTTGGAAACAAAACCAGAATACAAATCTCTTGCTTTTTCTTCTTTCTCAAGCAGTCTTAAGAAGGGACCTATGTCTTTCCTAGTACTCATCAACATCACTCTTAGAAACTCTTTCAAAAGCCTTTTTCAGCAATTCGTAGTGGTTCCTGCTTTCCTTTTCAAGGATTCTAAGCAGTTCAACAGCTTTTTCTTCCTTGTCAGCAGGAAGCCTGTACTCGAGGATCTTCTCCTTCATCAAGTAACCAATCTCAGGAAGGAAAGATTCCTCCAATTCCACTGCTTCTCTAATCTTGCTCAACAACTCTGTTTTCTTCATCAAACAAGAATAAGAAAGAAGAGGTTAAAAAAGAATATGGTTTCAGTACTCCTCGCACTTGACTTGGAAGTAAGACTTCGGATGACCACATGAAGGGCATTCTTCAGGAGGCACTGGTCCTTCGTGCACGTAGCCGCATTTCCTGCAAACCCAGTACACTTTCTGCTCTTTCTTGAACACGGAGTTGTTCTCCACTTCTTTCAACAACTTCTTATACCTTTCTTCGTGGTGTTTTTCAGCAACTGCTATGGCTCTCAGCCTCCTAGCTATCTCTGGAAAGCCTTCTTGTTCTGCAACGTCAGCGAACTCTGGATACATCTGCGTGTACTCATAATTCTCTCCAGCAATAGCTGCTTTCAGGTTTTCAAGAGTACTTCCAAGCACTGTGGGAACTGTTGCTTCTACTTTTATCTCTTCTATTGGTTCTCCTGCTTTCTTCTTCAACTCGTTGATGAGCCTGAACAACCACTTTGCGTGCTCTCTCTCGTTCTCAGCGGTTATTTCAAATATTTCTGCTATCTGCTCGAATCCCTCTTTCTTAGCAATCTTAGCATAGAACGAGTAACGGTTCCTTGCCATGCTTTCTCCTATGAAAGCCTTGGTAAGATTCTCAATAGTCTTGTTCACTTTATCACCTCTTATAATAAACAAACTTTGAAATATTAAAAGAAAAAAGATTATAAAGGGATAGGTTAAGAAATTTAAATTTTTCCTTTCTTTTGCCTTTCAATAGTTTCATTAATCCATTTCAAGTGTTTTTCTTTCTCTTTAATAAAATTGTCACCGCTCGTCGCGTTATTGTTTATTATCTTTGAGATATGCTCTCCGCTTAAGAAATGAGGCATCACCACATAAGAAGCCCCTTCTTCGTACAATAAAAGAG
>JAJRYS010000021.1 GCA_024275665.1 archaeon | reverse complement strand
GCAATACTTATCACGCCGATGTCATCTAGTGTTATTGCTGCTGTCTTGAGCGCTTTTTCAAGAACTATTGGAGCTATTTTCCTGTGGTGCGCTGCTGCTTCTGCTGGTATTATTCCTTTTCCCTTCTCTGGTTTGTAAATGCTTCTTTCATTAGCAAGAGCTTTGCCTTTGTCTGTTATTATTCCTATTCCAAGAGTATGTGCTGTGCTTTCGATTCCAAGCACTATCATGCTACCACGAATATCATGCTTGTTACGATTAAGTTATATAATAAGTGAGAGAGTATTGGTGTAAATAAGTTTTTTCTTTTATTGAATTCATAGCCGAGGATTATCCCTAAGAAGAAAGCTCCTACCACTTCTGAAAGTGAAGCGTAAATAATATGAAAATATGCAAATACGAAGGAAGCAAACAACAGGTTTGTTTTTCTTTGCAAGTATCCTCTGAAGAATATCTCTTCTATTATTGATCCAAATACTATTATTGTTAGTACGTTTTCCAATCCAAAGTTTCTAACTGCTTCTGCTGTTCTTCCCAGGTCTTTTTCGAACCCTATTGAGTAGAAGAAAACACCTATAACTATTGAAACTGTTATAAGGAGCCCTACATAGAACAGAGCAATTATTGTTTCATCAAGTAATTTTGTTTTCTTAAAACCTAATTGTTTCAATATGTTTTTTCTTTTGACACTTATAACAACAAAAAAAAGCATTAAGAAATATAGAATCAGGGATATGCTCATTTATCTCTTCCACCTTGTGTAACCGCATTTACCACAATGAAATCTATCCTTGTGTTCTGCTAAGAATACTCCTTCTCCACATTTTGGGCATGTTTGTTTTGTTCTTTTTATTTTCCCATCATCTACTTTGTAAGCGTTTCTTTTCATTTACTCTCACCTTCTTCTTGTTTTTTACTTTCTTCTTGTTTTCCGTGGCTTCTTATCACTTTATACTCCTTTTCGTATTTTTTAATGGCTTCCATGTTTTTATATATTTTAACATAAGCCATTGCTGTTTTTTTACCAAATTCTTGTTTTATATTGTCTATTATTATTTTATTTTCATCTGCTCCTATGTTTGCAGATATCATTTTTAAAATTTCTTTTCTGCTTGGGGTTTTATCAAATTCGGTTATTTTTGCTTTTACCTCTTTTCTTTCAAGATTCTTGTTTTCTTTTTCTTCAATGATATCTATCTTCATTTCAATCCCTCTTTTTATTTTCCTACTCTCAGAGCATATTTTCCAGGAGTAGTTATATTAAAGTTTTTAGCAACTTCTGATTTTTCCGGGTCTATTACTAAAATGTACCCTTTCCAGTTAGCAGTAAGTTCTGTGCTTTTGCACACTGGACAGATGTCTCCTTTTATTATTCTATGGCATTTTTTGCATGCTTTTTCAACGACCATTCATGCCACCTTCTTTCATTTCTTCTTTTCCTTAGTTGTTTTCTTAGCTTTCTTCTTGCTGGCGTACCAATCTTTTTTCCCAAGCCCTTCTCGTCTCATTGTGAGGTTTATTTTGCTTTCTTTTACATTTTCTTTAAGTGAAATCGCTATTATTCTTGCTAGTACTTCATCATCTTTTTTAAGAACTCTTTTAGTTTGCTTTCCTACAAGAGTTCCTGTTTTTTCATTGTATGACATGAAATCATCTGTTACTTGTGATTTGTGGACTAGCCCATCTATTGGCCCGAATTTTATGAAAGCTCCGAATTGAGTTATTTCTGAAACTTTTCCTCTTATCACTTCATGCAATTCTGGTTTGAATATTAAAGCTTCAAAAGTTACTTTATGATAACTCCCTGCACTTCCTGGTATGATTTTTCCAACACTTATGTCCCTTATCCCTGATATTGCTATCACTACTCCAAGGTTTTTGTATACCTTACCTTCATATTGCTGCATTAAAGTTTCTTTTGCTGATTTTTCCAACGATTCTGAGAACAATCTTGGCGGTATTTTGATTGAGTCTTTGATAGCGGCAACCTTGTACATTAACTCACTTCCTTTTCAAAATTTTCTCTTGCTTTTTTAATAATTTTTTCAGCTTCTTCAACACTCCCAAAACCTATTACTCTCACCCATTTATGAGGTTCAAGTTTTTTATAATCCTCCATAAAGTTTAGTATCTCTTTTTTAACATGGTCCTCTAAGTCGTTTATCATTTTTATCCCTGATTTTCTTGGTTCTACTTTGCTTATTGGAACGCTTATCACTTTATAATCGTTCCCTTTCTCATCTTTCATTTTAAGCAAGCCTATTGCTCTTACGGTTATCACGCATCCTGGAAAGGTGGGCTTTTCTGTTAAAATTATTATGTCTAAAGCGTCCCCATCATCCGCTTTTGTTTTTGGAATAAATCCGTATTCGAAGGGAAATACCATTGAAGAATGAAGTGACCTGTCAAGTTTAAAGCAGTTATATTTTTCATCATATTCATATTTATTACTGCTTCCTTTTGGTATTTCAACTACTGCTTTTAGTCGCTTAATGCTCTTCCCAGGATTTATTTCTTTAACGTAATTCAACTCATTCCCTCCACAAATATCCTTTTCTTTTGTCGCATGTAAGCAGTTTTAACCTCTGCTTTTTTAGCTCTTACTCTAAGCTCCTTGTCATTCGTGAATAGTACTGCATTTTCTTTTTTAGCGTATCTTAGCAAGGCATCATCTGTTTTTCCTTTTTCTCTCACAATTTTTATGCCATATGCTTTTATTAACTGTTTTGCCATCTTGCTTGCTTTTTTGTCATCTATTCTTTCAAGTTCCTTTACAACACTTTCAAGCGTCACATATTCTGGTTTTGGTATTTGCTTTTCTATTTCTTGAAAGATATCTATCCTAAATTGATAGGGGATTGTGAGGGCGTTAGTGTCTAATAACACTTTCATTCTATCACTATGCCGTAACCTATTAAACACCATCTCGTAGTTCCTTTTCTTGAAATTCCGACTTTTTCACCTGTTTCAATGCATAATGGTTTTTTAAGTTCTATGAAAGCTTTTTTGCTGTCTGCTTTTTTTACTACTCCCACTGTTGTAAGGGTTCCTCCGTTTATTACCAGGACTTCTCCTGCTGTTATGTTTTTCACTTCCCCCAATCCGACTACTTGTTTTAGTAAGTGGTATTCTACAGTAACATCATTCCTAACAGGAGGAAGGGTTCCTGGTTTTCCAACAGTGTTACCTATTAAGTTATCTCCTTTTGTTAGTGAGGGGTCGAGAGTGGTTCCTATTGCCACAAGCCCACCTGGTTTTGCTTCTTTTATGAATCCGTCTTTTATTGATAAGGAGGCTACTTTGGTGACTAAGTTTTTATATTTCCCACCTTGTTGCATTCCTGGTGCTATTTCAATTTCTTCTCCTTCTTTCACTACTCCTTGAATTATTGACCCTCCTATTACTCCTCCTTTCAGATTATCTATTTTTGAGCTTGGTTTGTTTATGTCAAAAGAACGTGCTATTAACATTCTGAAAGGTTTTTTAGTATCTCTTTTTGGTGTTGGTATTGTTTTTTCAAGAGCTTCTATCAATTCAGAAACGTTTGCATTGTAATGCGCTGCGAATGGTATGATTGGGGCTTTCTCGGCTATTGTTCCTTTCACGAACTGTTTTATTTCTTCATAATTTTTGAGTGCCTCTTCTTTGCTTACAAGGTCTATTTTGTTTTGGACTATTACTATGTTTTTAATGCCTGCAATTTCCAAAGCAGAAAGGTGTTCTATTGTTTGAGGTTGTGGGCATTTTTCATTAGCAGCTATTATAAGTAATGCTCCATCCATTAATGATGCTCCTGACATCATTACTGCCATCAGGCTTTCATGCCCTGGGCAATCAACGAATGATACTTTTCTGACCAATTTACCAGTTCTTCCATCTTCGCATGTTTCTTTAGTATTGTATTTTTTTGACTTTTCACAGTAGTAAAAACTCGCGTCTGCGTAGCCAAGCTTGATTGTAATCCCTCTTTTTATTTCCTCAGAGTGCTTATCAGTCCATTCATTAGTCAAGGCCCTTACTACACTTGTTTTCCCATGGTCAACGTGTCCTATTACCCCTATGTTTACTTCAGGCTGTATTACTTTCTTCTTTTTGATTTTCCTCACCTTCTTTTTTCTCTTCTTTTATTCCTAACAACTCTTCTATTGTTTTTTCTCCTTTCTTGGTTATAATAGTGTTTATTTGTGCAATGCTTTCTGATATTATATTGCCTCTTACTGTTTTCTTTCTTCTAATTCCTTTCTTTTTCTTCCTAATTCCTGGCCCTGCTGATACTAATATCCTTTTTCTCTCTGGCCCATGAACATCTGGCCTCATTGGAAACCCGTCTTTGTCGCTTCCTCCTGTTATTTTAAGTTTGTATCCTGTGAGGTTTACAATGCTGCCGTCGAATTCTTGCCCTATTTTCAAACCGTATAATGCTTTGCTTTTGTTTTCATCTATTTCAACTTGGTAGCTTCTCCCCTTTTCTTTGTTTGCTATTACTACTTTCATTTCACACCTCTCCTTCCTCTATGTTTTTTATTTCTTTTATTAGTTCAAGGTATTTTTTGAATTTGGAAAGCATTTCATACACTTGGTCTTTTGGAATAGCAGTGTATAAGATATCTCCTTCATTAATATTCCTCCCCACTACTGCTCCTTGTATTGAGACAGCAACTTTCATTCCTTTTTCTGCTTTTGTAATTGATTGATTTTTTTCTTGAATGCTTTGAATAGTTCCTATCACTTTTCCTCTGTCATTCATTAAAGGATAGCTGCTTTTTATTACTCCGTCTATTACTTCTACTCCAACTACTGCTGGTTTGCTTGCCCTGAAAACAAATCCTGGGAGTATTTTTATTTTGGCTGGGAAAATGTACTTTTGTAACTCCTCTTCTTTTTCTCTCTCCTCTTCTTCTTTCCTCCATTTTTCATAATCCTCTTCAAGTTGATATATTACTTTTGATTCGAATATTTTCACTTCTGTTTTCCTTGCTTCTTCTCTCGCTTCTTCCATTACGTTTGTGTTGAAAGCAAATATGACTCCTAAGTATCTGTTTCTTTTGCGTACGCTCTCAGCTTCTATCACGTCTTTCTTGCTAACTGCTCCAACATCTGCTTTTTTTACTGGCACTCCTTTGTTTTCAAGAAGCATTACAATTGCTTCTAATGAGCCTAATGCATCTGCTTTTATTATTACTCCATCTATTTGTTTTTCAATCCTCAATTCTCTCAATTCTGATTCTATTTCTTTTTTAACCTCTTCTTCGTTTCCTTTTATCACTCTTAATGGTGATCCTGCTAGTGCTTCTTCCAAGCCAGGGGCTGCTATTTTTACTCCTGCAGCTGCATATACTTTGTCAACTGTTTTGAATTTTTTACGAGGGTCTCTTATTTCTTCTAATGGTTGCGGGACTAAGAGAGCACGTATTTTTGTGATAATTACTCCATTCTTGCCTCCTACTGCGATCTTATCATCTTTTTTCAAACAACCGTCGTATATTATTGCATCTATGGTCATGCCAAGTCCTTGCACTTCTTTTACTTCCAACACTCCTCCTTTTGCTGGTTTTTCCTCATCTATTTCAAGCTTGTTTTTCATGAACTTCTGTGACAAGCCAGCAAGGAACAATAATAATTCTGGTATTCCTTCTCCTGTTTTTGCAGATACAGGGATTATGAGAACTTGTTTTGTTAAGTCACTTACCCTGTCAAACCTATCAGAGTCAAAACCAAACTCTGATAACTGCCCCATTAACTTGTAAATTCCCTCATCCAATAATTGTTTTACTTGTTCTCTTTGTTTTTTGAAGGTTTTCAGGAACATTTCTTCTTCGTTCGAAATCCATCCGTTTATCAAGTCTATCTTGTTAGCAGCCACTATGAAAGGCACTTTGTTCAGTTTAAGAATTTCAATAGCTTCTTTTGTTTGCGGTTGTACTCCTTGAGTGATGTCAATTACTAATACTGCTAAGTCTGCTGTTGACCCTCCTCTCTTCCTCAGGTTAGTAAAGGCTTCGTGTCCAGGAGTGTCAATGAACAAGAGTCCTGGGATTTTCAATTCAAATTTATATTTTTCAAGCAGTTCCCCGCATTTTTGTTTTATTACGTCAGTTGGAATGAAGCTTGCTCCAACGTGTTGCGTTATTGCTCCTGCTTCTTTTGCTGCTATTGAAGTCCCCCTTATTCTATCCAGTAAGAAGGTCTTACCGTGGTCTACGTGCCCCAGTACTGTTATTATCGGAGATCTTATCATTGTTAATCAGCTCCTCAGTTTCCCGAGGCTTTTTCTATTCCTAAACGCTCACGCGTTTAGTAAGCTCATTATTTTTTCAAGCATTAGGCTTAATGGCATGTCTTGTTCTTCTTCAGGAATGTCTTCTTTCTTCCACTCAACTGTTTTCAATAAGCCCTTGTCCTTGTAATATCTTATTATTAGTTCTGTTTTTTCTTTATATATCTTTAACCTTTCCCTTATGACTTCTTCCTTATCATCTTCTCTTTGAACCAACCTGCCCCTGCATTTGTCGCATAATTCTTCTTGTTTCGGAGGGTTTGTCAACAAATTATAAATAGCTCCGCATTTCTCACACACTCTTCTTGAAGTAAGTCTTTTGATTATTACCCAATCAGGCACGTCTAAAAATATTACTACGTCTATGCTTGTTATTTCTTCGAGTTTCTTTGCCTGTTCAATGGTTCTTGGAAAACCATCTAGTATGAAGCCGTTAGAACAATCATCTTTGCTTATCCTGTTTTTAAGAATACTTATTACTACTTCATCAGGTACTAAGTCTCCTTTGTTCATTATGCTTTCTATTCTTTTCCCTGTTTCAGTCTGGTTTCTAATTTCTTCTCTTAGCAAGTCTCCTGTTGAAATGTGAGGAATACCTAGTCTTTCCGAAATCCTACTAGCATATGTTCCTTTCCCAGAACCAGGAGGCCCAAGTATTACTATCTTCATTCATTCCCCTTTTTTCTTCTTTTTCTTCACAACCCACTTTACTTTAGCTGGTTTTCTCTTTAATTTGAGCAAGTTTCTCTCGCACTTACTTGAGCAAAAGTAATACTTTGAACCATCTTTTAAAGAGAATATCTTGGCCCTGCCAAATTCTATTTCTTTTCCACAGAAAGAACACTTCATTACTAACACCGCGTTACTTTACTTTTATAGGCTTTGCTTCTGATTCAGTATCAAGAAGCATTAGTATGTCGTCCTTCCTTACGGGTCCTTTTACGTTCCTTCTCATTATCCTGCCTTTGTCTCTTCCTTCAAGCACTTTTACTATTACTTGCCATATTTCTCCGTATACTCCTGTCTTGCCTACTACTTCTACTACTTGCGCTGGTACTGCTTCTTTCATCACTGTTCACCACTGCTTTTCTTAAGTTCTTCCACTTTGTCTGCTATTGCTTTTATTAAGTCTTTTCCGTTTCCTGGTTCTACTATTGCCACTGCTGCTGTGGCTACTTTCAAACCAGCAGCTGTTCCAAGCTCTTTCTTAGTTGGTACGTACACGTAAGGAGTGTTCTTCTCCTCGCATAACAGTGGCAGGAATGCTACTATTTCAGGCGGATTAACATCCTCTGCTATTACAACGAGCTTGGCAGTAGCTCTTTCAACCGCTTTCGTAGTCTCGTTCACTCCTTTCCTGATCTTACCAGTATTCCTAGCCATTTCAACTGACTGGTATGCTTGTTCAGCTATCTCTTTTGGAACTTTGAATTTCACGTATGACGCCATTTTCTACCCTCCTTTCATTGTTGCACGTGCAACTCTTTTCATAGGATTTCTTTTTTTGAAAAAAAGAATTTGATATATTTCTATTAATAGGAGTATTTAAAGCCTACTCTTTGAACGTCTTGCTCTTTAACGCCTTCTTGTTAGCTGCTTCAAGATTAGCCCAAGTGATAGTCACGTTGTTCTTCTTAATCCCAAGGTCCCATATGAGTTGCTTTATCCCGTTAGCAGTAATCCCTTTCTTTCTCAGGGCACGAATCGTGCCAAGCTTCTCGTCATCCCATCCGCTGTACTCTCCCTTGCTTATCCCCTCTGCTATTTTGCTACAGCTTAACACAGCTCCTTCCAAGTTGAGCTTGCCAGTAACAATAGTTACTGGGTACTTCCATCCGAAGTGCTCGTATAAGAATCGTTGTTGTTTTTCAGTGAAATCCAAGTCCCTTCCTCTTATTATGTGAGTGACTCCTGTCAAGTGGTCGTCTATTGCAGAGTTGAAGTTAAGCAAAGGCCATACTCGCGGAGGATTGTCAGGATCAATGCGGGGGTGTTCTGGTTTTTCAACAATACGGAAAGCAGGCCAGTCCCTGAGAGCAGGGTTAGGGTGTTTAATGTCAGTCTTCACTCTGAGCACTGCTTCTCCTTCCTTGTATTCTGAAAACATTTTCTCCCATCTATTCAATTGTTCTTCAACACTTAAGCCCCTGCAAGGACAAGGCTTTTTGTTATTCTTGTATTCCCTGAATTCTTCTGGCTTGCAAGTGCACACGTATGCTTTGCTCATTTTGATTAGTTTCTCAGCGTACTCATAGTAAATTTCAAGCCTATCAGAAGCATAAATCACTTCATCAGGTTTTACTCCAAGCCATTCCAAATCTTCAAGCCACCAAGTATAAGCTTCTTTCAATGGTTTCTTCACTTTCGGGTCAGTATCATCAAACCTTAGGATTAATTTTCCGTTGTACTTCCTCACGTAAAACCAGTTAAGTAATAACTGCCTGGCGTGCCCTAAGTGCATTGCTCCGTTAGGATTGGGAGCCATCCTCATTACCACTCTTCCCTTAACAGCTCCGGGCAGTTCAGGAAGGTCATGCCTTTCCTCGTCGCGTTTCTCCATTGCCTCAGGCCATTTCTCTCTAAGCTCTTTTTCTATTTCTGAAAAACTCTTACTGTTAACTTTTTCAACGATTTCTCTTACTTTCAAAGCAAGCGTTTTCATGTCTTGTTTTAGCTCTGGCTTTTCTCCTAGCACTTTGTTAATCACAGCTCCTGTGCTTGCTTTTCCATCATGCTGCCAAGCATTCTTCAAAGCCTGCCTTAGGATTAGTTCCCCTAACTCCATGCTATTTGTTTAAGAATCAGTTGTTAATAAATTCCTCTGCTTTGCCCATTCTTTCAAAAACCCAAGCAAGATTGTCTTACTGTTTTTCAAATCGCTTATGTTTTTGTTACCTGTCATGAACATTTTTCTCATCAGTTCTGTTTTTATTTTTTCAATGAACCTTCCAAGACCTTCTTCTCCGTCATTCATTAGTGCTTTCAGCATTGGCAAAGCGAATCCAGCCAAGTCAGCTCCTAAAGCAATCGCCTTAGCAGCATCCACTCCACTCCTCAAACCACCAGTAGCGATTATAGGCAAGCCTGTTGTTCTTGCTTCAAGAATGCTCGCAGCTGTCGGTATTCCAAAAGACTCAAAAGCAGAAAAGTCAACACCGCTTCTAATAGCTTCTATCTTGCCCCAGTTAGTGCCTCCAAAACCTCCAACGTCTATTGCTTTCACTCCTGCTTGTTTCAGCTTCTCAGCAGTTTCCCTGCTGACCCCGAATCCCACTTCTTTTCCTATTACTGGAACGCTTAGTCCGTCGCATAATTCTCTTAGTTTTTCAAAGAGGTTTGAGAAGTCATGGTCCCCTTCTGGTTGGAATGCTTCCTGCGCAGGGTTCAAGTGAACGCATAAACCGTCTGCTTCAACACTGTCAACCATTCCCTGGATTTGTTCCAAGGAATATTCTTTTAATTGCGCGAGTCCTATGTTTGCCAGTACGAGAGTAGAAGGAGCAACATCACGCACGTAGTAAGTGTCCTTCATTTCAGGATGCTCTATCATTGCCCTCTGAGAACCCAGGCCGAACCCTATGCCGTGTTCTTCAGCAGCTTTTGCTAGTTTCTTGTTAATCTCTCCTGCTCTTGGAATTCCTCCAGTAACAGCTGAGATTATCAAAGGTGCTTCCAGTTTTTTGCTGAGAAAAGAAACACTCAAGTCAATCGAGTCGTAATCAATCCCAGGCAAGGAATCGTTAACCAGTTTGGCATACTCAAACCAAGTGCTCGGCGTCTCAACGTCTTCTTCCAAGCAAATGCGCAGGTGTTCTTCTTTACGCGAAAGAGTGCTCATCCTACCACTTCACAATAGTTCCTGTTACCTCTTCCCTTAGCAATGCTTTTTTAATGTTTCCTGGTTTTTCAGCGTTTATCAACAGTGATTCTATTCCTTCTTCTGCGAGGCTTAACAATTCCTTAACCTTACCAAGCATCCCGCCAGTGACGTCAACAGCGCTTGAGCCTCCCAGTGCTTTCATTGCTTCTTCAACATTGTTTTTGTTAATCTCTCTTATCAATACAGCATTAGGGTCTTTATTAGGATCAGCAGTGAACACTCCATCCACGTTAGTACCGTGTATTATTTTTTTCACACCTAATTTCTTTGCTAAGAATGGAGCTATTTGATCTCCTGATAATATTGAGCACTTTTGTTCTTCGTCATAAGCAGGAACACCGTAAAGCACTGGGACTAATCCTGTTTCAAGAAAGCCGGTAACGGCATTCACGTCCATTGATACTAATCGTCCTTTTCGCATGATAGCGCTTGCTGATGCCTGTACTGGTATTGCAGGAACTCCCTTATTGATAAGTGCTTTGCATACTATTGAGTCAAGCTCGTTCTGTAGCCTCTGTGTTTCTGCGAAAGCGATCACTTGCTCTTCATTACTGATGCCTTTATGGATTCCTGTTCTTTTGACTATTTGATGCCCGTAGCTCCCAGCTCCGTGTATTAAAATCAGTTTTCCATCATAGTAACTTATTTCTTCAGCTATCCTGTTCAAGTTTTCAAAATTAACTTTAGGAACAGTGCTGTGTTTGTCTGTTATTACGCTTCCACCAATCTTCAAGATTACTAAGTCATTCATTTACTATCACTTCATCTCCTTCTATTTTTATCTTGTCTCCTGTTTTTATTTTAGATACGTCAATCCCGTCAATGCATGGAATATTAGCGAGTATCACTCCTGTTGCTACGATTGTTTCTGTCTCCTCGTTTATTATCGCTTTTGGAGCCACTCCATTTTTCTTCAACCCATAAATCACATAAGAGCCGACTGTTGATCCTTTCCCCCTCGGGAATACTAATATCTTGTCTTTTACGCTTTTTCCTTCTAACTCGTGTCCTTTTTCAATCACTATCCCAGTCTTGGCATCAATCCCACCGTAGAAGCCTATGGGCTCTCTTGATACTACTGCTTCTCCTTCAGCATTTCCTTCATTTATTATTCTTCCTTTCATCCTCATTCAGACCACTTCTCCAGCAAGTTTTCCATTGAATCTATTATCACTTTTTGTTTGCAGAAACCAGGAAGGTAGTGTGCTGCTTTCCCTGAGTTGACAGCCACAGTGCCAAAGCCCATTTGTTCTATTGGAGCAACGACCATACAAGTATCAGTAATAATGCTTCCTCCTGCTCTTTCAATGTTCTCAGTGTATCCCATTCTGTCTGCTATTGCTTTCGCAGCAGTTGAAGTAAACAGCCATAGTTTTGTTTTCATCTTCCTATTCTTTAAGAAATCACTAATCCATTTAACCTCTGCTATTGACAAGTGAGGACATCCAAACGCGATTAAGTCTGGTTTTTCATCAGCAGTTGTCAGCTCTTCTTTTCTTTTCTCCAAGTCTTCAGTTGTTATTGTTGTCTTCTCCAATCCTGTTGTTTCCTGTTCACTTGCTTTGGGAGTGATTCCTTCAACGTAGTACAGTGCTACTGCTCCGCTTGCAGCCATCGCTGCTCCCAAGTATTTCAGATCATCTGTTGTTGCTTTTTTTATTCCTTTAAAGTAAGGTATTTTGTTCTTCACCATTTTTCCTACTAGATTTCCAAGTAATCCAAACTCAAACTCTTCTGCTTCTACTTCGACTACTATTGTTGGTTTCCTGTTTTCTTCTAAGTGCAAACCATACTCAGGAGTCCTCCCAGTTATCGCAGCTGCTAATGCTGATGGCCCTCCTTCCCTGTTTGTCAAAGCACCTATTACAGAGTTTGCAAAAGAAACAGCGCTTGACTCTGCCCAGGCTAAGTGCTCGTTCATTCTTGGCAAAGCACTTGCATAGTAGGGAGTGCAAGTAGCAGAGATAGTGACTCTCATTCTTTTAAAAGCGTTTATTATTCGTGCTTGTTTTTCGGCGAATTCTTCAGGAAAATCAAATTTTTTCCAATTTTCTAAGTCCATTCCAGCAGGGTTGAGAAAAGTTGGCACTATTACTCTTGCTCCTTCTTGTGCAAACCCTTCTAAGAATTCTAGTCCAGGGTCTCCTATTGACTTGTACGAGACTCCTGACGCTTGAGCTGAAGAGACTTCAACCATCTTTTCAGCACCGTAAATGTCCCCTAGTTTTACTAACAACTTCATTGCTTTTCTAGTAGCTTCTCCATATTCTCCTTCCAGCATTTTTTCTTCTTCTTTCGTCAAGTACATGTTATTCATCCAAGTATTTTTTAACATCAACTTTCGGGTAGTGGAATTTTGTGAAGTCCTTGTCGTGTTTTCCAAACGGAATAGTGGCGTCAAGACCCACTTTGCAAGTTTTCGTTTTTTCTCCTTTCTTGAAGATCCCTGAAGGGTCAAGAGAAGAGCCTGGTTGCATGGGCATTATGATCGCGTCTTTGTCTGCTTGGAATCTCGTGGCAATAGCCCATTCAACCTCATTCATATCATAAATGTTTATATCTTCATCCACTATAACACAATGCTTCATTGAAGAATGTCCTTTGAAAGCTGCCTCTATTGCTTTTTTACCATCTTCTTCTTTTTCTTTTTTTATTTGCACTACTGCATGAAGCCAGGAACACCCTCCTTTGGTAATAATCACGTTCTTGCATTTGCATACTTTGTTCACTTCGTTGAATATTGTTGGTTCTCTTGGCATTCCCATTAATAGTTTGTGTTCTCCTTTCCCAGGAAGAAGGGATTGATAGATGTAATCTTTCCTGTGAGTTATTTTCTTGATTTTTATCACTGGTTGTTCTCTTATTCCGTCCATTGTTTCTGTTAAATCCAAGAAAGGCCCTTCTTCATGAATTTCTTTTGTCATTATCCCTTCAAGTACCAACTCGCAGTCTGCTGGAACTTCAACGTCTATTGTTTTGCATTTAACGAGTTTTGTTTCTTCAAGAGCGTTTGCCATTGCAAGTTCATCCATTTCTTTTGGAAGAGAAGTTGCTGCTGCAAGCATTACTGCTGTTGAATTCCCAATGCAGATTGCTATTTCAAGTTCTTCTCCTTTTTCAAGAGCTTTTTTGTAAGCAGTATCAGTGCCCCTGTTTTTCACTATCCTTGCAACGAGTTTGTCCTTGTCTATCAGCATTAACCTGTGGAAGCAAGCGTTCCTGCCGTAGTCAGGGTCTTTTATTATGCAAACAGCAGATGGAATATACTTCCCACCGTCTTTTTCAGTGTGAAGAAGAATGGGTATTTTTGTCAAGTCAACGTCATCTTCTATTACTTCTTGGCAGGGAGCGTTTTCAATTACTTCTGGTTCTTTTGGATTGTTTATTGCTTGTATCATTTTTCCCAGTATTTCCTCTTTTTTGCATCCAAGTGCTTTTGC